>CAYRFU010000136.1:0-17437 GCA_964423525.1 uncultured Burkholderiales bacterium | reverse complement strand
GTGGCGCTGCCACCGGCGCTGTGGCTGGGGCCGGTGTAGGTCTGGCCGCCGACAATCTGATCGACGAGGTTCCCGTGCCGACCACGGTCGATGAGAACTTCGAGTTGGAAAGATTTCTCGGCGACTGGTACGAGGTAGCCCGCTACCCCAACTTGTTCCAACTGGAAGCAGAAGGTGCTCGAGCCAGCTACACCCTCGAGGACGGCCGCGTCAAGGTCGTCAACACGGGTTTTGACCCTAACACCGGAGAATACCGAGTGGCCGAAGGCTTCGCCTATCAGCCCGATTCTGACAAAGCTCAGCTCAAAGTCAGCTTTGCACCGGTCGCCAACGAAGCCCTGGCCGAAGATTACTGGGTGCTCGACCTCGACCCCGACTACAACTGGGCCGTGGTCGGTGACCCGAGCCGCAGCTTCCTCTGGATCTTGAGCCGAGAGCCCGAGATGGAAGTTGGGATGGAAGAAGAGATTCGTCAGAACCTCGAAGACCAGGGCTGGGACCTCACGGCCCTGCGTCCTTCCCCCGTTTTCCAAGACGAGCCCAAATAGTCGAGGACGGGAGATAGGCCTAGGACTTAGGCCTACCTCCCGTCTTCCGTTTAGTGAAAGGTCGCGATCTCGGCCAAGTCCTTCTTGGTGATGTCAGGTACCTGCACCCCCTCAGCCGGGTAGCCGACTACCAGCAACAGAAAGGGTCGTTCGTTCTTGGGCCGTCCCAACAGCTCGTTCAGAAAACCCATCGGACTCGGAGTGTGGGTGAGACAGCAGAGACCGCTGTGATGAAGAGCCGTGATGAGAATCCCGGTGGCGATTCCTACTGATTCGGTGACGTAGTAGTTCTTGGTCTTCTCCCCTTGCTCATCGAGCTGATAGTTTTCCGCAAAGATCGCCACCAGAGCCGGGGCATTCTCCAGGAACGGTTTAAACTCGTCAGTTCCGAGGGGCGCCAAAGCATCGAGCCACTCCTGAGGAGCGCGCTCGTTGTAAAACGAGTGCTCTTCTTTCTCAGCGGCGGCTCGAATCTTAGCTTTCAATTCCGGGCTAGTCACCACCGCGAAATGCCAGGGTTGATGGTTGGCTCCGTTGGGGGCTGTGCCAGCCGCCCGCAGGCAGTTCTCGAGCACCTCCACCGGAACCGCTTTTGAAGAGAACTCTCGCACGGTCCGCCGACGCTTCATCTGCTGATAAAACTCGGCGGCCCGGCGAGCCATCTCCTGAGGGGGATATTCGTCAAACTGTTGGTAAGCCACAAAACTCATAACAGTTCCTTGTTCCGCAAGCTTCAGTTCATCAAACTGCCGCTCAAGAGCGTTTCCCGCTCGCGAACCATCCTTCGGTAGAGCTCAGGAATAGCGACCTGGAGCACTTCTTCAAGCCGAGAGGCCAATACGAAAGTCATCTCTTTTCGAACGTGGTCAGGAAGCTCTTCCAAGTCTTTCTCGTTTTCGGCGGGCAGAACCACCGTGTCGATTCCGGCCCGACGGGCGGCCAAGACCTTTTCTTTGATCCCCCCCACCGGAAGAACCAGACCGGTCAAAGTGATCTCTCCCGTCATAGCCACGTCAGGTCGAGCCTCAAGGCCAGTGTAAACCGAGGCCATGGAGACGGCCATGGTCACCCCTGCCGAGGGGCCGTCTTTGGGGATAGCCCCGGCTGGCACATGAAGGTGCATTCCTCCATCTCGGACCAGGCGCTCAGGAATACGGAACTCTCGAGCTTTGGAAAGGATGTAGCTTTGAGCGGTTCGGGCAGACTCACTCATCACGTCGCCCAGTTGACCGGTGAGGGTCAGGTCTTTGCCATGGGGCAAAAGCAAGGCTTCGATGTAGAGAATATCTCCACCGACTCGGGTCCAGGCCAGCCCCGTGGCCACCCCGGGCTGGGTGAGCTGGCGTCGTTTTTCTTCCTGGAAGCTCTCGGGACCCAACATCGAGCGGACCGTGTCGCGATCGATGGTCCTTTCATCCTGGTCCTCGAGAGCCACTTGGAGGGCGATTTTGCGCGCTAGTTTTTCGATGGCCCGCTCCAAATTCCGGACCCCCGCCTCGCGGGTGTAACGAGCGATCAGATAACTGAGAGCCTCTTTGAGAAAGACCACTTTGTCCTCTTCAAGCCCAGCTTCACGAAGACGCCGAGGCACCAGATACTGACGGGCAATGCTGAGCTTTTCTTCCTGCGAGTAGCCGCTCACCGAGATCACCTCCATACGGTCGAGCAAAGGCCCTGGAATGGTGTCAAGGGAGTTGGCGGTCAGGATGAACATCACTTTGGACAGGTCGAAAGGCAGATCGAGGTAGTTGTCGCGAAATTTGTCGTTTTGGGCCGGGTCGATGATCTCCAGCAGAGCCGCAGCCGGGTCGCCTCGAAATCCGCGCCCGAGCTTATCGACTTCGTCCAGCATCAAGACCGGGTTCTTGGAACCAGCTCGCCGGAGGGCCTGAATCAGGCGACCAGGCATGGCTCCAATATAAGTGCGGCGGTGTCCCCGGAGTTCGGCCTCATCAGACAAGCCACCCAGGCTCAGCCGCTCGAACTCTCGACCGAGAGCACGAGCGATCGATTGACCCAGCGAAGTCTTACCGACTCCTGGAGGTCCTACAAAAAGCAGAATCGGAGCTTTGGCACCGGGATTGAGCTTCATGACGGCCAGGTGCTCAAGTATGCGCTCTTTGATCTCTGTGAGGCCGTGGTGATCTTCATCGAGGATCTGGCGGGCTCTGTCGAGCTCCAGTCGATCGTCGGTCGAAGCCTTCCAGGGCAAGTCGAGCACCAACTCCAGATAAGTGCGAGTGATCTGATGGTCGGGCGAGCTGGTCGAAGTTCGCTCGAGGCGACGGATCTCGCGGAGAATTTCCTTCTCGACCTCCTCCTCAAGCTCCAGCTGGGCCACTTTCTCCCGCATTCGCTGAGCGTCGTCGCGACCATCACCATCTTCATCCAGTTCTCGCTGGATCGCTTCCAGCTGGCGGCGAAGAATCTGTTCTCGTTGCTCTTTGTTGAGCTGCTCACGAGTTTGGCTGGTAATCTTCTGACGAACACCAAGAACCTCCAGCTCGTATCGCAGATATTCCAAGACTTGCTCAAGAGCCTCCCGATTGCTCTCAGCCGCTAGCACCGACTGAGCCTTCTCGACTGAGAGGCTGAGAGCCTGAGCCAGGAAGTAAGCCAGAGAGGCGGCCTCCTCCAGCTGCGTAGCCACCTGAACCACCGGAGAGCGACTCTGACCGACCAGCTCTAGAGCCTGAGAGGCGCCTTCGATCGCTTCTCGGCGCAGAGCTTCGATTTCGACCCCTTCGTCCTGGAAGGCAGGTAGGGCGTCCACCTTAGCGGTCACGAGATTGTCGCTTCTCAGGACAGTCTGTAGGCGCACCCGTCGGAGCCCATGGAACACCACTTCCAGACGACCAGAGTGATCGACAACCCGCTCAATCCGAGCCACCGTTCCCACCGGATAAAGATCATCAGCAGTCGGCTCCTCCGTTTCGGGAGAGCGCTGGGAAAAAACCACCAGATAACGAGGGTCTTGCTCGGTTGCTGCTTCCACAGCCTGGCGGGATGAGGGTCTGGCCACGGTCACGGGGAGCACCGAGAGCGGGAAGAGAACGGTGTTCCGAACAGCCAGGAGAGGATATGTTTGGGACATGCTTGCTTCTTTCTGTTCCACCCAACCTTACAATAAGCAAGACCCAACCCTATTTTCGTTTGTGCAACGTTAGACTACTGCTTGCAACTCCAGGCAGCAGCTGCGGTCTGTGTCCTCTAAACTACGGGCAACGAGAGCTGTCCAGCCCGTTTGATGAGAAGCTCCCAGACCTTTGCCCGTCTCGGCGTCGAAGTACTCGTAGAAGAGAATCAAGTCCTTCCAGGAATCTCGCAAGTAAGTCGAGTCTCCGCCGTGAGCGGGTCGGCCCCGGCCTTCGTCTCGGAACAGAGATGCGAGGCGATTCTCAAGATTGTAGGCCACTTCCAGTAAAGTCATAGGGCGACCCTGACCGGCCGGGAACCGGACCTTCAACTTGTCGCCATAGAACTGATGGTGTCGCTTGAGAGCATCCACCAATAGGTAGTTGACTGGAAACCAAACGGGGCCCCGCCAATTACTATTACCTCCAAACATTCCCGACACTGATTCGGCCGGCTCGTAGTCAACCCGATATTCCTGGCCGGCAGTATGAAAACGGTAGGGATGAGCGGCGTGGTATTTGGAAAGAGAGCGAATCCCGAAGTCGGACAGAAACTCTTCCTCAGCCAACATTTTGTCGAGCACCCGAGTGAGCTGCTCGCGAGGAGCCACGGCCAGCAAAAGATTGCCGGTGTCGGGACATTTCTCGAGGTAGCGGGCCAAAAATTGGGACGATGCTCAAGAAACCACTCTAAGCGCTTTCCGAACCCTTCCATCTTGGCCAACTGCTGACCATCGAGAATCTCCACCGCAATCAGGGGAAGCAAACCGACCATGGAACGAACTTTGAGGGGAATAGACCCCTGCGGGCTCCGGATCACATCATAATAGAAGCCGTCCTCTGGATCCCACAGCCCCAGATCGCCGAGATGATTCACGGAGTTGGTGATAGCCACAAAATGCTCGAAAAACTTGGAAGCGATATCTTCGTAGACTGGATTCTCACGGGCCAACTCTAAAGCCATGGTCAACATCCTGAGACTGAAGAAAGCCATCCAGGCGGTCGCGTCGGCCTGCTCGAGTTCACCCAGGTGGGCGGGAAAGCGGGAGCGGTCGAAGACGCCGATGTTGTCGAGACCGAGGAAGCCTCCCGAGAAGACATTGTTACCATCGGCGTCGGTTCGGTTGACTCACCAGGTGAAATTGAGCAGCAGTTTGTGGAAACACTTCTCAAGAAACTCTCGGTCCTGGCTGCCGGTGGTTTGGTAGACGCGCAGCACGGCCCAGGCGTGCACGGGTGGGTTCACATCGCTAAAGTTGAACTCGTAGGCTGGGATCTGTCCATTAGGGTGCATATACCATTCCCGCAGCATCAAGATCAGCTGTTTCTTAGCGAACTCCGGATCGATCCGGGCCAACGGATAGGCATGGAAGGCCAGGTCCCAGGCCGCATACCAGGGGTATTCCCAGGTGTCGGGCATTAAGATGATATCGCGATTGTAGAGGGTTTCGCGCCAAGACTCGTTGCGACCCTTCCACCGCTCGGGGGGAGGGGCGGGTTGACCGGGGTCGCCTTCCAACCAGTGCTGGACCGAATAAAAATAGAACTGCTTAGACCACAGAAGTCCAGCGTAGGCCTGGCGCCAAATCTCCATATCTTCGGGCGCGACGCCCTCGGTATGAGCCTGGTAGAACTGATCCGCCTCCCGTCGCCGACTCTCGAGAGTCTTGTCAAACTGCCCGAAGAGAGATTTCGGTTTCTCGTCCTGGCTGAACAACCGGAGGCGAAAAACTGCCGACTGTCCGGCTTCCAGCTCCCCCCGATACAGGGCGGCCGAGCGAGTCCCGTGCTGGTCGGGATTAACGGCATCCCGGCGCCCGTTCACGAGCAGCTGATGGAAAGCGTCTTTGACATAGGGCGCTTTGTTAGGGACTCCATAAAGACGCTCTAGATTGGTCTCGTTGTCGGTGAAAAAGATTCCTGAAGGAGCCTGCTCGAGGGCCAGCGTGAAGCGACCAAGTTGATGATGGTCGGCCTCGACTCGACCCTCTTTGAGCCAGAGACGGGGCTTCGGACCGTAGTCCTCCCCTTCTCTCCCCCAGCCCCAGGTGTTACGAAACCAGAGAGTGGGCAGGAGCCAAAACGGGGCAGCTCGATCCCCTCGATTGGTTACGGTGAGCTGGATGAGAAGGTCGTTCGGGCCGGCCTTGGCATACTCGACCACCAGGTCGAAATAGCGGTCGTGGTCGAACACGCCCGTGTCGATCAGTTCAAACTCTGGTTGACGGCGATTGCGCCGGCGGTTTTCCTCCACCAGGGAAGCGTAGGGAAACTCGGCTTGGGGGTATTTGTAGAGGGCTTTGTTATAGCTGTGGGTGGGGGTGGCGTCCAGATAGTAGTAGCACTCTTTGACATCCTCACCGTGGTTGCCCTCCGGTCCCGTCAACCCAAAGAACCGCTCTTTCAGGAAAGGATCGTTGCCATTCCAAATGGCCGGCGCAAAAACCAGGCGACACTGTCGGTCGCAGAACCCCAACACTCCGTCCTCGCCCCAACGATAGACTCGAGAGCGAGCCTGGCCGTGAGTGAAGCTGTTCCAGGAGTCTCCGTAGGGAGAATAGTCTTCCCTAACAGTGGCCCACTGACGCTCGGGCAGGTAGGGACCCCACCGCTTCCAATTCTGGTCTCGTCGGCTACTGGCCTCAAGACGTCGATCCTCAGCTAGCACGGCTCTCTAAATCCCTTCCAGGTCGTAGTCGATCTCGTAGGCGGGCGGGTCGCCCCCTGGTCCTTTGAGATAGTGATTCATCCACCTTAGGAGACGGAGGCTGTAGTCATAGCGGGCGGCCGCCTTGCGGTTGCCGTGACCTTCACCCTGAAAGAAGACCAACCGAACGGGCGTTTCCCCGATCACTTTAAGAAAGCGAAAAAGTTCCATCGACTGGGTAGGGTGAACTCTCGGGTCCTCCTTGCCGTGCATAATCAGGATCGGCGTGCGGGCCTTCTTCACATAGTTGATAGGGCTGCGTTTCAAGAAGAACTCGAAGTTGTCCCAGGGACGCTTGCGGGCGTGGACCAGATACTCTTCGTCGGGAATGTCGGTGGTCCCGACCTTCGAGATCTTATCGCTGATTCCGACGAACATCACCGAGGCAGCAAAACGCTCGGAGTAGTAGGTGGCGCCCCAAGCCGAGGCGTAGCCCCCATAGGAGCCGCCGGTGATCCCGACCTTTGATTTGTCGACCAGGCCCTGGTTCACAAAGTGGTCAACAGCGTCGACCAGGTCGTCGAATTCTTTTCCGGCTGGATCAGCCTGGCTGGTCTTACTAAACTCTAAGCCTCGACCCGTGCTTCCTCGGTAGTTGGGATAAAAAACCAAATAACCCTGGGCTGCTAAAACCTGACCCGGAGTCGAGTAATGGCTGTTCCAGCCGTTGCTATAATGGGCTTCCGGACCACCGTGAACGATCAGGACCATCGGCCCAGGCCCGGTCGATTTCTCTAGAGGAAAGATGGCTATCCCTTCTAGCTCCAGTCCGTCGCGGGCCTGGTAGGATACCACCTCCTGGCGAGCCAGTTTCTTGGAGGAAAGCCAGGGATTTGAACGGGTCACTCGGGTTTGGCCCACAAAGAGTTCGGGAGGGTGAGCAGGGCTATCAGCCAGATAAGCCGTCTTGCCCCCTCCGTGAGACAGATGGCGATAGACGATGTCGTCGGTCTGCAGTCGTTGCAATCGCCCCCCCGTGCTCACTCGAACCCTATCGATGTCGGTTCCATAACTGATCAGTGCCTCAAGGCTCTCGTTGCTGGTCCAGGCAAAGTGACCAACGTGCCCGGGCAGGTTCTTAGTCAAGTCCTCTATTTTGCCGCTGGTGGCATCGGCGACCATCAGGTGGCCTTCTCGGGGGTCGTTGATATCCAGCCCCGAGACGAAGGCAACCTTGGCCCCGTTCGGGCTCCATTCGACCTGACCGAGCTTGCCCGGATTGGCGATCTTGGCCAGCACCTTTCCGGTCGAGTCGATGACCCGAAGACGACGATACATGTAGAACGCGTCCACTCCGGGGTCGGGCGCCAGAGCCACCACCAAACGACTGTCCCCGCGAGCCGGACTCCAAGACATCTCTGAGGCGCTCCCATCTAAGGGGAGGGGCTCCAGGTCTTTAGTCTTCTGACCCCGCCGAGCCACATAGACTCGAGTCTCGGCCCAGTCTTCCTCGACCACTTGCTGATTGAAGCCCTTTTTTTCTCGCTTCTCGACCGACTCAGCTTTCGGCTCTTTGGCCAGAAAGGCCACCCGTTGGCCGTCTGGAGAAAGAGAGAATCCCGCGATACCGGCCTCAAACTCCAAGGCTTTAACCGATTCGCCCCCGGCAAACGGGATAGCGTAAAGGCTCGTTTGCTTGTCGTCACGGCGTTTGGCCAGGTAAAAAATTTCCTGGCTGTCGGGGCTCCACTGAAGCGAAGAGATGGAGACCTCGCCGCTAATGTAAGGCCGACTCCGACCGTTGGCGAAAACGTGAAGTTCGCTGAAAGCCCCACCATCTTCAAAGTCATCGTCTTCCAAAGCGCGCTGGACTCGAAGGAGATAGGCCACTTTTTGACCGTCGGGTGAAACAGCCACCCCAGTCACCATCTTCAAGCGGGCGAGGTCTTTGGCGTTCAGTTGGGCGGCGGCCGAGGCCATCAGTAGGACAAGCAGTAAAAAGAGGGGCTTAAGGGGAATCCTGGTCAACATCGGGCCGGTCTTTTGGCCACAGCCTGAAATACCTCCAATGTTGAGCTGGGAGCTTCAGATAGCCGCTCTTTTCGGGGTGGGCCTGGTAGCGGCGGTGATCAATACCGTGGCCGGTGGGGGGTCTTTTTTGACCATCCCCGCCTTCGTTTGGCTGGGCCAGCTCAGCGAAACCGAAGCCAACGGGACCAACCGCATTGGAATTCTGCTGGGCAACCTTTCGGCTAGTGTCGGCTTCTTTCGGCGCGGACTGGTGGACAAGTCGGACCTCGCCTGGTCAGCCCTACCAGCTACATTTGGGGGACTGATAGGGGCCTACGCCGCCACCCAGGTATCAAACGAGCTCTTCCGCAATGTCCTCGCCTTCCTGATGGTGACCGTCAGCCTCTACACTCTCTGGTCCAACGAAAGAAAACCGAAAGAGCGTCCGACTCTTTCCCGCCAAGGAGCGGCTTTAGCTTTTGTCGGAGTCGGTCTCTACGCGGGCTTTGTGCAAGCCGGCACAGGCTTTTTTGCTCTGGCGGTGACCACCGCCGCAGGCCTCGACCTGGTTCGAGGCAACGCCGTCAAAGTCACGATGAACCTGATTTTGACGATAGCCGCCTTATTGGTGTTCGCGCGCCACGGGACTCTTGTGCTCGGACTAGGGCTGGCCAACGGTCTCGGCATGCTGGTCGGTGGCTACCTGGGGATGCGTCTTAGCGTCTGGAAAGGCAACCGATGGTTAGGCCGGTTCGTGACGTTCACCATTATTCTCTTCGCTGTGTTGCTACTGGTGACCAGGAGTTAACGGGGAGATCGCCAACCTGCTGAGATGCGACCCGTCCTCCTGTTGCTCTTTCTCTTGCTGGTGCCGGCCACGGCCGCTCCCGGCTTTCTGGGCCTGGGAGTCGAAGATCTCAAAGAGGGCCTGACCATCACCCGGGTGTTTCCAGGCTCGGCCTGTGCTCAGGCTGGCGTCGAGCCCGGCCAGCGGCTGCTAGCTCTCAACGGGCAGAATCTCTCCACCAGCGGCCAGTTTGCTCAAGTAGCGAGTCAGGTCGAAGCAGGTCAGAAGCTTACTATTGAGACGGACCGGATCAAAGCTGAGATCGAAGCCGGACCGATCCCTTCCGTGGAACAGCTTGAAAGTGAGGCCGAAAAGCTTCTCACTCGGGCCAACTACAAAGACGCGGCGGCCTATTTTGAGTATGCTTTGAGCCGTTATGAACGGTCTCTCTCAGAATCCCAACTGGCCCACCTGCTAGCTCGATTCGCCTATTGCCTGGTGGGACTGGACGAGCCCCTTTGGGCCACCTTCCGGTTCAGCACCGCCATGACCTTGGCCCCCGAAGAGCCGATCTATCGCTACGGGCGAGGGATCGCATTCTTGATGGCTGGAGACCATCGCCGGGGCCTCTTTGATTGGAAAGAAAGCGGTGAGGTGATCCGTCTTCGTTGGCCGGACCGCCCTGAGCTAGTCCCCGCGAAGCTCCTTCCTCAGGCCGATCTTTTCAGTCGACTCGAGGAGGCTTTGGGGCCGGCTAGGAAGGTTTGGATCGAGAAGAAAACCGGCGACTGGGTCGTGGTCCGCTACCAGGTCGACGAGCAAGGCAAAGTCACCTACTTCGAGACGGTGGCTGCCTCCGACCCCGATCTGACGGTGGCGACAGTCTTGATGGGGATCGACTTAAAACCGATCGAGGGAATCCGAGGGGCTGTGGTTACAGAACTGTTTGGCCGCCCTCGGGAGGAGACCGACCTGCCCTTTGACCCAGAGCTCCTAAAACGCCGTCAAATAGAACTCACTCCCTAGGCTTTCGCTGACTCCAAAGCTTGGCAAAATCTTCAGCCGAGAGTTCGATGTGACCGCAGGTCGAACAAACCGTAGCCCGAACGTCGTGACCCTGGAGCTGCCAGCCGGTGAGAGGAACATCGGCCAAGACTCGACGACTTTGGCAACGGTGGCAACGAGGGACGCCTCTTCGCCCTTCTTTGGCCAGTCCCACCCATTCCTGAAGTCCCCTCAACTGAACGGCCGGGTCGTTTTGGCAGACCGACTGGAGCCGCAGCAAGAGCCTGGAGCGAATGTCTTCCTTCAGCGGGGCAGCCTCGAAACGAAGGACCAGCACCTCGGCCAAAGCGTGGGCCGAAACCCAATCGCCTTCGGCCATATAACATTCCAGCCACCCCACCAGGGCTGTCAACGTCATTTCGGCCGGGTTCTCCAGGACCTTCGCCTCCAATCCCAGCACCCTTTCGTAGTAGGTTCTGGCCTCAGGAAAGCGACCCACTTTCTGAAGATCCTCAGCGATAGCCAGAAAGATCTCGAGAGCTTGGTCGTGACGATCTTGCAAAAAATAAAGGGTGCCGAGATTACTCAAGTTCAGCAGCAAAGCGGGATCGGTCGCTTCGCTGAGCTGGGCTCGAAAGCGAAGAAGTCGCTCATAAAGGCGTTGAGCTTCGCTGAGATGACCGGCCCGGCTCTCGAGCTCCGCTAGCTTATCAAGGACCGGCACAGCCCTCTGTTGCTGCTCCAACTCGAGCTGGTCCCACTGCTCGTCAAGAAGGCGGGCCAACCCGCGAAACTGGTCCCGGACCCACTGTTGCAGCTCCTCGAAGGCCTCATTCTGAACTAACTGACTCTGGGAGAGGTCTTTACGTAGACCGTCGCAATAGACGACGGCCCGAGCCCCCTCAAACTCGGGAGTTCGTCCAAACGGATAGACCACTCCGTTGACCACCAGATGAATCGCACTCCCCGAGCAACCCACCGCTAGCACCCCACTATAAGAGCCCTTTACCGCCTCCGATACGATGGCCTCGGGCGCCTTGACACGCATGGAAGGCTCCCCTCGCCGGCTCACCCGTCGCCAGGCTATGCAGGGCCCAAAATCGATGCTATCGGTGATCGGCTTGCCGTTGACCACCAAATGTTGGCGGGTCCAAGAACACCGTTTCTTTAAGACCTGGACCAGCTCAGCGTTGGGCTGGCGATTCCAAGCCGAGAAGAGGCTCTTGGGAAAATTGATGGCCACCCGATTGCCGTGATCTAGGTGTCGGCTCACCTCAACCCGTCGCTCACGATTATTCAGGACCAGACGGAGACCCTCACAGCGGTCTTTCTCCTTGGTCTCGACCACCAGCCGAATCGGCTTGAGTGAAAGAGCCGCCAGCACCCCGAACGTGAGCTCCCGAAAAGCATCGCTGGAGTCGGGCCGAAAGCGTGCGGCGGCCAGGTCTTGGAGCGACTCCTCTTCCAAAGTGGGGCCGTCGAAGGTCAAATCGAAGCGAGTGGTGTCGTAGACGACGCGGGCCCTCTCGGCCCCCAGGGCAAAAGCCCCGGAGATCAGACAGAGAGCGTAGTAGTGGGGTTCTTCCAAAAGGCGCTCTTCAATCAGCCGGTGGGCCCTCTCGGCATTCAGCGTGAAGCCGCCCGTGGAGTCGAGAGTGCCCGCGGTTCGAAGCTGTTCTAGCCAATCCTGGGATCGACCGTTTTGCATTTAGCCAGCGATGAATTGCCCTTCGTACTCGGCCGGACCGGGCTTGACTTCGAAATCGATATGCCCTTTCTCGACCTTAACGCCTAATAACTTTACCGGCACGTGCTGAAGTTCCTCGAGGCCCTTACCACCTTCGACCACTTTCCCTTCCACCGGAGGGTCTTCCAAGCGCACCCAGGTGCCGTATCGGCCGGTGTTGGTGACAATCCCTTCAAAGGTCTCGCCGACCAAGGGTTTCATCAACTTAGCCTGAGCCGATTTGTTGACCTTGCGCTCGACTTTGTTTTCGATCTTCTCTTCCTGTTCGTTAATATGGGTTGTGACCTCGCCCAATTCGTCGGTGGTATAAGGGCAGGGCTCACCTCTGAAAGCCGCTTTCTCGATTCTCTGCAACACCAGGTCGGCGTATCTCCGGTTGGGAGCGGTCGAGTGGGCGTAATCGAGAACGGCCAGACAGAAGTGTCCGGGAGCGGGATTCTCGGGGTCATCAACATGATACTCACCCCGACCCAGTAGCTTCACCATCTTTAAAGAAAGATCCATAAAGTGGCGAGGGTCCTCTTCTTTCTTGGCCATCAAGAAATCGTTGAGAGCTTTCGAATCAGGCTGCTTCGGGAGGTCGCCTCCCAGATTCTCCACCAGGTCCACAATCTTGGGCCATTTTTCAGGAGTGACCACCGCCCTTCTAGGGCTCGGATAGCCCCGCTCTTCGAGGAACCGGGCCGTGACCTGGTTGGCTGCCACCATCAAATTCTCGATCAGTTCGTGGGCCCGATTCTGCTTGTGGCGCTTGAGTTCAACCACCTCGCCATCCTGACCGGTTTGGCCCCGCGTCTCTTGGCTTTCCAGGGTCAGTGCCCCATCTCCAAAACGGGCTTTCTTGATCCTCTGGGCAGCCTCGTCTTGCAGGCGAACCTGTTCAGCCATGACCGGGTCCTCGAGGGGGGGCGACACCGGCCCCGCCATCTGACCACTAGCACCCTCCAGGTTCTCATTCATCCAGTCGTTGACTGGCTCGTAGGCCATTTTGGCGTGATTGTGCACCCAGGCTTCGTAGACATCTCCGTCTTCGATGGTTCCATCAGGGGCGACCACATACTCTTTGACCATAGCCAGTCGGTCCTCACCTTCGTTGAGAGAGGTGAATCCCTCGGACAGATCAGGGTGAATCATGGGGTAAATTTTGTCGTCGGTGTAGACGGTGCTGGTGTTATGGGCCGCCGCCTTATCGCTAGCGCTCTCTTTCTTGACCAGCGAATCGACATCTGCGATCCCGACATAGACTTTAATACGACCGTCAGGCAGCCGCTCAGCGGTGGTGACCTGGTCGATGTCCATCGAAGCGTTTAACAGCTCTTTGGTAGCCGGATCGAGTTCCCCATTGTCGATTGAATTCCAAGGCAGGTGACGAAGATCGCGCACCATCTTGTCGTTGGGGTCGGGAACCGCCGGACCTTTCACAGCCGCCACCTCGGACCGAACGGCCGAGTTGAAATCGATGTAGAGTCCTTCTTCGGCCATTTTTCGGTCGGCGATCACCTTCAGGTCTTCGGTGGGAGAATCGTCGGCCAGCACGGCTTCATTCTGTTCGACATTCTCGGCGTGAGGAATCAGACCAAGCTGCGCCTTCTGCTTCAGATCTTTACCGGCGCGGGCCAGACCCTCCTTCCAGGGAAGGGAGCGGCTGAACTTCTCCTGCGGGCGGTTCTCTTTGTCCCGCCACTTGTTTTTCTTCTTTCCCCGACCGGCTTCATGGATGGGGGTTGGGGTGTTGAGAATCGGGATCATGCTTTCTCCTCTTTTCTTCTTCCGAAATATCGGGCCAGGTCTTGTAGGCCTCCGATGGAAATCCACTGTCTTCGTGGAGGAGGGCCTTGGATACGGTCGGGACCCTCGTAAGCTTCTACGATGGCCTTCACTTCAGGGTCGGGTTCTAGGCAGGCCGAGACCGGGATCAGGCAGCCGTTGACCGACACTTCCTGGTTGTCGATGGTCATTCGGATCAACCCCACGTCTTTGGAGTATCCGAGGGTTTCAGAGAGAGCAGTGAGTCCTCCGCTGGGAGTCCTCACCATCTCGGGTCGAGAGGTTTCTTTGTTGCTGCCGGCCGAGAGCACCACGTCGATGCCGTCGAGGTTCTCGATGATGGGGCGCATGTTGCTTTTGCCTTCGTGGGCCAACACCACGACGGCATCGGCTCCTTCGGACCGAACTTTCGGCACCAACTCGCGCAGAGTTTGCTCGATGGGAGCGACCACCAGCCCCGCTCCCGCGTTGGGGAAGAAAGCGGTGGCTAACTGACGAGTCACAACCCCGATAAAGGCAACCTGTGCCTGGCCGATCTTTTTGATCACGTGGGAGTGAGTGCCGGGAAGCAGTTCACCGTCTTTTTCGAGGCGAACGTTGGCGCACAGCACATCCCCCTGGTAGGGGTCGATCAACCCTTCTCTCAGGGTCTGATAGTCGTTTCGGGGATCTTCGAACTCGTGGTTTCCCAGTCCGAAGATATCGACGTCCATCTGGTTGAGCACCTCGGCCATCGGGTCGAACGCCTCAGGGCCAGGTTTAGCGTTGTCGCCGGCGATATCCCCGCCGAACACGGTGACGGAGTCGGGATAACTGGTCTTCAGCTTGGCCAGCAAAGTATCCAAGCGGGCCGCTCCCCCCGATCCGTCTTCGAAAGGGTCGAGGTGGCGATGGATATCGTTGAAGTGAAAAATATGGACGGTTTGGCGGGCCACGGCGCTCCTTCACTGCTTACGGATCAGTAACCCAAAACTAGGCGAGCGCCCTTAAAACACCCTGATTTTGTAAAGAAAAACCGGCTCGGTCCGGTGGTTTTATTGCAGTCGAGCGTAAACCTCGCAGCCGACCAGGTCGAGGTGGTAAAGGAAAAGAGAATGCATCACATCGCCTGGATGGGGCTTGGCCCCGGTCGACAGAGCCACCTCTACAGGGAGGTCGTAAGTCTCAACAGCTGAGGCGTCGATGACGACCCGCCATTCAAGCCCCAAGGCATCGGCCCGAAAACGGAGGCCTGTGGCGAGATGGTACAAACACAGATCAGTGCAGTCTCCGACGCAGATCAAAGTGGCCGACTCTCGCCCCAGCAGTTCTGCCAGGGTCGTTTCCACCAGAGAATGGATGGAAGTCTTAGGGACTGTCACCAGCGGAAACGGCAACGACTTGAGTTCTTCGACCAATTCGGCCTCACGGCTACCCGCTAGACAGTGAGGAGGAAAGGCTTGGAATTCAGGGCTGTCCGGAGGGTGGGCGTCGCACGGACAATAAAGTCTTCGGACGCCGAGTTGGTGAGCCCGGCCTAAAAGAGAACGAACCGGTTCGACGATGCCGCCCACTCTGGGACTGGCGAGAGTCCCCTCTTTGCAGAAGCCGTTAACGACATCGACCGCTACCACGGCCACCTTTTCAGGCCCGCCCGATCGTTCGATCAGCCCCTCGAGGCTCAACTCAGGAAGCTCTTTGAGCCAGCCTGCCAGGTAATCGAAGAAGGGCGCGTTGGGGTTCACAGATAGTTGATGAAACCGCCGCCGCGGTGGGTGCTGGTGCCCGTGCTTCGCCCCTCTGTGGCAAAGCGGACGTCGGTCGGCGAATCAGCGTAGTGGAGTGCGTCTTCTCGAGAGATCAGACCGTCTTCTACCAGTTTCGTGAGCGACTGAGTAAATGTTTGCATCCCCTCGTTACGGCCTTGCTCAATGTATTGGTGAATCTCTGTGGTCTGCCCGTCGAGAATATGGGAGGCGATGGTGGAGGTGCACACCATCACTTCGGTAGCCGGGATTCTTCCGGCCCCTGCTTTGCGGTTAAGAAGCTTCTGGGAGATCACGGCCCGTAAACAGGTCGACAGTAAAACCCTGACTTGTTTCTGACTTTGCCCGATGAAGGTGTCCACAACGCGATCAACGGCCTGGACTGCGTTGGGAGTGTGCAGCGTCGAAAAGACTAAATGACCCGTCTCAGCGGCCGTCACGGCCGTCATAATAGTCTCGGCGTCACGCATCTCACCCAACATGATGACGTTGGGATCCTGACGCAGCGCTTGTTTGAGCGCTTCGGTGAATGAGGACGTATCGGTACCCACTTCTCGCTGGGTGATAAACGAATTTTTATCGTGATGATGAAACTCGATGGGGTCCTCGATGGTGACAATATGAGCTTTACGACGACTGTTAATGTAGTCGATCATCGAAGCTAGTGTGGTCGACTTTCCGGAACCGGCCGGCCCCGTGACCAGAACCAAGCCGTCGTTGAGCATAGCCAAGCGTTCGAGCACCGGCGGCAGACCCAGCGATTGAAAAGTCGGAATTTCAGAGGACACCATACGAAAGGCTGCCGTCACGTGGCCTCTTTCGAGGAAGGCGTTGAGACGGAACCTGACACCCTCACACACATAAGCGTGGTCAACCTCTTGGCGGTAAAGGAGCCGGCGCCGTTTCACCATCGGTAGAGAAGAGAGAACGAGGTAGCGCGATTGCTCAGGCGTGAGCAGGTCTCCCCCGATCGGAACGAGGTCTCCGTTGAGGCGGACGGTGGGAGGCGCATTGGGCTTAAGGTGAAGGTCGGAGGCTCCATGTTTGATGACAACGCGCAGGAGGTCGTCGAGGGTGAAACCTATGGGCGGGGCCGACTCGGTGTCGAGGTTAAGATCGACTAGAGTCTCACCCAGGTCGTGCTGGATCGGGACGGCGGGTGGGGCGGAAACGGGCGATTGACCGGAAATCTGCTGTTCGAGTTCTTCCACCTTTTTGCGAAGTCCCCCAACCTGATGGGACAGCTGGCCGTGCTCTTCGAACACCATTCGGAATCGCTCTATGTCACAGACGAGTTCGTGAACTTGGCGGGAAAGGGTCTCGAGTTTTGCTTTGCCGGTATCGAAGTTGGCGCGCGACACCGTGCTCTCATCACCTTGGTACTGGACGGGGGGGGTCTTCTTGGGGGCGCCCAGGGTCGAAAACCGAGGGGGGCGAGGAAAATCGATTCGCTTGCCGCCTTCTTCACCCTGTTCACCCAATCGTTGACCCATACGGGGAAGTTAAACCTAGATCGGTGATTCCCTCCAGTTCGGATCAAAGAATTAACATGACCCAGGAAAAAATTTTCTGGCACAGAATTTTCTTATTGTGGACATTCTCATCAGAATACTCCTCGGCGTATGCCTGGCGGCAACCGCCGGCCTGAGGGCCTTTCTGCCTCTTTTTGTCCTGGGTCTGGCGTTCTCGACGGGGTGGGCATCAGCCTACGAGCTCGCTCCCGCCTTCGCCTGGCTGGCCTCACCCACGGGTCTTTGGTGCCTGGGAGCAGCGACAGTGGTAGAAGTCGCCGCGGACAAGATTCCGGCGGTCGACAATGCTCTCGATCAGGTCCACACCTTCATCCGTCCAGCCACCGGTTTTGTCTCGGTGGTGGCTGTGCTCAATCCGGACAATCCCGTAGTCGCTTATGTAGCCGCTGTGGTCATCGCCGGCACCACCACTCTTCCGATTCACCTGCTCAAAACGAGCGGAAGACTGGCCGCCAATTTGAGCACAGCCGGGGTCGCCGCCCCTGTTCAAAGCACGGTGGAGGACGGAGTAGCTG
>CAYRFU010000135.1:13886-17532 GCA_964423525.1 uncultured Burkholderiales bacterium | reverse complement strand
TCACGGGGCAGCCGCAGGCAGCCGCTTCCACCGCCGGTAAACCCAACCCCTCATTGTGTGAGACCAGCACCAGAGCGAGGGCCTGGTTATAGAGGGTCACCAACTGCTGGTCGGGCAAGAAGCCGGTGAAGCGAACCCGCTTCTCAAGAGAGAAGAGGGCTATCAGGTGGCGCACCTGTTCGACCCTGGAGAAGAAGGTCTCATTCTGATACTCACCCACCAGGACCAGCTCCAGTTCAGGGTATCGCGGAGCAAGTTCAGCAAACCCGCGAACCAGGCCGGTCACGTTCTTGAGTGGCCCAAAGCCGCCCACGTAAAGCAAAAAAGGCCGCTCGGGGGGCGGGCTAGCAAGAGGACGAAAGATCGGGTCAGGGGCCTCTGAGACCAGGCCGATAGAGTCACGAGACAATCGCAAAGCAGCGGCTAGCCCTCGACGAGAGTGGTGCGAGACGGTTAAAACTCGCCTAGCCTGGCAACGGGCCAACAAGATCTTCAATCGCCACAACCAGGTCGCCTTCCAACTCGAAAACACCAGCTCGGGGAAAAGGAAGCCGGTAGCGTCGTGAAACACGACCACTTTGGGTACGCGAGACCAAACCGGGACGTAACTGTAGGCGGTAGGAAAGAAAAGCAGGTCGAGAGGAACCCTCGAGAAAGCGATGCTCAAGCGAACGAGGTCGGCGAGACGCCTGCCATCGCCGGCCATCCCAGGTCGGGAGGTGGCAACCCGGATCACTTCCACGCCTTCCGGAAACGCTGCCGGAGTCTCGCTGAAAAAGACGTAGTGGTTGGTTCGATCGAGTTCGACCAGGGCTGTTAGCAGGCAACGAGCGTGACGACCATAACCCCGGGCCAGGTTCCAACAGGTTGCGTCAACACCGATCCTCATTGGGCTCCCTGAAAGGAGGGGCTCCAAGCTACCCGAAATCGCAACCTATGAAGGTCCTGGTCTACGGAGCCAGCGGTCAGCTGGGACAAAGTGTGGTAGAAGCCTTGCGCCAACGGAACCTCAGCCTGCGCCTGGGTGGGAGAAACCAACAACGTCTTGAGGCCCTGAGTCAGCCTGGCGAAGAGTGCCGTGCCGGTCTGCCGGCTGACCTCACCCGAGGGTGCGGCGTTGTGGTCAACTGCAGCCCAACCCCGGCTGGTCCTCTGGTCGAGGCCAGCCTCAGCAACGGGGCTCACTACCTCGACCTCGGCTCGGAACAGGCGCGTATCCGCTGGCTCCTCGACCGCTTCCACCAGAAAGCCCTCGGAGCCGGAGTCTGCTTGGTTCCGGCCATGGGATTTGACTACGCAGTGGGGGACTGTCTGGCCCGCCTCGCTGCCGCCGGCTCGAGTTGGAGCGACGAGGTGACCGTTGCTTACGCGCTGGAGGGGCGACTGGCAGCAAGCAACAGCCTGGAATTCGCCACCTCGGGACCTCGCCAACCGGAGCTGGTCTACCGAGACGGCGCCTGGAAGCCCGTTCCCTGGGAACTCGATGGTGGACAGTTTGACTTTCCCTCTCCAGTCGGCCGGCGCCAAGTGGGTCGCTACGGAGCGGGCGAGGTGATCACCATTCCTCGCCACACTCGGACTCGCACCATTCGGACCGTCATTACGGCCTCCTCGCTGGTGCCTCACCCGGCTCTGTTGCCCTTCTTCTCCTGGTTGCGGCCGATGATGACGGTGGTCCTGAAAACTCCTCTGAAAAAGCAGGTCAGCTGGATGGGTCGCCTTCTGAGTGGCCCTGCGGGACCCCCTTCCCAACATGG
This sequence comes from uncultured Burkholderiales bacterium, assembly GCA_964423525.1. Taxonomy (GTDB): domain Bacteria; phylum Vulcanimicrobiota; class Xenobia; order Xenobiales; family JADMJV01; genus CAYRFU01. The sequence continues at coordinate 15,775 of CAYRFU010000135.1, read as the reverse complement.
TCCAGCCTTCACCGTGGTGGCCGAAGTCCGGCGAGGTCCAACGTTGATGGGAAGGACGGAATGCCAGGGGCAAGACTGTTATCTGACCACGGCCGAGGTGGCCGCTCAGGCTTGTCTTGAGCTGCTTCAGGGCAAGGCTCAAGCCAGGGGAGCCTTGCCCCCGTCTGTGGTCTTCTCGCCTGGGGATTTTTTGGATCAGCTTCACTCTTTGGGTTGGAACCTGGTCTTGCCGGCGTGAAGTTCTGCCTGGCCACCACCTTCTATCCGCCCTACTCCTTTGGTGGAGATGCCTTTTTCGTCCAACAACTCGCACACCTGCTGGCAGACCAGGGCCACTCGGTAGATGTTATCCACTGCCGCGATTCCTATCGCCTCCTGGGGGGAGACAGCACCGCCGCCAGGCCGGAGCATCCCGGTGTTAGAGTTCACACACTCGCGAGCCCCTATGGATGGCTCTCCCCTGTGACCACCTATCTCACTGGCCACCCTCACCTGAAGCCGGAACTCCGCTCTTTGCTCAAGCAGCCCTATGATGTGATCCATTTCCACAACATCTCTCTTTTGGGGGGTCCTGGCCTCTTGACCTTAGGACGAGGTCTCAAACTCTACACCAGCCACGAGTATTGGCTCCACTGTCCCACTCATCTCCTACTCAAATACGGCCGTGAGCCTTGCCAAAGTAAGAGTTGCTGGTCTTGCAGCTTGTCTTATGGAAGGCCTCCTCAGCCCTGGCGGTGGCTCGACACCCTGGAAAGCAGCCTGACCGCCGTGGACTGCTTTCTTTACCCGACCCAATTTGGAGCCGACCTCCATAGCCAGCAAGGTCTACCTGGTCCGGTGGAGGTCTTGCCGAACTTCGTTTTTGACCCTGGACCCGCGCCGAAGGAGGAACGAGAGGGATTTCTCTTCGTAGGCCGCTTAGAGTGGCTCAAAGGGATAGAGGATCTGGTTTCCCTTTTCCGGGAGCGTTCTGAGCCGTTAACCGTGGTCGGCTCGGGCTCGCTTGAGCCGAAGCTCAGGAGTAGCGCTAGCAGGAATGTGACGATCACAGGACGCCTTTCTCGGCGCGAACTCTCCCATCATTATCGAAGGGCCAAAGCCGTCTTAGTCCCCTCTCGCTGCTATGAGCTTCTGCCTCTAGTCCTGTTAGAGGCGTTGGCGCACTCGACTCCGGTCGTGGTCAGCCCGATGGGAGAACTCCCGGCCGTCGCCCTCGAGTCGCAAGCCGGGCTGGTAGCCGGTCCTCGAAAAGAGTGGCACAGCGCTCTCGACCAACTCAGTGAACCTGACCTGGTGAAGCGGATGGGTCGAATGGGGCGAAACTTTTTCGAGCAAAACTACACTCCTGAAATTCACCTTAAGAGTTACTTTGACCTGATCGAAAAGAGTTTGACCCCGAGGTAAAGACCGACTCCCGCCCCTATGGCTGGGAATAAAAAGGGAACGACCAACCCACAGCCCAGGGCGAAGACGAGGGCAGCCAGAGTCTTCACCACGTGGTTGACCACCACTTTAGCGAAGCGTTCGCTCCATCGATCTCCCTCCTGAATATGGAACACCCGGAGCCAACCCTTCTGCTGCAACACCCAGCTACCGCCCACCAAAGCCCAGACCCAGGCCACTCCGTAGGGGTAGTGGAGCACCGACCAGACGGCCAGAGCGAAGAAAGAAGTCATGGTGCAGCCGGCCAAAGCCTGTTGCCACCAGGCAATCTCTGCCTTTGTTTTAGTAAAAGTGATCTCCAACGAATCCATCACATCCTTATCATAGGTAACCTGAGGAATGTTGACAGACAAAAACAGGTGAGACGCCGCTATCCAGGTGCGAGCTGCCGCTCAGGCGGACCGGACCACCTGGAGAGCAGCCCGAACCCCGCTTTGGAGAGCGCC
>CAYRFU010000135.1:0-13876 GCA_964423525.1 uncultured Burkholderiales bacterium | reverse complement strand
CGCCTTCCATGTAGCCAGCGAAGGGACTGGTATGCTCGCCCGCCCAATGGACTCGACGGTGGGGCGAATGGAGACGGCCGCCATGAGTCGACAGGAAGCCTAAACCCCAGTGGCTGTAGGCTAGCGGCCAGCTGAAGCTACGCCCTTTCAGGAAACGAGAGCGCGCTCCCGGGAAATGACGTTCCACAGCCTCGACCGCTCGAAGCACTCGGCTGCGCTCTGGCCAGCTATGCCAAAGTCGGGCCCAGGGACCGGTCACCCAAACGACCATCACCGAACCGGTCGACCACAGACAGTTGATTTCCCCGCTAGGGATCAAGCCGATGGGCGCTTCCCAAGGAGGGCTTGAAAACTCCACCAACGTCTTGCAGACTGAGCCGTAACGAACGGCTTGCAGGCTTCGCTTCAACTCTGAACCAAGGGCGGGTTGCCAGCGGAAAGCCAGGGCCAGCGGGGCGGGCACGGTGACCACCGCTCTCTGGCCCCTGAATCGCTCTCCTTTTTGAGTCACTACCGTGACCGTCTGGTCATCCTGCTCGAGGGCTACCACATCGCGATCCAAGCGAATATCGAGCGGCTTGGCCAGGGCTTGAGTCAATCGCTCAAGACCAGCGGCCAGGGTCTTGGTCGCTCTACCAGAAGAGCGCGGCGTCTGACGCTGCTCAGCCACCACCGCCGCTACCGAGAGACCATCAGGAGGAGCGGCTTCCACGCCCCAGCACCAGTTGTGGACCCGCTCCCGAGCAGCTGGAGCCAGCTCCAGACGATGACACCACTGGTCCAGGTGAAGACGATCGAGAGTGCGCAACTGAGCCGTCATCTGCCAGGGACGACGAGCGCTCAAGATCCCTTCTGATAGCTCTTCCAAAGAAACCCAAAAACGATCCCAATCACGGTCAGCCGGAGGCGGGAGTTGCTCGTAGAGCTGGTCCCAGAGATGGACGGCCTCGACCGTCAATCCGAAGTGACGGGCATAGCGCAGCAGATAGCGGTGATGGGGGTCGATAAACTCTGGTCCGCCCTCAGCCCGCTCTTGAGAGGTCCAACCGCGGACTGTTCTAACCCGGCCGCCGGCCCGCTTTTCCTTCTCGACCACGACCACTTCAAAGCCTTTGCGGTGAAGTTCGTAGCCGCGGGCCAAGCCGGCCAGACCAGCCCCGACAATGACGACTCTCAGGAGTGGCCCTGGATTCTCTTGGCCAGGGAAGCGATCTGACCCAGCTTGGCCTCGAGCGCCTCACTCTCTAGCAACCGCATTCCGGAGTGATCGACGGGAAGGTCGGTGGCGTCCACCAGGCCATGGACCCGACCCACTCCGAGGTCTCGCTCGACGACATCGAGATTGACCCCGTCTTGAATGAAGGTAATGTGAGCCTTCGGATTCTCGGTCTGACCGTGATAACCGAGATAGAGAGAAGCGTTGGCCGGCTCCCTGGTGGGCCACCCGAGGGGTTCACCCGATTCCGTCTGGAAAACCCTAAAGCGGCCTCCTGGATCGCGGAACTGCCCCTCACCCACCTGCTGAAAGGTGTTGGCCGCATCCAGTAACAGCTTAAAACCACCCGTCTCGACCAACACTGACAGTTCCCGCCGGCGCGAGGGCCGAGGCGGATGGACGCGCCGGGCGTCAAGGAGGAAGTCGAGGGGCGCATTGGCTGCCCGAGTCGAAACCGAGGCGTGTTCAGCGGCATGCTCAAAGGCCATCACGATCGAGCTGCGTCTTTCGAGAGTGATGCGATAATTCTCATCCATGCCCGTCATCATATCGATGGTGGGACTCTTACCGGGCTCTATCTGGAGCCGGGCTCGAGGTGGGAGGTCCACGATCACCAGGTCTTGCTTGGCCCCCACCGCCGCCGCCACACCCGAGCCGAGGTGATGGAGAAAGCGCCGACTCTGCCGCTCGGGAGCGGCGATGGCCCAAAGGTTGTCTGCCAGACCAGTGAGCTGAGGGGTGCGGAACTCGGCACTGACGGCATCGCGCTGAATGCGCAAGTGGACCTGGTCGGCTCCGCCACAGACGGCGGCTTGAACCAGGCGTAGCAAAAAGAAACTAGAGTCCGCCAGTTGGGAGGACTGCAATAGTTCCGCACTTCGACGGAGACCGACATTAAACGCCCCGGGGCTTTCCCACCGGCCCTGTTCCCGCAACCGCTCCAGGAACACATCGATTTCCATAGCGTACCCTGTTCGCCGACCAGGGCCTCTTTTGCCTGCCTTGGAAGGAAACGCTAGGGCTCTCATTCTTTGGTCGCAGATGAACTTTGAAGAAATACCTCTGAGGGCCGATGGCGTTCCCCTCCTGCTCGGGCTATCCTTACTCGATGACCGAACTGGTTCTGATCTTCTTGGCTCAGATTCTCTACGTCTCGCTGGTCACAGTGCGCTGGATCATCCTGGTGCGGGGTGCCCGTTACTGGGCTTCGGCCCTGTCATTTTTCGAGATCCTGGTTTACGCCTACACCCTCAGCCTGGTCGTCTCCAAGCTCGACGAACCCGTTCGTCTCCTGGTCTATGCGGCCGGCTACGCCGTGGGCTGCCTGGCCGGAAGCTGGCTAGAAGGGCGCCTGGCTTATGGAATGGCGGCCGTTCAAGTGATCACTCCAACGGCTAGCAACCTGGCCCAGCAGCTCCGTCTGGGCGGATACGTTGTGACCTGCTGGGCCGGTCAGGGCCGAGATTGCGACCGACAGATGAGCCTGATCGTGTTGAAGCGTCGCCATCTCGACCACCTTCACCGACTCATAGACCGGCTAGAACCAACCGCCGTGGTGCTCGAGATCGAGCCCCGATCTCTGCGAGGCGGGTTCCTTCCCCAGGTCCCGGCCAAGCAAATAGCCTGAACATTTTTGAAGCTAGAGGAAGGAGCCCGGTTTGCTTTTCCTTAATTTGAGTTAAGTTACGCGCCTTCCGACTCGACAGTCTGAGTCCCTCCGGCCTGGCGAGATTCTTTGTGACTTCACGAAGGGGCCTCTCCGTCCATTTTTTAGGGGGTTAGTCTATGCAAAAAACTGTCACGCTTCGATTCAATATCTACAACCAACAGGGGACGCTGGTAGCCTCCAGCGGGAAGAACCCCGTCCGCTACAAGCTGGGAAGTGGAAGCTTACCGGCAGCGGCGGAAAGGGCGGCCGGCCAACTTATACCGGGACAACGAGTCAAAGTTCCCCTGACCGCCGCCCAAGCTTTCGGAGAATACGACCCGGAACGGTCGATGCGCGTGGCCCACTCAGCCATCAAAGGCATCGCCCGACCGGGTCGAAACATTTGTATCGATACCGATGAAGGCGCTCAGTATCGGGGCGTCATCACCCGGGTCGACGACAAAGGCGTGGTGGTCGATACCAATCACCCCCTGGTAGGCCAAGATCTGGTCTTTGACATCACGGTGGTTGGAATCGATTCTCATCTGATGGGCGGTTTCAGCTTGAACTAAGGATCTAAGGACCGAACGGTAACAAATCGGTCATCAGAAGTTTTTCAGGTCTCCGTGGTAACCTGGCCAATGAATCCCATCGAACACGGAGTCTGAATGATGATAGCAGTCGCAATCTTTGGCATCTTGAGCCTGATTTTTATGGTGATGGTGCTGCGGCTGCACGCCTTTGTAGCTCTTCTTATAGCCAGCATGGGAGTCGGCCTGGCGGCCGGAATGACCTTCGAGCAGGTCCTCAACTCTACCCAGCAAGGCATGGGCAGCATCCTTGGATACATTGCGGTCGTAGTGGGACTGGGGGCGATGTTCGGCCAGATGCTCGAGTCGACGGGAGGGGCGCAGCAGCTAGCCCGGACCCTGGTGGCCAAGTTTGGTCAAAGCCGCGCCTCTTGGGCCTTGACCCTGGCCGGATTTTTGATCGCCATCCCTGTCTTTTTCGAAGTCGGCTTCGTCATCTTGATCCCTCTGGTTTACTCACTGGCCCGGAGCAACGAGAAATCGGTTCTCCGCTACGCCATCCCTCTAGTCGCCGGTTTAGCTGTGGCTCACGCCTTCATTCCGCCGACTCCGGGACCCATGGCGGCCGCTGGTATTCTGGGCGCCGACCTGGGTCGAGTCATCCTCTATGGTATCGCAGCCGGTCTTCCGGCCGCCATTCTAGCCGGGCCTGTGTGGGGCAACTTCATCGGCGACCGCCTCAACATCACGGTCCCCAACCATGTCGAGATGCCCGATGATCAACCAGAGGAAGAGCTTCCGTCCTTCAGACTGGTGTTGAGCCTCTTGATGGTTCCCATCCTCTTGATTGTCGCCAACACGGTCTCGAACTCGATGGCTCCACCGATGCTTGAGGATCCTGTTTACGAGGCCTCAACGGTGCGAGTCCTGGCTCGCTTTTTCGCCTTTGCAGGTCATCCGTTCGTGGCTCTTCTGGTGGCCGCGCTGCTAGCATTCTACTTCCTCGGACTCCGTCGAGGGTATAGCCTGGAAGAGGTCCAGGAGCTGGCCAACCGGTCTTTAGGGCCAGCCGGAATGATTATTTTGGTCACCGGCTCCGGTGGAGTTTTCAAGCAAATCTTGAGTGATTCGAAGATCGGTGAGATCCTGGCCCAATCGATGATGGAACTAGGGATGACCCCGGTGATGCTGGCCTTTGCCGTAGCAGCCGCTGTGCGAGTGAGCCAGGGTTCGGCAACGGTGGCTATGATGACGGCCGCCGGTCTGGTCGGCGGCGTCTTGGAGCTCGCCCGCTCGGCTGAACCGGGATCGGTTCTGGCTACCTATGCCCATACCGATCTAGCCCTCATTACCATCGCTATTGCGGCTGGCTCGACAGTGCTCTCGCACGTGAACGACTCTGGCTTCTGGTTAATCAAAGAGTTCCTGGGTCTCAGCGAGGCTGAGACGTTGAAGTCGTGGACGGTCATGACCACCATCATCGGGGTGGTAGGCCTTCTGTCTGCTTACTGCGTTTCTTGCTTCTTCTGAGCTTTCATTTCGCGTTGGCGCATCGGCATCGAGTCGATACGCCCATACAACTTCTGGCGTTCCACCGGGTGACGAGACCGGAGCTTCACCCCGCCATCTTTTCCGACCAGCACCGTCGCGAACTCGTCGACGGTGACCCCCAGGTGTTGACGCAACTCCCACTGCTCTCTTCCGACCACTTGGATCACCACCAAATGGCGTTCCTCCAAGCCACTCGGGTCTTTTTCGAGGATGGCCAACTGTCTCTGAAAAAGGAGCGAGTCAGGTTGGGGTGAAAAGATCACCAGAACCCGTTTGGTCCACTGATAGCTCTTCAGCGGGTCAGCCTGCGAAGGAGCCATAATCAAGAACAGCAGAACTCCGATATAAGCCTGATTTAAGGGTCTCACTTTACCTTCCTTCGCATGAACATTCGACAGGAATTCACGCGTTTTCTTTCCGGCGAGCCACTCAACGTCTGGCGCCAAGACCAACTTTCCCAGCAAGCGGCTGAGGGACACATCGAGCGGATCACCGACATTTATGACGGCCTCGAAGCAGCTGTTGAACAACCCGGGGACGATATGCCCGGTCTGGGAGCCGTCAGCCTTCGCCAGGGGCAAGCAGTCACCAACCTGACCTACTCAGGCGACACCCAAGACGGTTCCGGTAGTCTGGTTCAGCACGTCGAAGGCACCGTGTTCAAAGTCGAGCAAGAGACTCGCTTCACTCCAGACGCCATCGACCAGATCTCCCGTTACCGCAGCCATCACGGTATCGAGACCAAAGTGATGCACCTCGATCGCAACGACCCCGCACAGAGCTACCAGGCCTTCATCAGGGGTTAATAGCGGCAACCTCGGAATCTCCGGAAGCCACGGGCTCGAAAGCCGCGGTTGCGAAATCCCTGTCCGGCGAGGACAAAGCCTGGCTGGTAGAAGCCCGTGTTCAAGCCGACACCACCGTAGACGGCCCCAGAGTAGGGGGACGGTTCGAAGCGTGTATCGGGATGGGGGCTTCCCTGAGCTTGGGTGTCGACGACTTGAGTTGCAACCGGCTGGGTCGGCTCCTTTGCACGGCGGGCTGCCCTCCGGTCCAGGGCTTGTTGAGCGAGTTCTCGGCGCCGCTGAACGGCCTCGGAGGAGCGGTCATGGATAACAATTGTAGTGTGGTTGGGAGACGTTCTCTCGATTCTCTCCACTTTTTGAGCGGCGGCTGGTGCTAGACAGGCGAGCACCAGGCAGACGGATAGCCACTGTCTCATAAAATCACCTCTTCTCTTGTAATAACGTGCGCAGCCTAAAGGTTCCTGGTCGTCTCGACGCTCGAAAGGGGGAACTCTCTGGACTCGGGAACTGTTGCCTCCCTTATGAGAACCTTCATCTCCGGTCTAGCTCTGCTGGCCTTGCTCGCCCTCCCAGGGGCCGCCGACAGTCGAGTCCGTATTGGCAAACTGGATTGGTATCAGAATTACGACGAAGCTCTGAAGGTGGCCCGAGCTCAGGCCAAGCCTCTCTGGGTGCACTTTGGCGAGAACCCTGGCTGAGCAGGCTGTCAGTCCTTCGCCAGCGGTCCGCTGCGCGACCAACGTCTTGTCAAAGCCTCCCAGGACTTCGTTCTTGTCTTCGTCGACACTCTAGAAGTCCGGCCGGAAAGTCACTTTGAGCGGCGGAAGCAAGTTCCGCCACACAACCTACGGTGGATGGCCGGACGTTCTAGCACAACCTGTGGGTCGTCGCTCTGGCCGGACCCCATTGTCAATGGGGTTTCCGGCCGCGCTCCTAGGCGATCACGCCACTACCCGACGTTTCGAAGAAAGATTCGGCAGCTACCCGGTCCTTCGGGTTCATGGCCTCGAGAGCCAGGATATCGCCCCTCGCATCGACACGAACCCTACCGCTGGGAGGGTGCCGGTCGAAAGACTCCTTGAGCAGATGGCGACTGGCCTCAAGTCTTTTTCTCCTTAGTCGGTTTCCGGCGTGGCTCCGGCGAGTGGGCGGAAACTGGTCGACTTGGCCTTGATTTCCAGCGTGGCGACGGAGCGTGCTCCGCCGAGTGGGCGGAAACTGGCCGGCTTGGTCTTGGTTTCCAGCGTGGCGAGGGAGCATGCTCCGCCGAGTGGGCGGAAACTAGTCGGCTTGGTTCAAGTTAACTTGCGGCGGAGGCGGGCCTGCGTCCCCAGCGGTAGTAAAAAGGCAAGGTGAGGTCGGCCGTAGTGCCTTCTTTGTTAGGCCAGCGGTCGAGTAAGCGCTGACGCAATCCAGCCAGCGGCTCTTGGCCCGTCCGCTTCCGATAACGATGAATGCCGGACCAGGTGCTGACCCAGCCCAGCAAGTCATCGAGGGCCCAGGGCACCGTGAACGACGGTACCTCGAGTTCAAACTCCTCAAACGGGAAAGGCAGGTCGGAGTAACGCTTGTCGACCCATTCCATGCCAGACGGCCAGTCGTGGTGGAGCTGGTTAGCCAGCTGATGGACGACCTCGCCCAGCGGCTCGGGGGCTACCAGGTCGGGCGCGTAGGTCCAAACCCCGATCACCCCTCCCGGACAGAGAACGCGATGAGCTTCCTGATAGAAAGCTTCGAGATGAAACCAGTGCACGGCCGTCGCCACGGTCACCAAAGCCACACTCGCCTCCTGAAGACCGCTCTGCTCAGCCGAACTACAATAGTAGGTCACTTTAGAGTGAGGGCGGGCGTGAGAAAGCTGAAGCTCGCTCCCGTCGCTGGCCCAAACCTGGTCGAAGTGGTCGGCCAGATGGCAAGCCACCTGGCCGTTGCCAGTACCGCAGTCCCAGGCCAGACGGCGATGGGGAGCCTTCTCGATCAGTTGCTCAAGGACAGACCAGGGGTAAGCCGGCCGATAGCGGGCGTAGTCGTCGGCGTGGCCGCCGTAATTATCCTGAAAGGGCTTCACCGAGAGCGGCGTTCGACCGCCGTTGAAAAAGCCCTTGCAGCAGGACCGGCCAAGCCAGTTCAGAAGGGTCTGCCGGGACCGGACGTGGACATCTTTTTCGATCCCGACTCTCGGTTGGGCATTTGGCTCGATAGCCGCTTCGCGAGAGTCCTCGATCATCCCAACGCCGTCATCTACAAACTCCGCTGAAGGGCCCCAGAAACAGGCCTGGAAATTCAAGCTATGAGAAATTTTTTACTCCTGTTCGTACTCGCTTTTCTCCTGGCCTGTGCCTCACCGCCCCCCACTAGCGAGGGCGAGGGAGGCTCTGAACCGGCTACCTTCTGGCAACTCCAGGACGATTCCGAAATGGCGGTCAAAGTTGACCCCTGGCCAGGCTCGGGCGAGGTGACGCTCCAGGTCGAAACGACCCCCGGCGACTGGGGTCCGGACCGTCCCATCGTCGAACGGGTCGACTATCAAGTCTCGTCCTCGGCCGAAGCCGGAGACGACTGGACCGATATGGGTAGTCCAGAAAAGACGACCGAAACCGAGGAGGGTGAGAGCTGGGAGGTCCACACCTATCAGGCCCCCATATCGGCCAAGTCGGGGGACTACATCCATTTCCGAGTGCACGGGGAGGGATTAACAGACCACAACGTCTTGACCGGTTGGCAACTTCCCTAGGCTTTCAAAGTTTTTTCAGGAGTCTCGTGTAAACTGCCGGAGTCCCCCTTTGCTTTGATGTAAGGAGACTCATGATTCACTCTCGTCTAAACCCCAGGGGCCTCGCCGCGACAGCGGCCCGTGGCCAAGAGCAAACGATGCGTCGGCAAGCCCCACCAGGCGACGAGGGGCTACGCCCTGACCTGGAGGAAAGCCTGGGGGAACCGGTCGTCCTGGAATCTGGCCAGCCGTCCGCCGCGCCGCAAATCCAGCCGAAGACGGCCTTGCAGACAGCGGTTCTGGTGGGGCTCGGCGGAGTTACCTTGGCAGGAGTGTTTCTGGGTGGTGGAGGAGCAAGTCCCGACCAGTTGACCGAGTCGGCCGTCGACTCCATCATTGATCAGGCACGAGACGGGACAGCCTGGGACGAGACCGGCGCCATCACGGCCGTCACGGAAACAGGAATCCGCAACCGAGCTCAGCTGGAAGTGGTGGAACAAACCGCCCGCCACGCACGCTCCCAAGACTGGGCAGGAGCCAATAGGGTGGTCGACGCGACCCTGCGCAATCCAGAACTCGATGACCTTCACGTCGACACGGTCACCGGGGTTCTGAACTATCTCTCTCCGGGTGATAACCTGGATGAAGGAGAGGTTCTAGTGAATGTCTTGAGTAGCCTCAGACTCTCCGAAAGCCACAACGATTTCGTCGGCTTAGTGACCCGCCACGCCCACAACAACCCTGAATTTCAAGGCGGTTCTGAGCTGATCGAGAGCGGGCTCTCCAACCGTAGCTTCAACCGACACAATCTTGAGCTGACCGAGCAACTGCTCGATGTTGACCAGGACCTCCCTCACTTCGACCAGGCCCGAGCCCTGGTGGCCGTGGCCGAAGCCTCAGGTTTGACCGAGCAACAACAAGACCTTATCCAGCTCACCATCCGTCAAGCCCAACGGCAACCAGACTGGACCGGGGCGAACGACTTTCTGGAAACGGTTTTAGAGAGCACCGTGTCTGACCAGGAGGTCGACCTGGTTTCCACCTTTCTGAGAGGCTCCTCGTTGGAAAGTCAGGGGGTGACCTCGATGGCTCGAGAGCTGTTTCGTTCCTCCCCTTTGGAGGGGCCCAAACTCAGCCTGGTAGAGAAGCTCGGTGAGAGCCTGGCCGACCACGACTGGAACCCCTCTCGAGTGCTGACCTATCTGCTTTCTCGCCCCAACCTCACCGAGGCCCGGGCCGAGCTAGCTGAAGCTGTCCTGGACGGGCTCGACACTTCCGACGGATTCCAGACCTCGACGGCCCTCTTAACAATTTTTGAAGCAGACTGGATCCAAGAGGGCCCTCAGACGAAAGCCATGGCGGCGGTGATTGACCACGCCACGGGGCAAGACTGGGAGCACGGCAACGAGATTCTCAAGATTCTGGCCAGCCAGAGTTTTATGACCGAAAGTCAGGCCTCTCAGGTGATACGGGCCCTCGAGTCCGAGGGGCTCGACCAGGTTGGAGCGGTCCGAGCCCTGGTCCAACCAGAAGGGGACCAGCTCGAGGAGTGGATGGGTGACCTGGCCCAAGCGCGGGCGGAGTTCTCCCTGCAGGGACGTTCCGCCCCCACCCCCTATCACCAGGGTTTGGCCGAACTGCTAGGTCGTCAATCGGTGGCCACAGCCGATACGGAAGGCGGAGCGGAACCCCTTTTGGAGGCAGCCTGGGCCAATCCCGGATTGAACGAGCACCATTTGGAAGCCGTTGAAGCCCTGCTGACACTCGACCAGCCTGACGTCCGACTTGAATTAGCCACCACCGTGCTCTCGATTCCCGATCTCAGCCGGGCGCAGCTCGACCTGGTCGAAGCGCTGGTCGAACATTGGGACTCAGCTCCCGGCGAGATCGGGACAATAACGATGAAAGCCCTGGCCAACCCAGACTTTGACTCCCTCCATCTCGAGGTGGCCGAGAAGATGCTCGAGCTGGCTCGAACTGGGGATGAATTCCTTTCCACCCAAGCCATGAACGAATTGGCTGAAGCCTCGGCTCTGAACAGGGAGCAAAAAGACTTCCTCCTGGCCGTAGTGGAACGAGCCGGTTCCGATTCCAGCTGGCACGGTAACCCGGTGTTCACGGCCGCTCTGACCGCCGGACAGGGTCCCTTCGACGGGGCCCTCTCGCTCCTGGCTGGCCCCCGTTCTGACGCGGTTCTCCCTCTAGTCCTCGAAGGGGTTTCTGGGGACCAACTTGATTTTCTCACCACCCTGGCCAACGACGCTGGCACTCTCCACAGCACACTCTACGGGATTGCGTCCGACGTGGTGGTCAACCCCGACTGGAGTCGAGACCACACCGTGCTGGCCCGCTCCCTTTGGGAGAAAGGCCGAACCGGCGACCAGTTCCTGACCACCCAAGCGTTGTTTGACCTGGCTCAAGTCAGCCAGATCAGCCCGGCTCGTGGAGAACTTCTTGAGGCGATAGCTGTAAGAGCTGAAAGCGATCGGGACTGGCGGGGCAATGAAGCCTTCCGGGCCGCGCTGCGGGAAGACCTGAGCGAGACCAGGCTGGGTCAGGCCCGAGAGCTGGTAGAAGTCAAAGGGTCTGATGAACTGCTTCCTCTTTACCTCAAGACTGACAATCCCAGCCCTGCTCAAGTCGAAATGGTCCAGCTTCTGGTGGAGACCTGGCCGGGCGACTCGGCCGCCATCGGAGAGCGGGTCTTCGCCAACTCGGACTTTGACACGGCCCATTTGGAAGTAGGTCGACAGGCTCTGGCTCGAGGGCAGACGGGTGATGAATTCAGCACCTTCGAGGCCCTCACTGAATTGGCCGAGGCCGGCCCTTTGAACTCCCAACAGCAGGATGCCCTACTGCAGATCGTGGAGCGAGCGGCCCAAGACCTCAGCTGGAACGGTAATCCGGCCTTCACGGCCGCCCTTCGTTGATTGAAGTGATCACGTAACCCTGGTCTCGATAGTCGAGCACGAAGGCCGGCAAATCCCAATAGAGTCGACGGATCTTGTCGTTGGTGGCGGCATCGAGCCAGTGGACGGAAACCGGTGGTTTCAAGTCTGGCCTGTTTCGGACCTGACTGGAGTGATAGATCCCAGGCGGCGGTTTTGCGAAAAAAGCACAGCCCTGGCGGGAGTTTCGGGGGAATGACGACGCGTTTGGCTTCGACCGTGCAAAAGGAAACCGCCTGCAAGCCCACCAGCAAAGTCAAGACCACACTGGCCAACCTGGAGTGAAGCCGAGGAGCTAAGAGGATAGCGACCAAAGCGAGACTCTGGGTGTGGTAACGAGCCACCCAATCGACATTGGCGATGCCGTAGGGATGGCAAAGGGTTATCCCGGTCTGCACCAGGATGCCGACGAGTAGACCCTGTTCTCGCCACGACCAAAAGGCGGGTCGAAACGAGGCTAGCGCCCATAAAGGAGCGGTCCACCAGAGAATCCTGGCCAGTCCGAACAGCAGTCCGGCAACAGCGGTCAGGCTATGTTTCCCAATCGAGAACGGCACCAGATTGCTGGCAAAGAAAAGCTGAGTGGGAAGACCAAACAATTGGCCGGTCTGATAGAGATTGACCCCGAGGAGAACACCAGCAGCCACGAGCAGAGCCCCAGCCCCTCGGCTCACACTGATCCTCGGTTGCTTCTCGAGCCACCCCCAGGCCACCACGACAACTACGGCGCATGGCAGATCCTGAGCCCGAGTCACACCCAAGACAGTCCAGCACAACATCAAGGCGAAACTGTCCTTTCTAAGATAAGCGAGCAGAGAGAGAACCGTGAGTCCCGTCGTGAAAAGATGGGGTAGGTCTCCCATCGCCAACATCCACAGGGGTGATAACAAAACGACAAAAAGGAGGGAATTCCAAGCCACTGGCCGGTCCCAAAGGTGGGCGCTGACCAAACCCGTCACAGCGACCAGGCCCAGCCACAACAAGACGTTGGTCAGCTTGCTCAGGCCCACCGTGGCGAACAGCGCCATCACCACAGGCCAACCCGGTTGCCAACCGATGGTAAGGCCTCGCGGGGTGGAGAGGATGCCGTTTGATTTAAAGGCCTGGGGGTCGGGCCAGGGCTCTCGATGGAGTTGGCCCTGGGCTAAGAGTTGAGCCTGAAAACGATAGGCGTATTCATCCACGCTCAGCGGTTCCCGATCGAAAAAGAAAAGCTTCACTGCCCCCAGCCCAAGACACACGGCCACTACCAGGAGTCCCATCCAGGTTGCTTTGAGCTGAGTCGGCTTCTCCTCCCCGAAAAGCCGCCAGCCGAGCCACCAAAACAGCAACGGTAGGAGGCAGCTGAGAAGCCAGGGCGCGAACCATTCCCCCATCGTCATGACGGCGGTGTGAAAAGGAGAGTGGTGAGGTTGGTAGCGCCAAAAAAGTCCATATCTCTGGGGAAAAAAGGCGACAAAGGGCACCGAAACGTGAACTCCTCGAGTGCCTAGAAAGAGCAAGCCAGCCGTAGCAAGACAGGCGAAGGAAACTAGTCTTCTCAAACCCGGCTGTAAACTCGGGCCCTCTCCAACCGGGCCGCTTTAGCCAGGTCGGCGCTAGCCGTTAAGGCTGGAGCCTCTGGACCCTCGACCAGTCTTCGGGCAAGCTTCGCGAGCTTTGAAGATCCCTTGATCTGACTCAGTGCTTCTCGACTCGCACAACCCAGACCATCGCCCAGTTCAAGGAAAGCCTCGAGGAGATGGTGGGCCCCTCGCCCTAAAGGAAGGACCATCAACTGTTCCAGGCAGTGGGCCATTATCCGTCGCGCCAGCCGACCACTTCTTCCGATCTCCACCATACTCGCGGCCAGCCGGTTGGGCTTGAGCCAGCCACTCAACCATAACCTGGCCAACACCTGACTCACTGGCTCAGGATGGGCTCGTCCGTCTTCCAGGCCGGTGATGAAGACATCCACACCGGCCGTGCGCAGGTCTTGGTCTTTACTGGTGAGAGCCGCCCAGGCGACCAGGATAGAGAGTTCACACCATTCCTGGTCCGGCTCGAAGAGAGGTTCGAGATAAGCGGAGTAGCGAAAGGCCGTGGTGGCCCCGATGTCGTGGCGACTGAAGAGGGAGTCGGCCGCCAGACGCCAGTAGGGGTCGAGATGGGTCGGCCACACCAGGGCATACCAACGCGGTAGCCACTCGCCTTGCAGATCGACCGACTCCCAGGGACGAACGGGGGTCGTATCACTCCAAAGGGCGGTGGGTGAGAGTTCTGGCTTAGGACGGCTGGTCAGCCATCGTCTCAAAAACCCCTGAGGCACGGGAGCGGGCTCCTTCCCCAGGCTCCAGCTCAATCTTGGGAAGCGGCTATCGGCCACGAAATCCCAACTCCATTGGAGCTCTCTGCGAGAAAGTTCATCGACCGGAAAGGGAAGGGTCAGCTCGCAGAGAGCTCCAATGGAGTTGGGATTTCGTGG
>CAYRFU010000134.1:15380-17548 GCA_964423525.1 uncultured Burkholderiales bacterium | reverse complement strand
CCCTCAAACTTCATCTCTCCGTGGTCTGCGCGCTCTCCGTGTTAAAACACACAATGGCTCAACCAAAGGAAAGAAAGCAGTGACGGTCGTTGCTGATTGTCAACACGCCCTCTAGTGTCAACACGACCTAATCTTGACTTTTTTTGTGCGGGTTTCTATAATCGGGCCGTTGGGAATGCTTGAACGTATATGGACACTCAAGAGATTGAACAGATGATTCGCGTCGCCCTCCCCGACGCGGAAGTGCGAGTGGAAGACCCCCTCAACGACCGGACCCATTTCCAAGCCGTGGTGGTTAGCCCCAGCTTTAAAGGCAAGTCGCGCATTCAACAACACAAGATGGTCTACAAAGCCCTGGGAGACTCGTTCGACGGACCCCTACATGCTTTAGCTTTGAAGACCTCAGCACCAGAGAGTTAGGAAGGTAACACCTATGAGTTTGTCTCCAGAAATGAAAACCCGCCTCGAGAACGACGTCAAGGAAAACGATGTCGTCATCTACATGAAAGGCACCGGCGATTTCCCTATGTGCGGCTTCTCGGCCCGGGCCGCCGGTGTGCTGAAAGCCGTGGGAGTGAAGTTTGCCGACTTCAACATCCTTGAGGATGACAACCTGCGACTCGGTCTGAAGGTTTTTTCCGAATGGCCCACCTTTCCTCAGGTCTACGTTAAAGGTCAATTCCTCGGCGGTTCTGACATCTTGATGGAGATGTATGAGAGCGGCGAGTTACAGGAGCTGGTCAAAGACCTCCCGAAAGTAGCTACCACCTGAGGTTCAACGGGTTATTGAGCGAGACGAGGGCCCGAGAGGGCCCTTTTTCGATCGGTCAGGAGGAAGGCGCCAATGTCTCTGGCAGCGGGCCAGAAGCTTAACGACCGGTTCACCATCGAGAAAGCCATTCAGGAAGGTGGCATGGGTGAGGTCTATCGCGCCCTCGATGAGAAGACCGGCAAACCGGTCGCGCTCAAACGGATGTTGCTCGAGCGTTTCGTCGAGAATGCTCCCCAAGATCCTTACGAGAAAGAATCGGCCGCCGACCTTATCCGGCGAAAGTTCAACGACGAAGTGGCCATGCTTCGTCAGCTCGATTGCCCCGGAATCCCTGCCTTTGTAGACTATTTTGAGCATCAAGGGGCGAGCTGCATTGCCATGGAGTTCGTCGAAGGCCAAGATTTGCTCAGTCTCCTCCAAGAATCGATGACCTTCGCCAAGCAGCCTCTGCCACCCACCAGAGTGGTCGGCATCGGCATCAAAGTGTGCTGGATTCTCGAGTATCTCCATGGCCAAGAGCCTCTCCCCATTATCCACCGCGATATCAAGCCCGCTAACATCATTCAACGCAAAGCCGATATGCGAATCTGCCTGGTCGATTTCGGTTTGGCTCGGGGGGCGGCCACCGATAAGACCAACACTCTGGTCGGAACCTTCGGTTATGCGCCTCTCGAGCAGTTCGAGGGACGCCCTGAGCCTCGTTCTGACCAGTATGCCCTGGGAGCCACCATGTATCATCTCTTGACCGGCTCCCAGCCGGGGCTCCATCTCCCACCCCTCTCTCAAACTCATCCCGAACTAGACCCTGACCTGGCCGAGATCGTCGAGACGGCGACCGCCACCGAGATGAAGGATCGCTATGGCGAAATCAAAGAGATGAGACTTCGGCTAGCCAATCTGAACCTCGCCGATTCGGGCACTCTCAAGCGCGCCGAGCCAGCTCCTCCGACCCCTGAGCCGCCAACCCCAACGGTTGAGAAAGCTCCCGTCAAGAAGTTCGCTCCCGCCCCCGCGGAGGAAGGGGGTCTTAAGACCTATCGCCGCACTTGGGTTCAAAAACCGACCGACCTGACCGCCGACCTCGATGAGGACGTTGTTCCCTTCTACCAAACCTTGCCGGTTAAGGTGCTGGTGACCGCTTTGTTATGCCTGGGCCTTCAGGCGGGTTGCCAGGGGTTCAGTCGCTACCGGCATCTGGCCAAAGTGACTCCCCTTCTGACCCGTGGGGCCTTCCAGGCCGAAGACGCCGTGGGCTTTCGTTGGCGAGGGGAGTGGCTCGAGCTTTCCACTCACTCCAGCGATACTCGAGCCGGTGTGATCTTTAAAGCCGAGGACGGAGTGGGAGGAGGCAACTTGAAATGGACTTTTAAGGATGTTGGTCCTGCCAGCGCCAGGG
>CAYRFU010000134.1:10249-15370 GCA_964423525.1 uncultured Burkholderiales bacterium | reverse complement strand
GGTCGTTTTCCTGAGAGGGGCGGGGGTCACCTTTCAAGACCTGCCGGCTACCAACCAGGTCAAGGTTCAGTTGGCGGCTGTCGAGGTTCCCGGCGACATCCGACGCCAGCTGGTTAACTTTGTTTCTTTTCGACCGGTTGGCGCAAGCCAGGCCATCGAGGCACGAGAAGGCGACGAATTCCGCCTCAGTTTGCCCCAGACCGATGAGGGCAAAGTTCGACTCGATTTTCAAGGCCGGGAGATTCTGAATCACACTCTGAGTCGACGCAAAGACACTCCTTTTGCAGGAGCCGTTTTGTTGATGCCGGACGGGAAAGCACAGCATTTCCTTTTTCGGCAGCTAGAGGTGGGTCTATGAGGAGACTTCAGCGCTGGCTTGTCTTTCTAGTAGTCACCGCCTTGTTGACTTGTTTTGGTCAGGGCCGCAGTCAGCACTGGAAGTATGTGACCACCGACAGCGAGGGCCATCACTACTATCTCGATATTCTCAGTGTCCGAGAAGTGTCTCCCGACCAGTTTCAGTTTTCGCTCCGCCGCGATTGGCTGATGGGTCGTTTTCGTCTCGATAGCGAGGCTCGCACCCTGACCGACCTTGACCATAGTCCCGAGCGTCCCGACCCGATCGCGGCCAACAGTGTGGCCGAGTCGCTTTTGCGAGAACTGGTTAGCGACGAACAAAAACTGTACCGTCGTGACTTAGCTGAGCGATTTGACGGGAGTAAGGGCTCGCCACCGTCATCACCGGTTGAGGCCGAACGGAATCCGCCAGTTTCCCCTCATCGTTGAAACGAAGCTCGTCGTTATCGATCAGGCCGTTGGTGTTGACTAGATAGACCCCGCGCTGAAGAGGGATGGTGTCGAGCACACTTCCTTTGTCGGGAGGGTTGACATAGATGGTTTGATAAGGACCACCCCGGGGTCGAAAAACGAGCACCAGACCTTCATTGTTGATGGCCTGGGCTTTCCAGTTCCGGGAGGCGTTCTCGATGCCGTTGGCCGAAACTTGGACTAAGACCAGATGGACCAGACCGGTCTGCTCGATCAAGATGACCACCGAAACCAGAGCTAAGAGGAGGGCCAGGGCCATCTCCAAGGTCGAAAAAGCTCGCTTTGCCTTGGCACTCACAGGATGAGATTCGGGCCCGGGCTAGAGGATCCATTCCAGGAGAACGTCAAGGTGGCGCTGAAATCACTTTGAGAGCAGCTTGAACCCCCAAAAGCCAGATGGTAGCGGGCAGCCGCCCGACGGCCCGGCCCCTGAGTCCGACCTGGGGGTCCCGCCGCCGCTTTTTCCGAAACGACGAGACCTTCCACCCCTTCCTGATTGGAAAGCGGAGTTTCCGGCGGCCCTCGAAAAAGGTAAGTTGCTGTCCTTTCGAGATGACCTTGAGCCCCTTCCCGAGTTTCGAGCCCAGACCGACTTACCGCCACTCCCTGGTGAGAAGGCCCGGGAGCTTCCCCCGCTCCCCGACCTGGAAGAAGAAATTCGACGTCTAGAATCGGCAGACCAAAGTCCTCTTCCAGAGCGCAAACTCCCCCCGCTGCCGAATCTTGAGGATGAGCTTCGCCTTCTGGAGGAGCCAGCCGCTCGGGAGTTGCCTCCCCTGCCCGACCTCGATGAGGAGCTCAAGAGGCTGGAAGAACCTCCCAAGAGGGAGCTTCCCCCTCTGCCTGACCTGGAGGAAGAGTTGCTCAGCTTGAAGGGGCCACCCGAGAAAGAACTTCCTGCTCTTCCTAACCTGGAGGAGGAACTCGCTAGGCTGGAACCGCCGCCGTCCAAAGAGCCGCTCATCAGGTCCGCGCCTGCTCCCAATCTAGAGTTGGTTTTTCCGGAGCCACCGCCGCCTACTCCTGAGCCGGAGCCGCTGCCTGTGGTGAAGCCTCTCGAAGAAGTCAAGCCCCCGCCTCCTCCGCAGCCTGAGTCCCGACGTTACGGCGAAACCGTCGAGATGAAGCGCCCTGAACCCTCGGCTCCCACTATTCGAGAGAAAGAACCGCCCACACTGGAGAAGCCTCCGACTGTGCAAAAGCCGGAACGTTTGAAGCCCAACTTCGCCGTTCCGACAGCCAGAGCTAGCGCCGAGACTATCGAATTCACCCCACCCCCCAAGAAGAAGCCCTCGAAAAAGCCCGCCAAGGTAGTCGATACGGTCGAGGCCGAGAAATCCACCACTGAGAGTAGAGAGCGCCGTCCTTTGCGCCGACAGGTTGCCTCCCCACCGCCTCGTGAGGAATCGCCTCAGGAACTCAAGAGCTTGATTCGAGAGCATTACGAGGCTCTCCGATGGGGAAGTGGGCCCAAAGCTTCGCGAGAACAATTAGCCGTTTTGACCCGTCAGATGGCGGCCATGATCAACGCGGGCATCCCGGTTCACTCAGTGTTGGACTTTTGCGTCCAAGACGATAGTGAATTGAGTCGAGTGATGGAAGGGCTGGCTAACAAAGTGACCACCGGCATCAGTCTCACCCAAGCTCTGCGGGACTATCCTGGCGTTTTCGATCCCGTTTTTGTCGGTCTCGTTCATACCGCCGAACTGTCGGGTCAGCTGTCGACCGTCTTTGTCAAGCTGGCCGAGATGCTCGAGCGCCAGGTGGCCATGAAGAAGAAGGTGATTGCCGCTTTGACTTACCCGGCCATTTTGCTGCTGGTGGCAGCTCTGGGGGTGGTCGGGTTCGTCTACTTTGTGTTGCCTTCTTTGACTCCCCTGTTCGACTCTATGGAGATGGACCTGCCGGTGATGACCAAGATGCTGCTGGCCAGCCGAAAGGGGATCCCGATCGCCCTGGCAACCGCTCTCATCTGGACCGTTGGGTTATGGTTCGGGCGCCCACTCTGGCAGAGGGAACTCGATCGGCGCCCCGCCCTGCGCCGATTTCTTCACGGAATTCCCCTACGTCTACCGGTGGTGGGCAAGACGGTCGAGAAACTGGTGACGGCGCGGGTGCTCTACTCGATGGCCGGAATGTTAGATGTCGGTATTGGAATGGCCCAAGCCCTGGCTCGTTCCGAGGCAGCAGCCGGTAACGAGTACGTGGCTCACCGGCTGCGCATGGCCCGGGGGGATCTGTCGGACGGGATGACGGTTTATGAGTGTTTGAGCAATCACAACGTCTTTCCCGAGGCCGCCCTCCAACTGATCATGGTTGGGGAGGAAGCTGCCGACCTGGCCAAAATGTTCACCTATGTCGCCGATTGGTTCGAAGACGAGGTCGAACACTCTTTAACCATGTTGACCTCGATGCTGGAACCTCTGATCATGGTCGGCATGGGGATCGTCGTCGGCTTCATCAGCATCAGTGCGGCCATGCCCACTATCCAATTGTTAGCGAATCTATCTTAAATGAGCGTCATTCTTTTCGAAAAGCAAGGCCCGATGGGTCTGATTACTCTAAACGATCCTGAGCGTCTCAACGCGATGTCTGAGGCCATGGCTGGTGAGTTTTCTCAGCTGGTGGCCCAACTGAGCTTGGCCGACGAGATAAGAGTGGTGGTCATCACGGGAGCGGGAAGGGCCTTCTCTGCGGGCGGCGACCTCGACATGCTGTTGGCCAAGAACGCCATCAGCCAGGAGGAGAATCGGCGCCAAATGCTTCGCTTCTACGAGGCTTTCCTCTGTTTAAGGCGGCTCAATCTGCCGGTGATGGCGGCGGTCAATGGCCATGCCGTCGGAGCAGGCTTATGCTTGGCGGCTGCTTGTGATCTGCGTTTGGCTGATCCGAGAGCCCGTTTTTCCGCTCCCTTCACCAAATTGGGCCTTCATCCCGGCATGGGGGCCAGCTACTTTCTTCCCCGGGCCTTGGGGCCCACGGCGGCCGCCGACTTGATGTTGACCGGGCGTTCCATCGGAGCCGACGAGGCCCTCCGGCTTGGGTTGGTCAGCCGGGTCTCGGAAGAAGGGCAGGTCCTGGAGCTGGCTCGCCAGATGGTCTCGAGGATCGAGTCTTGTGCTCCCATCGCCACCACCGAGTTGCTGCTGGTTCTCAGAGGGGAGCCGACCGAGCTTCAGGCTGCCCTCGAACAAGAAGCGGCGGCCCAGGCTCGTTGCTATGCGCGCGATGAGTTCGTCGAGGGCGTCAAGGCCGTCCGCGACAACCGGTAGCCGGCTTTAGGCGAAAAGAGGGTGTTGCTCGGGGTCGAAGTCGAACTCTAACTCCGTCTGGACTGGTTCCGGTGGAGGAGGGGCTGCCGGTCGAGGAACGAGGGCGGCTTGGATCTCGGCCAGGTCCAGTGGCTGTTCTGGGGCAACTGTCTCCACCTGGCTGCCGTTGGGGGTCTTGACGACCCTCCAAACGGTCTCGATCCGCTCGGCCACTCCGGCCACGTGACTGATCAAACCGATCATCCTTCCGCTCTGAGCCAGCGCTTCGAGAGCGTCGAGTGCCCGGTCGAGGCACTCCGGGCTGAGGCTGCCGAAGCCTTCGTCCAAGAAGAAGGCTTCCAGCCTTCCTCCTCGCCGCCCCACTAACTCCGATAAGGCCAGAGCCAGGGCTAAGCTGGCCATGAAGGACTCTCCACCAGAGAGGGTATTGGGTCGGCGGGCCTGGCCGCTGTTGCGGTCGACCACCTCAAAATCGGGACTGAACCCGTAATGGCCAGCTGTCATTTCTCCAAAGGCGCGGCTGGCGATTTCGAGAAGTTCGCGCTGACGGCGGGCCAGCATCCACTGAGAAAAGGCTTGGGAGCCTTTGATGCGTCGGTTGCCAAGAGTGCCGTGGAGGAAGTCCAAAGCGCGATCTTTCTTCTCGGCTGGCCCAAGAAGCTCGTCGAGTTGGCGAGCTTTTTCGGCTTGCTCCCGCAACTGAGTCAGGTTTTGCTCGGTGACGATGGTGTCTCGGCTCAACTCCTCAAGCAGCTTTTCGGCCTCGCCAAACTCTTCAACCTCCATCTCGCTCAAAGCTTCCTGGAGGGCCTGAGCGGCCTGGTCGCGACTGGCCCGACCTTGCTCAAGCTGATGGTCGAGTTCGCCCAGGCGGCGCGTCCGGGCTAGCTCGAGTTGCCCCAGAAAGGTGAGCAGCTGGACTGCCAGAGGTTTTTCTGAGTCGAGCAGGAGGGTGGGAGCGTCAACCAGGCGAGCTTCCAGTCTTCGCATCTGGTTTTCGACCTGGCGCAAAGGTTGTTGG
>CAYRFU010000134.1:0-10239 GCA_964423525.1 uncultured Burkholderiales bacterium | reverse complement strand
TTGTTGATTATCGTGGAATATGATATGATAGACTCGTGGTTTTCGACAGCTCGATCTTCTTCTGTTCGACTTCGGCCTAGCTCACTCAGACTTTGCAAGAGCTGGTTTTTGTGAGCGGCGATTTCGCTTTCTTCTCGGTGCAGCTCTTCTAGGGCCTGAGAATGCTCTTGGAGGCGACAGCGCTGGGTTTCTAGCTCCTGGCTTTGGAGCAGCTGAGTCAGTTGCTCGGTCAGCTGACGCTGCTCTCGTTCCAGCCTGTTTTGGCTCTCTTTCTTGCGCTCCAGCTCTAGACTGTTTTGCTGGTGGCGTTTCTGGGCTGCTGTCAGAGCTTCTTCGTGGGCGCGAAGTTGGGTGCGCCGGGATTCGTAGCGGGCGGCCAGCTCCTGGCGTTGGTTGACCAGCTGCTCTCGAGCCTTCTCGAGCAGCTGGAGAAGCTCTTGGGGGGAGGATTCGAACTCTTGCTTCAATCGCTCGTCTACCTGGCTCAGGCATTGGACCAGTTCCAGGCCTTGTTTTTGGGAGCGCGTCAAAGCCTGGTTGAGGCTTTCTCCTTGCGCCTGCAGACGATCGAGGTCTCGCTGTCGCGTCCGCCATTCTCTCTCTTGGGTCTGGAAAAGTTCCTGAGCCGAGCGAAGGGTGTCTCCGAGGGGAGGCTCCCAACCTTCCGGGAAGGATTGTTGGCACACCGGGCACGGAGAACCTTCGTCGAGATCGTGACAAAGGGCTGCGACCCGCTCTTCGGTCTCGGCTTTCACGACCTGGCTTCGAGCCGATTCCAGAGCTTCAAGGGAATGACTGAGGAGGTCTTGCAAAGACTTGGTCTGGCCTTCGTGGGTCTCGATTTCGGCAGCCAGTCGAGCCTGATTGTCGTCTTCTTTTCGTAACTCTCGGAGCCACTGTTCCCGCTGGACCAAAAGACCCCGAGCCGATTCGAGTTGTTGAGTGGCCTGCTCAAGCTTCTGGCGAATTTCCACCCCGGCTGACTCTAACTGGGCCAGCTGTTGACCATCCTCGGCCCGGGCTTTCTCCAGCCGCTTGAGTTCCTCGCTCTCTCGTTCGAGACTTTTCTCAAGAGTCTCGAGTTCTTGCTTTAGTTCGGCCTGACGAGGATGGTGACTCTCCAGTCGGGTGAGCTGGTCCCAGGCTTTTTGAAGGCCTTTCCCGTCGAGGCCGGCCGTGGCCCTGGCGGCCCGGGTTTTTTCGAGTTTCTCGGTGAGCTCATCCATTTTTTGCAGCCGATTCTCGAGCTGGGTTTGTTCGAGAGCGTATTCCGTTTCTTGCTCGGAGAGACTTTCAAGGCGACTCTGAGGAGGGAGTTGGCACTCTTCGAGCTGGGCCTTTTCCCGTAGCCAGAGAGTTTGGCGCTGGTCGGCGTTTTGCGATGCCAGCAACAGTGCCCGAGCGGTCTCGACCTGAGCCTTGAGGCGATCCCGTTGGGCCTCAAGTCGGCTGAGCTTTTGAGCCAGCTCGGCTTGCTGCTCGGGTGAGACGGAAAGCCCGGACCGGAGGCCGCGGACCTGATTGAGCGAGGCTTTGAGACTTTCTCGCCAGGCGGCTACGGCCTCGGCGATGAGGTCGAGTTCATCAAGGCCCAGTAAGCTCTTTAAAAGGGGAGCCCGGTCAGACGGTTTGGAGTGGAGCAGAGCTTGAAATTTTCCCTGGGGCAGCACCACCGTCTTGAGAAAATCGTCACAAGAGAGTCCAAGAAGATTCTGAATCGTTTCATCCACTTCTTTCTTTTTCTCTACTAAGACGCCATCCGGGCGGCGTAGTTCGTGGATCGCCGGGCGACTGGCAAGATTGGAAATCGAGCGGGTGACCTGCCAGTCTTGTCCGCCGACCCGAAATTTGAGGCTGACGGTCATATCGTCGAGACCGTCGGTGATCAGCGCCTTCACTCGAGTCTTGTCGAACGTGCTAGCGTGATAAAGGGCGAAGACCAGGGCCTCAAGGAGGGAACTCTTGCCCGCTCCCGTCTGGCCGGTAATGGCGAAAAGGCCGACCCCTTCAAAGTCGATCTCGGTTCGAGAACGATAAGAACGAAGCCCTTCGATGGTCAGAGAAAGGGGTCTCATGCCAGCAACGCCTCCAGTTTATCCAAAGTCTCATCTCGCCTCTCGACCCCGTCACAGCGGGCTCGCTCAAACAGCTCCAAGACGGTCTCAAGGCTCTGGTCTTCGGGAAGGTTGTCGTCGAGGTAGGCGCGGAAAGCTTGGCCCAAGTCCTCGAACTCCGTCTCAGGTGTCGGAAGTTCGTCGGCTAGCGGTAGGAGCGTTTTGTGGCAGCGTTCGTTGACTTCCACCACGGTGGCCCGAGGAAAGGTCTCCAAAGCCCAGTCAGATAAGCCGGGTGTCGGCTCCTCGGTATCGATGGTGACCTTGACGAGAGCGTCCCCGACCTGGTCAGCGCGGGCGGCGAGGTCTTCTCTTTTCCCTTTGAGCGTGAGCAGGTGGCGTCCGCTTTGAAGGGGACGAGTCTTGATCGTCGCTCCACGGCCCGGGCGGGCTTCGACCAGGACGACCTGCTTCTCTTCCCCTTCCTCTCCAAAGTCTAGCTGAATAGGAGAGCCTGCATAGCGTCCGGGAGCCTGATGAGGCAGAGCCTGAGGCTTGTGGATATGGCCGAAGGCAGCGTAGCTGACTTCGGGAATGAAGCTGGCCCGAGTGGCGTAAGTTTCACTCACGTGAAGAGGGCGCTCACTGCGAGAGACAAGAGCGTCGCCCACGTGGAGATGAGCGGTGAAAAGCAAGATGTGGCGGTCAGGATGATAGTCTTGAGCGAGCGCTTGGCCCAGGGCCTGTTCGATTTTTTGGATGCGGTCGGCATACTCCATGGTTCGCGCTTCGGGCGCGAGTTCTAAAGCGTCAAGAACCCGGTTAGCGTGAACGAAGGGCACCATTGCCAAGCGAGCCGTCTCCCCTCGCCCTCCCGGAAATTCCAGGATCCCGCCCTGGTCGGGTCGTCGCACCGAGCCCACGAAATGTAGTCGACGAGCTTGCCCCACTAGAGCCTCAAAAAGGTCGAAGAGAGGGCTTGAATCGTGGTTGCCGGCGATCACCACGGTGGGAGCTAACTCGGCCATTTGAGCCAGGGTGTCCTGAGCCAGTCGCATATCTTCGACCGAGGGGCGGCTGTTTTCGAACAGGTCGCCACTGTGGAGAATCAGATGGGGGCGATAATCTCGGCAGTGGTCAAGGATCTCTACGAGCACCTTCTCGTGGTCGGGGCGGCGAGAGACGCCGCAGGTTGAGCGACCCAGGTGCCAATCCGATGTATGAAAAATTCTCATCCCTCTTGTTACCCTGAAAGGGAGGAGCCTTCCTTTCGAACGCCCGTGCTACTGGGCTCCCCAGTCGAGATGCCACACTCCCGGCTGGCTGTAGATCACGGGGGCACCGTTGCCATCCGCGTCGACTCTATGGATGTCCCCTGAGCCGCCGCGAACGAAAATATATTGCTGGCCATCCGGCGACCATCGCCCTCCCCAGTCCTGGGCCTGTGAGAGGGTGGCCTCCTCGATGAAGCTCGTGCCGTCGAAGCTGTATCGCTTCAGTCGACTAGTGGCATCCTCCATGGCCCACTTGCCCGTTTTAAGGCTGAAGTCGGCGTGAGGGAACCCGGTCCCGATCGGAATCTTGCCGCTTCCGTCGAAAGGAATCATCAAGATTCCGTTGGTGGCGTCGTCCCCAACCACGGCCAAGAAGTCACCCAGGCTATTGCTGTCATAGGTCGTGCCGTGCCAGCCGACCCCCATTTCCGAAGAGCCCGGGTTGAGGTCGGAGATGTCGGTGGCTATCACGACAGGGTTGGACCCATCAGAGTTGAGTAAAAACACGTCTTTCAGGTTACCGCCTTTTTGCACCATCAGACAAATTTTGCTTCCGTCAGGGGAGAGCGCCAGTTCACCGGCTGAAGACCAGTAACCGGGGGGAAGGTCGGCGTTTGTAAAGACGGTACGAACGTCTGTGCCGTCAGGATTGAGGCTAAAGATGCCGTTCTGCCCGTCCAAGCTGCCAGCAGTGTAGATTCTGGCGCCATCGGGTGTGAACTGGGGAAACCAGCATCTCATTCCTGGGGGGGTGATCTCAGTGGGGGCTGAGCCGTCGCTGTCGATCAGCGTGATACGATGGTTGTGATTGAGAAGAATCTTGCCGTCGGCTAGAGTGAGGACTTTCCCTAAAGCTCCTACCTGGCTGGTGGCGATGGCCGTTCCCGAAGGGTCTTTGACACGGCAGGTCAGCACGAACTCTTCCTGATGAGCGGCGGTGGGTGGTGGGGTCCAGACGAAAGTAGAATGCCAGTAGCCCGGGTTGCCCCCGGCCGGTGACTGCCACTCCATCGCCACCCACTCACTTGTGGGCGCCGAGAATCCCCCCCCCTTTGTCGCACTCCCACTGAACGTAGAGCGGGTCTCCGTCGAGCTCTTCGGCTTGGACGGTCGCTATCGTGCTGCCTAAGTGAAGTCCTGGGCTGACTCGAACGTTGCCGCTGGGACTGACGCTGATGGTTCTCGCTTGGGTCACGCCGGTCAGGGCAAAGGAGTTTTGGCCGGTGACGCTCCCGCCACCGTAAACCAGGCCGTTGGCGACCACCAGGCGATAGGCCCCGTCTAGCAACGTGGCGTTACTCATGATCGTGCCCTGAGGACCGAAGACTAAGTGCACATCCTCCGGCGAGGGCGCTGCTTTTTGATTGGTGCCGCTATCAGGGGCCCAAAAGCCCGTGAAGATCAGGGCTTGACCTAGCTCCTGGCTGGTGTCTCGCACTAACTGGATACGGGGAGCGGTTTGACCTTGCAACCGGTAGTAGGATTAGTACACGGGGGTGGTGCCTCCCTCCGAAGGAAAGGCCAGTGCCGAGGTTGTTCGAGCGGCGATGGCGGCCTCTCGAGTGGCTCGCACCTCTTGGGCCACGACCTCTGCCAGCGCCTAACTTTGAGCCGTTTCCTTGGAGCGTTGGAGATTGACCGCGCCCAATCCAACCAGCAGGCTAACCAAGGCTAAGCTGACCAGAATCTCGGCCAGAGTGTAACCTTTGTTTCCCACCCACCCATTCTAGCATGAATTCTCTTCGGACGCTTGCGGGGAGTAGGTGCCTGTTCGCGAAGGAGGCCAAAGAGGATGAAGGATAGCGAACCCAGCCGACGAGTCAATCGACCTGATGATCCCACCGCCGAGATGGTCCTTCCCGAGGGCTCCCTGGTCGGTGGCTACCGAGTCTCTTTCTTGGCGGCAGGTGGCATGAGTACGGTTTATCAGGGCGAGAAGGGGGGGCGCTCTACGTTCTCAAAGAGGTTCCCGCGAACCAACCCAGTCGCGTTTTGGCCCTGACCCGCGAGAAAAGCAGGTTGGAGAGACTGGAGCACCCCGGGATCGTTAAATGCTTCGAGCTGTTTGAGGAATCGGGGTTCTATTATCTGGTGCTCGAATTCTTGAGCGGGCAGACCCTACATCAGAAAATGATGCAGGAAGGGCCTCAAAATGAGCCTGATGTACGCCACTGGGGGATGCAGT
The DNA here is from genome assembly GCA_964423525.1 of uncultured Burkholderiales bacterium. Lineage (GTDB taxonomy): Bacteria > Vulcanimicrobiota > Xenobia > Xenobiales > JADMJV01 > CAYRFU01. The sequence continues at coordinate 4,726 of CAYRFU010000134.1, read as the reverse complement.
TGTGTGATATTTTTGAGTATCTCCATCAAAAGAATCCTCCCATTATTTATCGGGACCTCAAGCCTGAGAATCTTATGCTCGACCAGGACCGGGTTCGCCTCATCGATTTTGGGATCGCTCGTGTTCACAAAGGAGACCGCAACTCTGTTACCGAGATGATGGGAAGCGTGAACACAGCTTCGCCGGAGCACTACGGGGGAGCTGAGACCGACGGCCGTTCCGATATCTATACTCTGGGAGCCACTCTTTATGACCTGCTGACGGGCGGAGAGAGAGAGAGGATTCGAGCTTTCTCCTTCGCTCCCGTGCGAGATCTCAATGCTCAGGTCTCGACTGACCTCGAGCAGAGTTTGATGAAGGCTTTGGCTTTTGAACCTGAAGAGCGTTTTCAAACGATGGCGGAATTTCGATCCGCGCTTCGACCGAAGCAAGCCTCGCAGCCTCCTAAACGCTCTTATCTCAAGACGGCGCTTTTGGCCCTTCTGCTGGTGGTGGTCGGAGCTGTGGGAGCGCTGAAATTGGTGCCCACCGGAGAGTCTTCTCGTCCTGAGGTGGACACCGGCTTTCACGGTGATATTTTCCTGCCCCGAATTCATCGACAGACTGCCACCGTGAGCTTGGGTGAAGATGTTGGACTTTTGACTCTCAGCGATGGTTTCGGTTTGACAGCCGAAGACAGGGCCCGCGAAATCTCGCGAAGGCTCAATCAACTCTACCACGAGCTTTGCCCCCTGTGCCAACGGATGAAGCTTGAACCCGAGGGGTTTCGGGCCGGTCGACTGGTGCTCGATTCGCAAGGCCAGCAGAGAGAATACACGGCTGTTTTCTATGCTCACATCGACAACGGGAACTATTTTGAGAAACCGATGCTGCTAGCCACCATGAATCAAGAACAAGCGGAGCGAATGGGAGCTACCAAGAAGTTTGCGGCTCTTTATTGGCGGGGAATCGCAAAGCCGTTAACCTTCGCAGCCTTTTGGAGCGGGTTCCGGCCGATTACCGAGCCGAGATCGATCGCTTCCCTCCCATCGAGGTGCGGGTCTACCAGAAATCCCAGGTGCGAGTCCAGTATCTCCCTTTGACCGGCTAGCCGTCGAGCACAGACCGGAGGGCCTGCGCCTACGCCGGGCCGTCGGTGGCGGGTTCGGCCTCTGTCCTTAGTAGGAGCTTGATCCTCCTAGCGGGGCTTGGGTGCAAAGCCTCGACCTTGGAGTGGAAGGCTGTTCCTCGCTGGCCGGTTAGGGCCGAGCCAGACAATGCCTCACCAGGTCGCGTCGCGTGATCATACCCACCGGGCGTCCATCCTCTAAGATGGGTATGCGACGGACTTTCTTTTCGAGCATCAGGTCGGCGATATCTTGGGCCGTCACCTCGGCCGTGGACCAGACCAGGGGCTGACTCATCAAGTGCTTGGCCTGATACCCTTTGATTTTATCCATCAGGGCTCGGAACCGGTGCGGCAACTCCAGGAAAAAGACTCCGCCGAGAAGTTGGACCTGGGGCGGGAAATGGGTTCGGGCCACTTTGTGAAGGAGGTCTCCATCTGACACGATTCCCTGGGCTCGCCCCTCGTCGTCAATGACGACTAGCCCTGACACCCCGGAGTCCGCCATCTTTTGGGCGATCTCTAAGACTTGGGCTTGGAGGGAGATGGTGGCCACAGGCTGGCTCATAATCTGACCAGCTGTCAGCTGTTGGGCACGAGTCACGAACCTCGATTCGTTCGCAGCTTTGGGCCTCCTGCTCGGTCAGGCTCTGGGGAGAACCCAGAAAAGAACGGAGAGAAAGATAAAGAGAAAGCCGCTGAACACGGCCAGATGCCAGTAGACATGGTGGTAACGGAGACTCTTCCAAGCGTAAAAGAGCAGTCCACCCGTGAAGGAGAGGCCTCCACACAAAAATAGGGTTAAACCCCAGGGCGACAAATTCGTGAGTAAGATCGGGAAGACCAGAACCACCAGCCAGCCTTGAATGCAGTAAGTGATTTCGTTGTAGAAACGATAGCGATAGGGGCTTAGAAGCTTGAAGGCGCACCCGCCCAGAGCGATGGCCCAAACGGCAGCCAGCAGGCTGTAACCCTCCCAACCGCCCACGACGTGAACCATATAGGGGCCGTAGCTGGCCGCAATGACAGCATAGATAGCGCAGTGGTCGAGAATTCGGAGGCGATTCTTTCGCTCGGGATGACGGCTGTGGTGGTAGAGAGTTGAGGCGGCAAAGAGAAAAATCCAGCCGGCCGCGAAGACTCCACTGGTAAGGAGGTGGGAAAGACTTCCCCAAGTCCAGGCCGCCTCCACCAAAAGCCAACCTCCCCAAAGACTGGTGACAAATCCCAGGCCGTGAGTAAGAACATTCAGCATCTCTTCTCGAGGGGTCTGCCCCGAGATCGGACATCGGTTCACGCCAGCGGCTTCGCGACCACGGTCACGTTCCCTACGCCATTCACGGCCCTATTCTATCATTTCTTTGCAGCCGAGTCAGCAGGGGCCTCAGTTTTCAGTTTCCTTTCAGGATTCGAGCGTAGCCTCGCGCCATGAGAGTTAGTGTGATTTCTTCTCAACCCAGTTTTGCTCGCTCAGCCGCTTTGCCGGAGGAGCCGACCGAAGACTGCTCTTTAACAGGGCCCCGGGAGCTCAGTCTCGGCGGGGCCTTGCTCGGATGCGTGAGCTACAAAGCCCAAAAGACGATGGCTAAGCTCAGTCGCTGGTGGAGTGGCGAGACCAAAAGCCTGCCTAAAGTCAAAATTGAAAGACCTCTGGTGGCCGTTCAAGGGTTTGCCTCCCGCAAAGGGGCGGTGGAGCCGCTGCTAGAGCACTTGACCCGGGAGGGGAGCAACGGTGGTCAAGTCTACTATGTTCAGAACGGCAAATTCTATAGTGATGTTGACTGTCGGTGGCCGGTTCCGGAGTCGGAAAGAGACGAGGCTGTTCGAATTTTTCGGGTGGTTCCCCTCGACCGTGAGATGTCCCCCGCCGCCAGGGCCGAGCGGCTCGGAGTCGAGTTGGAAGCGGTCAGAGAGTTTAAGAACTGTCGGTTGCTGGACGTTGTGGCCCACAGCATGGGAGGACTGGTGGTCCGGCACTATCTTGACCGCGCCGACGATCATCTCGGCAAAGTGTTGATGGCCGGCACGCCCCATCGAGGTAGTCGCAACGCCACGGATGCCTACAAAGCTCTCGCCCAGGGCTTGACCTGGGCCTTGGCCGTGGCGAATGTCGGGCCCGGTGCGGCCGCTGCCCTCGAGTTTATGCGTTCTATGGAGGAATACCCCGAGGCCAATCCGGCCCTAAACGACCTCAATTCCCGTTTTGAGTCCCAGATGGCTCGCACTCAAGACTATCTCACGGTCGGCTCCACGACCATTTCAACACCCTCCTTTCGGGAAGGAGGCCGAGAGCCTGGGGATGGATTGGTGGAGGGCTCGAGTTTTAGGGCTGTGCCTCAGGATTCTCACGTGGAGGTCTTCACTGAGGGGGACACTCTCAACCATCACACTGTTCTGGTTGACCGGGCGGTCTTTGCCCGTATGACCGAGTTCTTCGCTTGGGATTCAGTCTGATTTCAGGCTGGAATCTTAGGGTCCGGCTATGCGAGTAGGCAGTTGGATGACATCCCCGGTCGTCAACCGATCCTGTGCGAGCCCCGGGCCCGGCTCAGGACCGGAAGATGGTGTTGAAACGAGTCCCCACCCTTTGGAACTGGGGCCAGCCCTTTGGGGTTCGCTTCGTTATAAAGGTCGAAAGCTTGGGGCCAAAATAGCCCGGTGGTGGAGCAACGGTCTTGAGCAGGCGCCAGCTGTTCGAATGGAGCGACCTTTAGTCACGATTCAAGGCTTTCGCTCGAAAATGGGCGGGCTGAAGCCCCTACTCGATCATCTGGTCCAAGACGGCCTGAACGGTGGCCGCTACTATTACGTCCAGAACGGGCAGTTCTTCCAAGACCCGGGATGTCAGGACCCGCTTTCTCCCGATCAGGTCCGCCCTGACACGAGGGTTTTTCGAGTGGTTCCCCTCGACCGGGAGGCTAGTCCGCCTGTTCTAGCCGAGCAACTTAAGACAGAATTTAAGGCGATTAGGAACCTTACTGAGCACCAGCTTCTCGATGTGGCTGCCCACAGTATGGGCGGACTGGTCGTGCGCTCCTATCTCGACCAGCACGACGATTCGCTCGGTAAGGTTTTCATGGGCGGGACCCCTCATCGGGGAACGCGCAACGCCACCGATGGATACAAAGTGGTGAGTGAGAAGATCTCCTGGGCCATGGCGGCCGGGGGAGTGGGCCCGCCCGCTCTGGCCGCCCTTCAATATCTTCGCTCGGTGGACGAGTTTCCGGGCGCCAATCCGGCCCTGGAGGACCTCAATTCCCGCTATGCCGAGCAAGAAGCCCGTAGCCAGGGTTTCCTGACGGTCGGCTCTACCAGCTTCTCGACGCCTTCGTTTGTCGGCGAGGGCTGGCAAGCGGGTGATGGTCTCGTGGAAGCCACCGGCCTGACGGTGGAAGGAGCTGACGTCGAGTTTTTTGAGGGAGGCGGAACCAAGCTCCATCACACCCTCTTGACCGACCCCGACGTCTTTCTACGGATGAAGGATTTCTTCGGCTGGACCTCCGCTTAACGCAACTCCGCCTCGGCACCCCCCTCCGCCGCGACTCAGGCGCAGACATGGGCGGGACTCAGGCACGGCACCCTGCGCCGCGACTCTGGCCCGGTCCTTAGTTGGCCAGCATC
>CAYRFU010000133.1:0-17584 GCA_964423525.1 uncultured Burkholderiales bacterium | reverse complement strand
CACCTGGGTGTCGACCACGCGAGTGCCGCCCAGGCCGGTGCGGGCCGCCACTAGGCCGGGGTTGGCAGCGGTCGCGTGACCGATCCGACAAGCCTTCCCCCCAAGAGGGTGGCCCCTCATCGTCTCGAGCACACCTTCGGCCTGGTCTGGAGCGACGATGGCCAGAAGTTTGCCTTCGTTGGCCACGAAGAGGGGATCGAGTCCCAGCAGTTCGCAGGCTGAGGCTACGGCCGGGTCGACCGGCAAAGCAGCCTCGTTAAGCACAATGCCGACCTGAGAAGCGGCCGCGATCTCGTTGAGGCTGGAGGCGACACCACCCCGAGTAGGGTCCCGCAGGGCTTTGATGGGATGAGCCATCATGGCCTCCACCAGCTCATTGAGGGCAGTCGTGTCGCTCTTGATGGCGGTCTCGAACTCTAGCCCTTCTCGGACGCTCATAATGGCCATACCGTGGTTGCCGATCGGGCCGCTCACTAGCACCACGTCATCCGCTTCTACCAGCTGAGGTCCCACCTGTCGGCCGGCCGGAATCAGGCCGAGACCGGAGGTATTGATGTAGACGCCGTGGCCGTGACCGCGTTCGACCACTTTGGTATCACCGGTGACCAGTTGCACCCCAGCCCGTCGTGCCGCTTCTCCCATCGAGGTCGCGATCCGAGCGAGTTCCTCGGTGGTAAAGCCCTCCTCCAGGATGAACCCGGCGCTGAGGAACTGAGGTCGAGCGCCCATCATGGCCAGATCGTTGACCGTTCCGTTGACAGCCAACTCGCCGATGTTGCCGCCCGGGAAAAAGAGGGGGTCGACCACGAAAGAATCAGTCGAGAAGGCCAGCCGCATCGGCCCCAAATCGAGCACCGCCGCATCGCCCAGCTCGCTCCCGCCAAAGGCCGGCAAGAAGAGATGCTCGACCAGTTCATTGCTGAGCTTGCCGCCACCGCCGTGGCCCATCACAATGCGAGGATAATCCCTCAGCGGGAGCGGGCAGGTGAATCCTTCAAGAATGGCTGACGACCTCCGGTTGCACAAAACGTCGGTGCTGATAGTAAGCGGCGCAGGCCCCCTCGCTACTGACCATGGTCGCCCCTAACGGGGTGCGGGGGGTGCACTCTTTACCAAAGGCCGGGCACTGGTTCGGCTTCAGGGTGCCTTGCAGCACTTCGCCGCTGCGACACAGGCCGGATTCGATGGTGATCAGGCTCTCCACCGAGAATTGTTTCTGGGCGTCAAATTCGCGAAATTCGGGACGAAGCTGCTAGCCGCTTTGGGGGATCACCCCGATGCCGCGCCAGGCTCGATCGGTGACCTCGAAGACCTCTTCCAGCATCTTGCGAGCAGGGGGATTACCTTCCAGACGGACGGCTCGAGGATAGGCGTTCTCCACCTCGTGGCGGCCCTGCTCCAACTGCAGCACGGCCTGGCGGAGGCCTTCCAAAAGATCGAGCGGTTCAAAGCCTGTCACCACGATGGGAACCTGATAGCGCTCGGCTAAAGGGAGATAGTCGGAATAACCCATCACGGAACAGACGTGGCCGGCCGCCAGGAAAGCCTGAACCTGAGTTTCTGGTGACTCCATAATGGCTGCGATGGCTGGGGGAACCAGCACGTGGGAGACCAGCATCGAGAAGTTCTTCAGGCCCTGCTGGCGGGCTTGGAAAACGGCCATGGCGTTGGCCGGGGCCGTGGTCTCAAAACCGATGCCAAAGAAAACAACCTGCCGGTCGGGATTCTCACGAGCGATCTTCAGGGCGTCAAGAGGGGAGTAGACCACTCTTACATCGCCGCCTTCACTCTTGACCCGGAACAGGTCCTTGTGGCTGCCCGGCACCCGAAGCATGTCGCCAAAAGAGCAGAAGATCACCTCCGGTTGGGCCGCGATCTCGAGAGCCTTGTCGATCATCTCGAGGGGGGTAACACAGACCGGGCACCCGGGCCCGTGGATCAATTCGATCTCGTCAGGCAGAAGCTGGTCGATGCCGTTGCGGATAAGGGAGTGAGTTTGACCGCCGCACACTTCCATCAGCTTCCAGCTCTGGCTGCAGGTTCTGGCGATCTCGTCGAGCAGTTTGCGGGCTAGCTCGGGATCGCGAAACTCGGAAAGGTACTTCAAACCGGAGCCTCCTCTCCCAATTCTTCTTCCAGGATGCCCAGGTCTTTGAACATCGCCAGGGTCTCCAGGGCCGACTCTTCGTCCAAGCGGGTGATGGCGAATCCCACGTGGACGATGGTGTAATCGCCGGCCTCGACCTCGGGGACGTAAGCGAGACAGATCTCCTTTTTGATGCCTCCAAAGTCCACTTTACCCATACGGGTTCCATGGGCTTCATAGGTCTCGACGATTTTGCCCGGCACACCTAAACACATAACGGGCCTCCCTTCGTTGCTGCAATACGAGCTCCTATCGCCAGTTGACCCAGGGCCAATCCCCCGTCGTTAGGAGGAACCAGGCGATGAGTGAGCACGTGAAAACCATTTTCTTCCAAACCAGAGACGACCAACTCCAGCAACACCACATTGGCGAAAACGCCTCCTGATAGGGCTACCGGGAGCGGCTTGGCCAGGCTCTGGCAGGCGCTCACCACGGCCTCGGGCAAGCCCCGATGAAAGCGCATCGAGATCACCGAAGGGGGTACATCCCGTTCCAGGTCTTCGAGCAGAGCTCCCAGGGCTGGAGTCGGGTCGAGAGGGGGAGCAAAGGGATAGCTGCCGGGAGCGTCGCGGTCAGCCAGAGCTTCTAGTTCGATCGCTGCTTGGGCCTCGTAGTCGACCTGCTGGCGCAGCCCTACCAGGCTGGCGACGGCGTCAAAAAGGCGACCAACGCTGGTGGTAGGCACACTGTTGAGCGAGCGTTCTAGCTGACGAGCGAACAGGGCCGGGTTGGCGGCGGCGCGGACCGGGGCGAGCTCTTCTTGCCAGCTCAGGCCGGCCGCCCACAGGTGGGCTAAAGCCATTCGCCAGGGCTCTTTGACAGCCTGGTCTCCACCGGCCAGGGGAACGGGCTTCAGATGGGCCACCCTTTGGAATTGGGTGTAGCTGGCCAGCAGAATCTCGCCGCCCCAGATGGTTTGGTCGCGACCGTAACCGGTCCCGTCAAAAGCCACTCCGATCACCTCGGCCTCAGGGTCTAACTGATGCTCGGCCATGACAGCCGCGATGTGGGCGTGGTGGTGAAACACCTTCACTAGCGGTAGCCTCTGACTCTGAGCCCACTGAGTGGAAAGGTAACCTGGGTGAGCGTCGGCGCAGACCAGTTCAGGCGAGTGACGGTAAAGGTTTTGAAGATGGGCTAGAGTCTGTTCGAAAAGCTCCCAGGTTTCGAGATTCTCCAGGTCGCCCAGGTGCTGACTGAGAAAGGCGTGGCCACCTCGACCCAGACAGACAGTCGACTTCATCTGGCCGCCTACAGCCAGCATTTCGGGAACCTCAAAGGGGAGCTCCACGGGAAAGGGCGCGTACCCCCGCGAGCGCCGAACCGGCAAAACTCCACCCCGAAAGGTCCGAACCACAGAGTCGTCTACGGGGATGGCGATGGGGCGATTGTGGTGGAGGTAACGGTCGGCCAAATCCGGGTCGGCCTGTTCCAGCCGATGGACCATGGGCTGACCGGACCGGTTGGCCGAGGTCATCACCAGTGCCTCGAACTCGGCCATCAAAAGGTGGTGGAGAGGGCTGTAGGGGAGCATCAGCCCCAGCGTTGCAACTCCCGGATGGACTTCCTCCGGCAAAAGGCCGCAGCCACGAAGCAACACGATCGGTTTGGCCCGGCTGGCCAGCAGTTCGGCCTCTTCGGGGCTGACCACGGCCAACTCGCGAGCTACCTCGAGGTCACGGACCATCACGGCGAACGGTTTTTGGAAGCGTCCTTTCCTCTGGCGGAGCTTCCTGAGAGGAGCTCTCTGATAGGCGTCGCAGGCCAGGTGGTAGCCTCCTATCCCTTTGATGCCCACCACTTCGCCCGCTCGCAAGGCCTCTACCATCTGGGACAACGGTTCAGACAAAGAGGGCCCGCACACCGGACAGGCGTTTGGCTGAGCGTGGAATCGACGGTTGGTGGGATCCTCATACTCCTGGTGACAGTCGGCGCACAATGAGAAGAAGGCCATCGTGGTCGCGCCCCGGTCGTAAGGAAGACCTTCGATGAGAGTGTAGCGAGGGCCGCATTGGGTGCAGTTGAGGAAAGGGTAGCCAAAGCGCCGATCGGCCGGGTCGAACAGTTCCTCAAGGCATTGGTCGCAGCAGTCCAGGTCGGGAGAGACCAGCACCACCGGTCGCTCGGCCGAGCCGGACTCGACAATGGCGAAGGCTCTCTCCCCCTGCGGTTTGCAAACCCGGGTCTTTAGCTTGGAGATCACGGCGGCTGGGGGAGCCTGCTCGAGCAGGTCTCGTCGGAACTGGTCAAGAGCGTCGGCCGGGCCTTCGACCTCGATAAAGACGCCTCGACCGTCGTTGCCCACAAAACCGTTGAGGTCGAGCCGCTGGGCGAGATTGTAGACGAAAGGACGGAAACCCACCCCTTGCACCAGCCCTTCGACCTCGAGTCTATGCCGCTCAATTACCGTCGCCACACGACCACCCTGTTGTTGCCGGAGTCGGCCACCGCCAGGCGATCTCCGTGGAGGCATAGGCCGTAGGGCCAACACAGCGTGTCGGCGGCCACCTGGTCCCAGCGGTTTTCCCCATTGGCTTGAAAGTCCGGTTGACCCAACACTTCGTCGGCCTCGCTGAAGGTCGCGTCTGGCTGGAGTTGGTGCCATATCAGGATACGGTTATTGGCCGTGTCAGAAACCGCCAGTTGCCCCTGCGTGCAATCGAGTGAGTAGGGAGAACGAAGTCGAGAGGGCCCCTGGGGACCGTAAGGCCACTCCCCAGCCGACTCAAAGTCGGATTGACCCAGCACGAAATCAGCGGGATGATCGTGAGAGGGCGTCTCGTCCCAACCGAGCACCCGATGATTGCCGGCGTCGGCTACCAGATAGCGGCCAGCGCAGGTGGTGATGGCGTGGGGCCAGCGAAAGCTGTGGGGACCGGGAGCCGCGCCCCGGTTCTCGAGATTGGTGACAAAATCGTCTTGACCCAGGACCAGCTCGGGAGGTTGGTCGGGCTCCGGCAAACCTTTCCAAAGGAGGACTCTCCGGTTGCCCGTATCGGCCAAGCTGAAAAAGCCGTCCCGATAGGCTAAGCCGTAAGGCCAGTAGAGGCTGACGGGAGAGCACTCTGCTCCTCGATTGACCTCGACCGACTCGAGGTCGAGCTGACCCAACACTCCGTCAGGGGGGCGGGGCTGCTCGGGCACATCGTTCCAGAACAGGACTCGGTGATGCCAGGCGTCGGCCACAAACAAGCGACCCTCGAACACCCCCACTCCAGTGGGCAGATGAAACAGTTTGGGACCCTCGCTGTAGGCGTCGGGCTGACCGAGCACCACGTCGGCAGGGGCGTGGTCGCCCACCGGTAGCTGGTGCCAGATCATGATCCGATGGTTGCCGGAGTCGGACACCACCATCAGCTGGTCATTTAGGAAGACGCCCCGGGGGGCGTAGAGATTGGAAGGGGTTGGATGAGCTGCTGGAAGAGTCAATCCTCCGGGAGCAGGAGCGCCGAGCCAAAGAGCGGGGGAGTAGGTGGCGGTCATCATAACGGCTTCACCGAGGTTTGGCCTCCCAAGCGAACCCAGACGCGGCCCTCTTCGACTTTCAACGGCAGCTGCTCGAGTTGGGCTTGAGGGGCGGTGAAGCATTCGCCGTTCCTGGCGTCAAAGCAGAAGCCGTGCCAGGGACAGGTTAAGGTGCCGGCCTCGGCATCGACCATCCCTCCGTCGAGAGGTAAGCCTTGATGGGCGCATTCGTTGCGGTAGGCGAAGAAGTCACTCTCAAGACGCACCACCACGGCCGACCGCCCATCTTCTCCCTCGATACGGAAAGCTTTGCCCGGCTCAAGACCGGCTACCTCGGGCCCTTCCACCCAACCTCTCTCGATCAGGCCGATGGTCAAGCCGGCCGGCTCTGGGTCAGAAGGCACCACTTCCACTTGCTGGATGGAGGGAACGTTGTTGGTAAGAGCTTCTTCGACCCCTTCGCGGAGCGTCACGGCCGACATCGAGCAGCCGTTGCAGCTCCCTAGAAGACGTACGTAAGCGGTGTCGCCCTCGACCTTCACCAACTCCACGTCGCCCCCGTGGGATTGCATATAGGGCCTGACCATTTCAAGCACTCGAGCGGCATGAGTGGTGGGGTCGGCCCGCACTAGCCCGTGAAGAGCGAAGAGGGAATGAACGGCTGGTTCGTCGACCAGTTCGAAGAGCAGTTCCTTGCCGGGGTGATCGGCTTTCAGTTTCTGGATGATCAGGGTCAAACCGTGGCGATGAAAATCCTCGATCGCCTGCTTGACCTGACGGGCTTTTTTCCTGGCTTCGGGCTCCAGCTTCTCGATCTCTTTGACGGCCGTGTCAACTCGTTGGGCTAGGGCTTCGAAATTCTCTCGGGTGAGCGTCTCCAATGGTGACTCCTTAGGAATACATCAAGGTCTGTTCCAGCGCTTCCTCGGTCTTGCTTTTGAGGAGGTCCGTGAAAACGGTTCGGGCCATCTGGCCCAGCATCTGTTCGACCGGCGCCGAGTTGGGCGCCGAGGTTTTTCTTTTGGGTAGAGCCCGCAGCACGAAGCAAGCCCCCTCCAGATTGTCGAGGAGAAAGTCTTGAAAAAGGGCGTCCACAAACTGATGGAGCCAGACTCCTTCGCCATCGGGGTCGTTTCGAAGTCTCTCCAGCGCCTGGGCCCCGCCTTCGTTGCGCTGGGTAATTCTTTCTTGAAACCGGTTGACTGCGGTCATCAGAAAAAAGTCGAACTGCTGGCGCTCATACGGTTCCAAGTTGGGCCTCCTGATGCTGTTTTAGGCTTTCTAATTGCTGGCCAACCGTTTCGACTCCATCCTGGTCATCGACTTGCTGGAACAGAGTCCGACTCTCTTCGAATTTCGAACTAGCGTGCTCGAAGATGCCTAGATGAGCCAGAGCGTTGGCTTGATTGGCCAGGATGCGAGCTCGTCGGGCGGGTTGTCCCCCCTCTTGGAGGAGTTCTTCATAGATGTCGACGGCTTCGGCCAGGTTCTTCTCGGGATGAGCCGAGGGAAGATACTGGAGAGCGTTGGCCAAGTTGAGTTGAGCGCTGGCCCAGGAATCGGGGGCTTTGTCGCGGGTATAGACTTTGAGCACTTCGCGCAGGGCCTGGACCGCGATCCCCATTCTCAGTTGGTCGCTGGCTTCTTTCATGGGCATGGCCAGATAGGCCAGAGCCAGGTTGTTCTGGGCCAGGGCGTAGCTGTCGGGGTGGCCTTCTCGGGTGAAGAATTGGAGGGCGCGCTGATAGCACCCGACCGCCTGGGTGAGGGGACCTCGCTGGTCGCTCATCTCTTGATAAGAGATTCCCAGAGTCAGCCACAGTTCGGCTCCGATTTCACTCGGTTGCTCGCACAAGGCGGTTGCCTGGTGGAGGGTCTGGACCGCCAGCGGACCCTCTTGCAGTTGGGCTTTGTTACCCAACAGTTGAGCCGCCAAAAGGGGAGAGCAGTCCCGGCTGGCTTTGATCCCACGCTCGAGCAAGGCGAGAGCCTCTTGCTCTGTCTCGGCTCGACTCGCCCGCACACTGCACTCTAAAGCCTCGAACTCCCTTTTCAGCCCCGTCTCAGGAAGCTCCTCGACCAGGCCGAAGTGAAAAGCGACCAGCTGGGCCAGGGCTTGGCGCTCCTGGTCGAGTTCAAGCTGCTCCCAAGCCTCGCGACCGGGCTTGAGGACGAAGGCGTTGTAGAGATCGTCACTGTGGCCTGTTTCGAGAACCCTCCATTCCGCCGGGAGGGGGTCGGGGAGTTGACCGGCCAGCAACTGCTCGAAGGCCTCTTCGGGGCCATCGGGTAAGAGCAAGAATCCGGCAGGTAAAGGTAAGATTCCGATCGGTTGGGGTCTTCTCATATTATCCAAAAGGGGGAAACCGCAGGTCTCGGTTGGCCGCTCGTTGATACCAGTTGGCCGCCACTTCGGCCTGGCTTTGTTTTCGATAAGCCTGGATCCGATGGCGCTCGGTCTTGAGGGGAAAGTCTCTTTCTGACTCCCAGAACGTCACCTCCAGGTAAACGACCCACTGTCCTTTCTCCTTTTCTACAAACGTCTCGATTTTCTGGGCGCTCAACCGGTGAGGGCCATTCTCAGGGCGCCCTGGTCAGCATCCCAAAAGGTCGGTTTGGGTCCGGGCCGGGTGCCCTCTGGCAGCACTTCCCACAGCAGAACGCTGCGGTCGCCGTCGCGATTGCGCTGTTTGAGCAGCAAGCCACCCGCTTCTGGACCTCGAGTGGGCAGCAACCACACTTCTCGTTCTTTGACCAAGGCCACCAAAAGATCGTGGGGAAAATAGGTGGCCGCCACCTTGGCCGGGAGGTGGAGGTATCCCTGAGCCGTCAGTGTGACCGTCACGACAACTCTTGGAGGAGTCGGTCGATCAGCTCGTGCATTGTCTTCTCGACTGGTTCGGTCAACTCCATGCCGGGGTCGATGTTACCAGCCTCGATCAGATAGACTGAAATCTCTTCAGGGTAGTCGTCCTTCAGCAGCCAGCGGCCGAAAGCCAGGGCATGATCCCATCGGAAGCTGTGGCTATGGAGTCCTTCCAGTGGAGGCAGCTCCTCCAGTTCCTCTCCCGGTACTCGAAAGAGGGTGCCCGGAGGAGAATCAGAGCAGCAAGCGTCGATCAAGATCACCCGCTTGGCTCCGCGCATCGGAAAGGACACATCCATTCCGGCTGTGCCCCCATCGGCTAATCGCACCCCCTCTGGGAGCCCTCGCTCCCAGAGGTGGCGGATCAACGCCGGACCCACGCCGTCATCGCCCCGCAGCAAATTGCCGCAGCCGATCACCAGCGTTTCGAAGGGGGTCTTGGTCAACACATGTTGTTGATCTGGAACTTGCTCAGCTCTTTGCCGGTCTTACCGTCGTAGGCGTGAACTGTGCAAACCAGACAGGAGTCGAAGCTACGGGCCACGTGACCCAGTTCGACCGGGTCCTCCATATCTTTGATGGTAGCCCCGATGAAGGCTTGCTCCATCGGGCCGTGGACCTTTTTGCCGTCGCGGGGACCGATATTCCAGGCGGTCGGGGTGACCACCTGATAGTTCTCGATCTTGCCGTCTTTGATGGTGATCCAGTCAGACAAGCTTCCGCGAGCGGCCTCGGTGGAGCCAAAGCCCCGACCTTCGGCATGTTCGACCGGTTTGATGTAGAACTTCTCGTGAAGGTCGAGTTGGTCGAGCCACTTACGGGCCAGCTTGTAGTATTTGGCCGCCTCGTGCATGCGGGCCATCACCCGCACCAGCACGCTGGGTCCGACGGTCTTGATGGCGTCCAGAAACAGCTGGTCGCCATCTTGCCAATCTTTGGCACCGGGCTTTCCGCAGATCACCTGGCGAGCCAGAGGACCGGCTTCTAGCGGGATGGTGCCTTTACCGTCGACGTCGTAGCGGGGCGACTTGGCCCAGCTGTATTTGTCTTGCTTGGCCCCTTCGGCGGGGTCGATCGGGTCGGTCACTCCTTCGAACGGGTGGAGCGAGCCACTGCCTCGATAGAAAGAGTGGGTATGGTCTTCTCGGACTTTGGCCTGGTCGAAGTCGTGGTAGTTCTTGCCGTCGTAAACGCCAGAGCGAGTGATCAAGGCCGCGTTGCGACCGTCGATAGTGGGATGACGATACTCCTCGGGATTGAAGAAGGTGCCGCTGGCCAGGTAGGCGCCGCAACCCTGGCCTAGCTTGTCGAGGCCGACGTCCTGGCAGTAACGGATAAAGAAGCCGCAATCAGAATTGCGGTGCGACTCATTCTCCTCGACCCATTCCAGCACGTCGTTCCAGGTCTTGTTCTCGAGCCAGCGGTCGACTGAGCAGCCTAACCACTGCTTTTCGAGCCACTCGTCTTTCCAATACTCGAGGATCGCGATGGAGCGAGTGACGTCGGACAGGGTCGGTCCACACATCACCCCTCCCGGGATCATAAAGCTCGAGTGAGGCCACTGGCCTCCGTAGATGGCGTAAACCTCCACCGGTCTACCCGAGAGAGTCACGCCGGGTTCGTAGCTGGTTCCCACGAAGGGTGCGAAGCGGCGGACCGCCTCGTCGTATTCCTTCGCTTTGGCATAGTTCTTGTTGATCATGTCGATGGCGAAGAGAGCGTAGAACCAGCGCGGAATGCTCTGGAGCGTCTCACACGCCTGAGCGATGTTGCGCACCAGGGTAGCGTTAGTCGGCACCTCGGTCCGCCAGGCCGTGTCGAGGGCGTAGACCGATTTGTAAAGATGGCTGCCACCGCAAATTCCGCAGATGCGGGGGGTGACGATCAGCCCCGCCTGGGGGTCTTTGCCTTTCAGGATCATCTCGAAGCCGCGGAACATCCCGGCGGTGGTCCAGGCATCGGTGACCGTCCCGTCTTCGATGGTCACGCGCACATCGAGGTCGCCCTCAACTCGGCCCATCGGGCTGATGTGCAGGTCTTTTTTCTTGGTTTTGCTTTTAGCCACGAGGTCTCCTTAAACCACAAACATGTCTTCCTTCGACCACTGGGGAGCGGCAACGCGAGCGGCCGCAGCGTGGGCCATGTAGGTCACGTGGTCGGTTCCCGTGGGCACTTCTTTGGGGATGGTCCCGCTGATTTTCTGGGTCTTGAAGACCGTGCCCGGAGCCAGGTCGAAGAAGGGGAACTCAGGCTCCGTGCACCCGGTGCACGGCATACCGGCTCGGGTTTTAGAAGACTGACGGTTCCACAGGATACGGTTACATGGGGAGCGAGTCATCGGACCGCGACAGCCGAACTCATAGAACAAACAGCCTTTGCGAGTCCCCTGGCCGAATTCGGTGGGAGACTGCTTGTATTCGAAATACTGAACTCGGGTGCAGCCAGTCTGGGTGAAGGTGGTGAAGAAGGTCTTGGGTCGTTGCAGGTCGTCGAGGGCGATGTCGCCCGCTCTCCCGCTGGCGATGGCCACCAGGATCTGGGTGATCCAGTCAGGGTGGGCCGGACAGCCGGGAATATTGATGACGGGGAGTCCCATTTTGGAGCGAAAATCGGCTCCTAGGAACCCTCCGTGGTCTCGTTTGAGGTATTGAAGTCCCACCGAGTCGGTAGGGTTGGGGGCAGTGGCTGGAATTCCACCCCAGCAGGCGCAGTCTCCCACCGCGACTACCAGTTGGGCTTGGGCGCACAGGTCGGTGACCCAGTCTTTCATGGGTCGGTCGGCGAAGATGTCGTAGCGTCCTGACCCGTTGGGACCGAGCACCACAGTACCCTCAAACACGAAGATATCCATCGCTCGTTCTCCGCTGGCACAATGACGGAAAAGCTTCTGGGCCTGGGCTCCCAGCTCCATTCCTAACGAGGGATGCCAGATGACGTCGATGCCGAAGTCGGTCACCAGGTCGCAGGCGCTCGGTTCCTCGGCGTTGAGGAAGGACATGGTGTTTCCACTGCAAGCCCCTCCCTGAAACCAGAGTAGTGAGGTCATACGGCCGCTCCTTTCTTTGGGTTGAGGGCACGTTCCAGATAGTCAAACCACTCGGTCATTCCGTGCCCGTTACGGGCCGAGGTGGTCAGCACCCTCAAATCAGGGTGGACTGACTGAATGTTGGCGTGGGCCACCTGAGCATCGTAATCACAGGGGCCCGCCAGGTCGAATTTGGTGACCACGGCCAGGTCGGCCGAGGCGAAAATGGGAGGATACTTCAGCGGCTTGTCTTCACCCTCGGTGACCGACAGCAAGACGACTCTCAAGTGCTCGCCAAGGTCATAGGAAGAAGGGCAGACCAGGTTGCCGACGTTTTCGATGAAAAGAAAATCGAGGTCTTGAAGAGCCCATCCGTGGAGGTGGCTTCGGATCATGTCCGCTTCCAGGTGACACAAGCCCGAAGTGGTGATTTGGCGCACCGGCACTCCACTTCGCTGCAGGCGTCTGGCGTCGTTCTCGGTCTGTAAGTCGCCTACCAGGGCTGCTACTCGATAGCCTCGGCTCCGCAGACCCTTCAAAGTCTCCTCTAAGAGAGCAGCCGTCTTGCCGGTGCCGGGGCTCGACACCAGGTTCAGCACGAACACCCCCGCCTCGTCAAAACTTTGACGAAGTTTTCTGGCCAGGCGGTCGTTCTTGCTCAAGACCGATTTTTGAACTTCAACAAGGCGCGTAGGTCTCTTCCTCCAGTTCCACTCGGACAATTTCCATCTCTTTCCCCCGGACCACGTTGGCCGTTGGTCGGCCGCAGTGAGGACAGCGAAAACTCTGCTTCGAGGCGAGCTCGCCTTCTTTCTGGCAGCTTTCGCAGAAGACTACGATAGGTTGCCTCTCGACCACCAACTGCGCCCCCGCTGCCGGGCTCTCGGCGGCCGCGATACCGAACCCGAAGCGAAGGGCTTCCTCCACCAGACACGACAGGTCACCGATGCGCAGGTGAACAGCCTCGATTCGGCTGGCTCCTTCCTGCTCGGCCACCTCCGAGACGATCTCGACGATGCTATGGGCGATCGACAGCTCGTGCACGTCTCTTAGCTCGATTCAGTTGGGCTCCAAAATCTTTGGCGAAATGGTAGGCGAAGGAGACGGTCTGCTTCACGTCAGGATCGTTGAGAGCTCCCAGTAACTGAAAAAGGCCCACCGTCTTCTCTTCTTCGACCGTCTCTTCGAAGCTCTGGGCGGCGGCGTTGCCCGCCTTTCCGACCACTCGCACGGTGTGGGGGGCGAACACTCCTGAATCCCACAAGGCCTTCACCTCACGGGACTCCGTGACCCGCTTCATTCGCAGAGCGGTATCGGCGAACTCCGGGATCGACTTGACGATCTCCGGTAGGTGCTCGCCCACATCTTGGAACTCTGAAGCGGCTTTGCGGACCTCTTGGAGGCTTTCAGCCACGTTCTCGGCCAGCACCTCACCGCGGGCCACAAAGCCTTTCATCGCCTCCAGTCCGAAGGCTATCAGCTCGGCGTTTTCGAGTAGGGACTTGAGGGCCTGGACTTTCTCTTTGTCCTGGAGCATTCGAAGCAGGTCGACCACCTCGTCGTTGGCCATCACCCCCTGGGCTATGGTGCCCATTCTGACCAGGTCGGGGAGAAGCCCGAGCGCCTGCTTGATGTCGACGTTGGGAAGGTCGGTTGTCTGGCGGGCCTCTTCTATCGTGTCCGATAGGTTGTCGCCGAGCTCCTCGGCTCGGTGGAGGAAGCCATCGGCGGCGTTTAGAGTGAAGGCTACTAACTCAAGCTTGTCGAGAATTCGGAGCAGGTTGTCGACCGTTTCAGGCTCACTGAGACGCTCTTGGAGACGCGTAGCCGCGCCATTTGCTTTCGCCACGGAATGACCCCCCTTTGTGTTCCGGTCAGCCATCCCCCAGGCTCACCCCCAACGAAGTCTTGTTGCCTACCTCTGAACTCTCCCTTACGCTCCTTCCGAATTCATGGTTGTTTTTCTTTGGCAAGACCCGAATGGGTAGATCTTGCCTGCGTCGTCCGGCGAAGGGGAGTTCACGATTCCTTAAGGGCCCTCTCATAGCTTGGGCGAATCTAGATCTTGAAGGAAGACTCATTGTGCAAACATCGTTCGAAGTAACCCAGATCGCCCTCAACGGAGCCGCTCGAGTTCGTCAAGGCGAGACCCCCATGCTCAAGAATCCTCGAAGCCTCTCGAAGTTGGAGGCTCAACAGAATATCGATTTCTTCGTCGAAGGCTTCCAGGAGCTCCAGGCCCGAGATAATGCCGATGGAGAAGCTTCGATTCACATTTTCCAAGCCGGTCGAGACGAGAACGAGGCCGTTGGCAAGATACAGGTCGGTCCACTGGAAGCGGAACTTGAAGGCGACACCCGGCAGGGAATCCGCATCAGCGTTGAGGATCGCGGCGACGTTCAAAAGATCAAAGCCTATCGTTTCGAGGAGTCAGCAGTGGTTGTCTATGAGGCTACCGTTAAGCCTGGTAACGAAATGACCTCAAACGTCTTACTCCTGGACCGAGAGAACCCCGAAAAGAGCCTGATCGGCTCGGGCTGCTCAGATTGGCTGCTGTCGCTATGATGGTCCGATAAGGGCGCGCCCGTGTCGATAGCCCAGCTCGAAGAGTTGCTCCTGTTTAGAGCTGTCGATTCCCTCAAAATAGGCCTCTTGGATGGGAGTGACCAGGGCTTGGCTTGGCCAGGGGGTGGCGGCGACTAGCCCGAGAGCCGTTTCCGCCGCCCCGGCCAAGAGACCAAGTTGACTCGCGGCCAGAGCAACGGAGCTGGCCGTTCGGCTCAAAGCCTCGGCCTTGGGAATACGCTGAAGCTGAGCTCGGAATTGATGGCGGAGGAGAGTCGGGTCGACTTCGGTCGGATCGGTCCTGACAGCTTCCTCCCACATCCTTTGAATCTGGTGGTCGAGGCTGCCGTCCGCTCCTGTTTGATGGCAGCAAAAACGGACCATCTCCTCGACCAATTGATACAGTTCCGGGTCGACCGCGCTGAGTTTCTCTGGCTCAGTGTACTAAGCCGCAAAGCCCTCGGCAATGTATTCGCGGCGGTTGGCCAGGGCGTAGGCTGTGATGGCGTGACCGTCTAAGCGGGCCTGACCGTAGGCCTTTTCAATCCGTGGAGCAAGGGTCTGATAGAATTCCGGTTCGGCTTTTTCCAAAGTGAAGTCGATGACGTGTCCAAGTTCGTGGATCGGAGTGTCGAGGGCTAGCGCCGAAGCTCGAATCAAGAGGTCGCTCTTGCCCTCGAGGAAGAACCACTGTCCTCGAAAGTCTCCGTTGCGCCAACCTTCTACGGAACGCAGGTCACTTCGATCGATCAGCAAAGGCTGTTCCCGATATTCTAGAAAATGGGCATCAGGAACGACCAGGGTGAAGAGGCTGACATCTAGAGGGACAGTCTCAGGATTCTGTACCGCCTGCCTCAGCCAGTTCTGGAGCGCCTCGGGTCGGTCTTTTAGGAGTTCGCTCTTTTCCGCCAGGGTGGCTTGGCGAGCCTGTTCCAACCGTTGCCCGTTGAGCCGTTCCATCCAATGGAAGAAGTGCCCCTGTTGCTCGGGGGAATTGGCCCCATGATGTAAGGCCATGCTCTTGAGAGTCGGAGTTTCAGTTGGGTCGGCCGCTAGCTTAGAAAGACCGGGAGCCAGGATGGGGGCAAAGGCGGGCGTGAAGACGGTCGCGCCGCAGGGGTTGGCCGTCAACAGTTCAGCCAGCTCGCGCTGTTTCTGGCGACGCAGGTTGAGGGCCCTTTCGGGGTCTTTCTCGTTCCCGATCCTCTCGGTAAGGGGTTCGAGATAGGTATGAATTTTTTCCACGATGTCGGGGCGTAACCGTTGTTCAAATCGACCGTTGAGGTCTCTGAGGACATCGGCAGCTTCGAGTTCTTCGCCGCTTTGCAAGACCTGCATCCGCACGCCTTGCTGCTGGGCCCAGAGGAGCAAGCCTCGGTCTACCCGGTTGAGGCTTGATTGAAGCAAGCTTCGTTGCTCACCATTGGTCCCTCGGAGTTCCGACGTCGCGCCCCGTATCAGCATCGTGTCGACGGCTTCCACTTTGCCGCTTGTCACGCCGCTGTCCGGTAGTGGAAATCGCCGTCTGCTCGGGTCGGAGTGGACTCTCGGTGACACTGGCCTGACGTTCACCGCTGGAGCCTAGTACTCAGCCCTTAAAGAAAGCTGATTCAGACTTTGAAGGATCCGAACCGGTCAATGATAAGGGTCGTAGCTGTAGCGACCATCCGGTCCGTCGTAGAAGTCCCCACGGCCGTTGTCATACTCATCGTAGACAGCGTCGGGTCCGGTGTCGTCGCGATTGTTGTCGTATTCGTCGGGAACGTCATCCGGTCGGCCCAAAACCTCAACCGCCAGACAGATCAAAAAAGGATGGGCAAGACCCATCCTTGGCTGGATTCAGGTGAACGACTCACTCGATAGTCAGCGCCATGATGATCCAATCACCTGGCTGGAATTGTCCTGGCGGTAGCTGCTCTTTCATCAGCCTTTCCACCACGGGGCCTCTAGCGCAGCCGAAGACCGCCACTTGCCCGGGCTTCATCAAGATTGCGGACTGGAACAGGAGTGTATTGGTCCGACTCTTCAGCTTGGGGTGAGGATTGAGGACGGACCTATCGCACCGAGCGTCGACTCTCAAGAATCCGTTCTCAGCAGCCCTCACTAAGGTTTCGAGCTTCAACCCGACATCGGCATATTGAACTTGATAACTGTCTGGTTTGGGGTCTCGGTAGGCCAAAGGGTTTTTGATGCCTGGGAAGACCATAAAGTCGTCTCCGAGCGCGCCGCTGCCTCCGGACTCCTCTATCACATTGACACCCGACTCTTCTAAGAATCGCTGCCAATTCTGACGCTCCATAATCTTTTTGGGCGGCGCCGTGGGAGCGTGTAAGATCTGAAGGGTATAAGCCAGGTTTTGCTCCTGGGCCAAACCTGGGTGAGCGAGCAATCCGACCAGAGAAAGGAGGAGGAAAACGACACGAAACTTGTTCATTTTAGCAACTCCAATTTCAAGGTGTAGACTAGATTGGCAGGGGTTGAAGCAAGACCCTCAGTCTTAAGGAATCTCGAAGCGCTAGCCCCACTCAGGCGAGCCAGAATCATCGACTCGGAAAAGTCCAGACCCTGAAATCGAGCCTGGGGCGCGAAAACGTTGTTGGCCGGATAGGTGGTGAGCTCACCGTGACTGGTGACATCAAGAACGCTTGACGTTTCTGTTCGGACAGAGACATCGACTGTTCCCTGACCGTTGAGAGTGGCGTCGAGATCGAGCTTGATGCCCGTGTCGACGTATTGGATTTGGAACTGCTCAGCTCGGGGATCGAAATAGATGAGCGGCCATTTCTCTCCCAACATCAGGAGCGATGGCCTTCCTGTGAGAGTAAGTAGTTCCGACTCGTGGAGCACTTTTCCGCTCAGGTCGCCTTTCACCGTGGTGACTCTCCGAAGTTCTGCCGCCGGGGTCGAGACTCGCTGGCCGCTCGAAATGAAATCGGACGACCTCTTCTTAGACCTGAGGTCCGGCCAGAAATCCTGGAACCGCTGAGCCTCCTCTGCGTCAAGATATCACCGCAACGTCATAGCTCTTGATCAGAGTATCCGACGTGACGATTGGCAGACCTTTCCATTGAGCGGTGGCTAGGATCAGCCTCTCACAGGGATCTCGGTGGATTTCGCTCCGAGCTGATCTGGACCACCATGAAAGCTAATCCTCACCTCCGGCGGGGACAGCGTCAGGCCGGTTTTCGCGGTGGCTGGCTAGCAGATCAAAAAGACCAGAGCTAAGCCGATAAAGAGGCCATCGACGAGCACGTCGCATTCAAAGGAGATGTCGCTCCATTCGTTCTTGGCCTTGACCAGGCAATAGGCTAACAGCGCACTGGCCGAACCCGCTGCCAGACCGCTAGTGGGAATCAATCCGCCAGTGACGGCCAGAGCTAGCGCGATCCAGGCTTGTAGGTTCAAAATGTGCAAGAGCTGACGAGTTCGGTCGTAACCGAGCCAGACGGGCAGGGTCTGAGTTCCTTCCAGGCGGTCACCGTGAAGGTCCCCAGGTCAAAGTAGGTGGTGGCCACAA
>CAYRFU010000132.1:17097-17594 GCA_964423525.1 uncultured Burkholderiales bacterium | reverse complement strand
GCAGCTTCTCGGGTAGCCGAGAGCAGGGCCGACGCGGGAGGCATGCCGCCTCGAACCATCAAAAGGAACTCCCGGCCGTTTTGCCCGTGGGGTGAGACTCCCGAGTCGGTCCCAAAGGCTACCGGAACTCCGGCTCGATAGGCCCGGGCGAAGGTCTGCTGAAGTAAGGGCCCAATGCTGGCCGCCTTCCGTTGCACCATGGGAGGATAGTAGCCTTCTATCTCAGCTTTCTCGGCCACGAAGGCCCCGGCCAACAGGGTCGGTACATAATACGTTCCGCGCGCTTTCATCAAAGCCATGATTTCCTCGTCCATATAGGTCCCATGCTCGATGGAGTCGACGCCGGCTAAAACCGCCCGCTTCATCCCCTCACGCCCGTGGGCATGGACGGCCACCTTCAAGCCGTAATCACGAGCCGTTTTCACAACCGCTTCCAACTCAGGCAAGGTGAACTGGGGGTTCTGACCGCTGGCGGCTACGCTGAGGACCCCTCCGGT
>CAYRFU010000132.1:507-17087 GCA_964423525.1 uncultured Burkholderiales bacterium | reverse complement strand
CTTATAGCGCCAACGGACGGCCGCTCGAGCCTCGTCCGGTCCGTTGAGCACACCTTGCTCGGGCCCTGCCGGAGGTCGTATACTATCGGCATAGCCGTTACTGGGGTCAGCGTGACCTCCGGTAGTAGCCAACGACTTTCCTGAAGCCACGATACGTGGCCCAGGAACGAGACCTTCTCGGATCGCCTTCTTGAGGGCGTAGACGACTTGTCCGTCATCCCCCAGGTCTCGGACGGTGGTGAATCCCGCTTCCAAAGTCCGTCGGGCCCAGACGGTCGAGCGGACAGCGTAATCGGTGGGGTTCCAGCGATAGCGATCCACATATCCGGTGGGCGAACTCTGGTTGATCAGATGGACGTGGCAATCGATAAGGCCGGGCAGGACGGTCGCTTGGCTCAGGTCGATCACAACCACACCGGCGGGAGGCTCGGGGAAGCCGGCCTCTACCGCCTTGATGCGGCCACCGGACACAACCACCGTGACTCGCTGGCGCAGCCTCTCTGAGGTCCCATCGAAAAGGCGTCCCGCCCGGATCCAGGTATCCGCCCCTGCCGACCAGGTGAGAAGAAAGAGTAAAACCAGCAATCGCATCGCGCGGGGTTCTGAACTGAGTCACGGCCACCTGCCTTTGTAACAAAACGGATAGCCTTCTTTGAAAAGTTTTGGAGGCCTTTTCAGGATTCTTTCAGCCAGGGTTGTTAACTTGTCGCCAGCTAAGAAATCTTCGGAATTGAGATACTTTTAAGATATGCTACAAGACGTCAGGCTCACGCCCCAATCCCCCACGTCCTCGCTGACCCAAAGAGGAAAGCCTGTGGAGGCCAAATTCGATGGAAAAGTTGAGGACTTCCTCAGCGATGGTTGTCCGCAAGACTGCGTGACTTCGCTACATCAGATGCAAAGCTTGTTCGAAGACGATCGCCTCGAGGGGATTAAGAAACAGCTCGCCAAACAAGCCGGTAAGGGCATCGAGATCGACTTCGGGTTCGGAGCCTGGACCGCTACCATGGCCGGATGGGACCCGGAAGATACAACCGTGCACCTGCAGAAAAATGACTCAGGCCAAGCCGCCAACTACGTCGACATCGATAGCGACGGCTACGTCTCACTCCACCTGAAGGCGCCGGCCGAAGGAGGAGGCTTGATTCATCAGACGATCTCAGGTCGAAACGACAACGGAACCCTGACTTGTCTGCACGAAGACATCAAGCAAGAACGGTTTTAGTCCATCAGCTTCCGGCTCTCTTGGAGAGCCTTCAGAGCATAGCCTTCGGGGTCGAAATGGTCCATCTCGGGCTTCTCTACCACCGCTAGCAACAGAATGGCTCGCTCAACCCCAGCACCGCCCTTCAAAGGGCTCGGCCGAGCCAAGTCGAAGCCCTGGCCTCAAACATATTAGGAGGAACAGTGCTAATGCGAAAGATGATGACCCTTCTGGTGGTCTTACTAGTGACAGCCAGCGCTTGGGCTCAGACGACCGATCCCTACCCTTTCCCGGTGATGGTGGGCGACCAGGCTGCCGCCAAAGAAGAAGGCGAAGACAATTTCGCGGTGGTCAAGAGCCCCGTGGCAGCCGGCGCGAAGGTGGCGGTCAAAGAGGTTGAAGGGCAGGTGATCGTCAACCTCTTCCCCTCGGACAAAAACGGTGAGGTCAAAAACGGCGAGCAACCCTTGATTCTCCTTTTCCAAGCTGGTAAGTCGAAGAGTCTCGGCGACAACATGGGTGGCAAAGAGGTCAAAACGGGCTACTATGTCGCCAACGTGGTGGCCAACGGCAAGACCTCGAGGGTCTTTTTTCAAGTCAAGTAGGTCACCGACTCCTTGACTTTTCAGGATGAACACAGCGACAACACGCGGCTAGAGGCTCTCTCTCTCAGGCTGCTGAAGGAGATCGGTGAAGACCCAGCCAGGGAGGGTCTGGTCAAGACTCCAACCCGAATGGCGGCGGCCTTCTCCTACCTGACCAAAGGCTACTCGGAAGACCCGGCCGAGATCATCGGGGAAGCCCTTTTCGAAGCCGAAAGCCAAGAAATCGTTCTGGTTCGAGGCATCGAGTTTTACAGCCTCTGCGAGCATCATATGCTGCCCTTTATCGGAACCGCTCATATCGGTTACATCCCCGATAAACAGATCGTCGGCCTCTCTAAGATCGCCCGAGTGGTTGAGGTGTATTGCCGCAGGCTTCAGGTGCAAGAGAGGCTGACCCAGCAGATCGCTGACTGCCTGCTCAAACATCTTCAGCCACTGGGAGTGGCCGTCGTTATGGAAGCTAACCATCTCTGCATGATGATGAGAGGCGTCCAGAAACAGGGGTCCTCCACCATCACCAGCGCCATGCATGGCGTTTTTCGCGATAACATTTCGACCCGCAGTGAATTCATGGGTCTGATTCGAGGAGTGACGTGATTCTCAACAAGACCAGTCGAAGGCTAACCCAAACCCGCTCCCAGGTGGGCTCCCAAGCGATGCTCTACGGAGTCGGACTGAGTGAGGAAGACCTCGACCGACCCCTGGTCGGAATCGCCAGCATGGGGTGGGACGGCAACCCCTGCAACATGCACCTCAACGACCTCGCGGCCCGAGTGAAGCAGGGATGCACGAGCTCGGGGTTGGTGGGTCTGGTCTTCCACACCATTGGCGTCTCAGACGGTATCTCGATGGGGACCGAAGGGATGAAGTTCTCATTGCCCTCGCGCGACCTTATCGCCGATTCTATCGAAACCGTCTGTCAGGCCCAATACTACGACGCTTGCGTTTGTGTGGCAGGTTGCGACAAGAACATGCCCGGTTCGGTGATGGCCCTGGCTCGTCTTGACCGCCCCGGTTTGATGCTCTACGGGGGAACGATTCGGCCCGGCCGCCTCGGCGATAAGAAGATCGATATCGTCTCAGCCTTCGAGGCTTACGGAAGTTACCTGAAAGGTGACACCGACGAGGCTGGCCTGAAAGCCGTCTTGAAGAACGCTTGCCCGGGGGCTGGCGCCTGCGGAGGAATGTACACCGCCAACACGATGGCCTCGGCTATCGAAACCCTTGGGCTCAGCGTGCCTTTCAGCTCGTCCTTACCGGCCACCAGCACGGAAAAAGGCGAGGAATGCGACCGGCTGGCAGCGGTAATGCGCTCCCTCTTGGAACTCGACCTCAAGCCGAGCCAGATTCTCACCCGCAAAGCTTTCGAGAACGCCATTACCGTGGTTGTGGCTCTGGGAGGCTCGACCAACGCCGTCCTCCACCTCCTGGCCATCGCCAGAGCCGCCAAGGTGGAGTTAAGCCTGGAAGACTTCCAGACCATCTCTGATCGCACGCCCCTTCTGGCCGACCTGAAACCGTTTGGCAGTCACGTCATGGAAGACCTATGGAAAGCCGGCGGGGTTCCGGCCGTTCAAAAACTGCTACTGCAGGAGGGTTTCCTCGACGGAGAGTGTCTGACCGTGACAGGAAAGACCCTGGCGGAAAACCTCGAGGAGGTGGCCGGTCTGACCTCAGAACAGGCCATCGTCTGTCCACTCAGCCGACCTCTCAAGACCACCGGCCACCTCCAAATTCTTTACGGCAATCTAGCAGAAGAGGGAGCAGTGGCCAAGTTGACGGGCAAAGAAGGGCTTCATTTCGAAGGCCCGGCTCGGGTATTCGATTCGGAGGAGGCCTGCCTCGAAGCGGTCATCTCGGGCCAAGTTCAGCCCGGTGACGTGGTCGTGATTCGCTACGAAGGCCCCAGAGGTGGCCCAGGAATGCGAGAGATGCTTTCTATCACCGCTGCCATCATGGGAGCTGGCCTCGGTAATAGCGTGGCCCTCATCACCGATGGTCGCTTCTCCGGGGGAACGCATGGCTTTGTGGTCGGTCACGTCACTCCCGAGGCTCAATTGGGAGGCACTCTCGCCCTGGTCCAGGATGGCGATCAGATCACCATCGATGCCGAGTCGCGTCAAATGAACGTCGCTCTTGACGAAGAGGAAATCGCTCGCCGGCGAGCCGCCTGGGAAGCCCCTCCCCCGCGCTACACCAGCGGTGTGCTTCATAAATATCGTCAGCTGGTCTCGACGGCCTCTGAGGGCTGCGTCACGGACGGTTAACCGATGGCCTCATTCAGCCGTCGGCGCACCCAACGACGGTCGTCCTCGCCCAAACGGCAGAATCGAAAGCCGGCCTCAAACCGGCTAGGACCTACCGCTCGACACCAAACGGCCGTAGCCGTGAGATAGTGGCGCTGTCCGTAGAGACCACTCTTAAGAAGAAGCGTCAGCTCCTGCTCAAGCGGCACCGGCTGACCGAGAGCCATCTTGAAGCCCCCACTAGAAAGGTCTTTGACCTGGGCCAGCCCTTTGACCAGCATCGGCGACTCCGCCGTGAGCGAGCAGGGCACTCTTTCAGAGCGCTCCGACGGCCTCTTTTGCGGCACAACCAGGCCTTCTAGCAGGTAAGCTCGGTAGAGGAACTCGCCCGCCTTGGTCGAGATCTCGGCAGGCAGCACAAAAACCTGACCGTTCCAAGAGAAACGGATTCGGGTTCGCCCCGCCGTCAAAGGCTCTCGGGAGCGGAGCAGAGCTTCTCGCCCTCGCCGTTCTATCAAGTCGACCTGCACGGGTTCACAGGTCCAGCGTAGCCAAAGGCCGCGGAAAATCTCAGTGAGCGTCTCAAGAATCATAACTAGGAACAGCCTACCGTTGAGGACTGAAAATTCCTAGAATTAGGTCTGTTCCTCGGTCTTTATCAGCCACACCTCGGGAGGGCGAGACTCTCGGCCCAGGATTCGCTCTTTCCAGTTGCGGGGATTGGTGGGCCGGCGAACCTCGATAGCGATTCGTTCTGCCCTTCGGATCGCATCCACCTGGCTCGGCGAAGGACTCTTGGGAGGTTGACTGAGGTCCTCGGTGTCGTTCCAGGCCTTCTGGTGAGCAACAGCTTTGGCCAGGTAGTCGTCAACCGGCAGACTCTTGACCTCAAAGAGCTCCGCGTCCGGATCTTCTGAGTCTCGGCTGGGAGACTCGACCCATTTGCGGTCTTTCAAAGGATTGGGCGGAGGCGCTGAGCCGGGCTCTTGAACCAGGACCGACGACCCTCCTGAAACCACACCTGCTAGGCCCAGAAGGATGCTGGTGGGAGAAAGGGCGACCCCAACCACACCGAGTCCCTTGAGCATCAGAGACAATGCCTTGCTCTGCTCTTTCTGGTAGGTGTGGACGATTTCGTAATTGGACCGGTCAGGACCCTGGAGTTGGCCCTGGTCGATCTGCCTCTGGGCTTGGCGCTCACTCTGCTGACCCGCTCGATATTGACTCAAGCCGCGATGAGCGGCGACCAAACCGAAGGGAGCGAGTGCTAGCAGGACGGAGCCTCCCAACCCTCCCCCAAGGGCCAGGCTCGTGAGGGCCACTACCCCGCTGGCGGCGGCCACCATGGTTCTCTGACGACCCTCGAAGGGATCGGCACTCTGACTCAAGTCGACCCCGTCCGGGTCATTTTCCGGGGCTCCCGGTTCAGTCTCCTGGAGGTCAGGCCCCCTTCTTGGAGCACTGGCCATTCCTCCCAGGTGATGGGTTGAGATTTCTAGCCTCATTTAGTGTCCCGCATTTCTCGGGAGAGATCCGATCTCCCTGACTTGAGGTTAGCCTAGTGGACTGAAAAAAGGATGAACTGGCCGCTTACCCCCATCAGAGGACCTGTCACCGAGAAACTCAGGACGTCCTAGCTCAACCACGCTAGGCTAGAGTTACTATGATAGGACCCTTGAGAAATCTCTTCCCCAGTCGTCCCCGGCGACCGAATCCCCGCCAGCCTCAACCTTGGCCTGGCCCTTCTGAGAACTATCAGCCTGGGCCTTCCTATCCGAACCACCAGCCGCGACGGCCCTGGGGGATCTGGGGGGTAGCCTTAACCGCTACTTTGCTAGGTGTCGCGGGAGTCGCGCTAGCCACCGCCCGCAACCAGCAGTTTGCCGAATTCCCGCCTGCTTTAACCCCGGCCAGGGAGCTCGAGCAAACCGCCAAGCCTGGGCGTTACTCTCCTGAGCTCCCACCTTCTCCCGTTCAGGACCGGATCGATTACCTCACTCATCCGACCGAGTACACCATCGATTCCCCCAATGGGTCCGGCCAGAGCGACGACCCACAGGTTGTGCTAGAACGTCCGGCCATCCACCGTAGGTTGTGTGGCGGAACTTGCTTCCGCCGCTCAAAGTGACTTTCCGGCCGGACTTCTAGTCTTGGGCGGGACCTGTCATCCAGCGGTCGGGAGTGAGCCCCCCAGCGTGGTCGTCCCGGATATCGACGGAAACCTGGTCATCTCAGCCTTCGAGACACCCAATAATCCAACGAGATGGCTCAATCCGAGGGGCGCACTGACCGCAGGTGAGTTCGAACGGGGTGCTCCTAGCGAAGACCGAAGGCTGCCACTAGCTTGGGCCAACGACCGAATTTGCCCTCAATGACCAGACCACCTCGGGCGGCCATCTCAGAAGCGGAGGCCGGCCCGAAAAACATCTCGTAAAGGGAAGCTTCATCCCCCTGAATGAGAAGCTCTGGGTCGTCGACCGAGCCGTAGTGAAGCGTGATCTCCTCAGGCAGGAGATCAACGTGGAAGGCCTGGCGCTCACCCCGAAGCTCAAAGACCATCTGGTACCCTCCTCGGTAGAGGGCCTTCAGTCGGTGGAGGCTCCAGGCTAGATTGACCTTCTCCTCTTTGGCTGGTGCCGTCATGAGCCGGTTACCCCACTCACAGGCCTCCAGCACCAGACCTTCCAGGGCCTGGCCCAGAGGCGTGAGCCGATAGACAATAGCGGGGGTGGGAGGCGGGATCTTCTCTTTCTCGATCAGGCCGTCTCGTTCCATCTGCTTGAGTCGCTTGGCCAGCAAGTTGGTGGTGATGCCCGCAAGTTCGTTGAGTAGATCGCTATAGCGGCGGGGCCCTAAGAGCAGGTCGCGCACGATCAGGAGGGTCCAACGCTCGCCCACGAAATCCAACGTTCGGGCCACGCCACAGAATTGATGATAGAGCCTTTTGCTCATCCTTCACTAATGCGACACGAACCGATGTTCTCCCTAGTCCTTCCTGCATCCGCTTAACCCCCTGCTACCCGCGCCCGCCTCGTCGCCCGAAGCCTGAAATCAAGCCGTTCAAGCCCAAAGAATAATAAAAACAGAACAAACCACTAACAAAAAAGGGACTAAAGCAAAAGAGGACCTCCAATATTCCTGAAAAGGAGACCTGAGGTAAAAAACCCGAAAAATAGGCACAAACCTTTGTCAATAAGGTATTTTTCAGGTAAACAAATTTTGATAGTATCTACTATCAAATAATAAAGTCAAGTAGTTTTTTTTGACAAAAAACCCAGACAAACCAGTTTACAGCAAAGCTGGGGGCTGCTACGATGACGTCAACAAAGCTGACTATCCGTAAGAGATAGAAGAACGATGTAGGCTAATGACTGCACAACGACCTTATACGACCGCCGAACACACCCGCTCTCGCTGCACTAGCGAAAGCCGGATGGGAATGGCAAAGTGCCGTCACCAGGCTGCCGGAAGAGAATTACGCCTGGCCATCTCGAGCCAGGCGCTTTTGATTCCGGAGGTTCAATGGGGAATCTAGCCACCTAGCTCAGCGAGCGACGATAGCCCCACTCATTTCCCTACCACCCAGAAGAGGAGTGCCTGCCTTGCAATTATCCGGAGCTGAAATCATACTTGAATGTCTTTCAAGAGAGGGTGTCGACGTGATCTACGGACACCCGGGAGGAGCGATCCTTCCCACCTACGACGCCATGACGCGTTACCCTAACATTCACCACGTCCTCTGTCGTCACGAACAGGGAGCGGCCCACATGGCTGACGGCTACGCCCGCGCCACTGGGCGGGTAGGAGTCGCCATCGCCACCTCGGGACCGGGCGCCACCAACCTGGTCACCGGGATCGCCACCGCCATGATGGACTCCTCACCGGTCGTTTGTATCACCGGCCAGGTGCCCACCCACGCCATCGGGAGCGATGCCTTCCAAGAGTGTGACGTCACCGGAGTGACCCTGCCGGTGACCAAACACAACTACCTGGTCACCGACGTGGAAGAGCTGGCCTACACCATTAAAGAAGCTTTCCACCTGGCCCGTAGCGGTCGACCGGGACCGGTGCTAGTGGATGTCCCTAAAGACGTGCAGAACGCCAAGTGTGAGTTCCACTACCCGGCCGAAGAGATTGAACTCCCAGGCTACCGCCGCCTACCTCGTCCGAGCGCAGCCCAGGTGGAAGCCGCGGCCGAGCTGATCAACTCGGCTAAGAAACCGGTCATCCTGGCCGGCCAGGATGACCGGTTTCTTAGCCGAGTTGATCAGCTCGGCCGCGGCTTCCACCTGGGCTGCGCTCGGACGAGGTAGGCGGCGGTAGCCTGGGAGTTCAATCTCTTCGGCCGGGTAGTGGAACTCACACTTGGCGTTCTGCACGTCTTTAGGGACATCCACTAGCACCGGTCCCGGTCGACCGCTACGGGCCAGGTGGAAAGCTTCTTTAATGGTGTAGGCCAGCTCTTCCACGTCGGTGACCAGGTAGTTGTGTTTGGTCACCGGCAGGGTCACTCCGGTGACGTCACACTCTTGGAAGGCATCGCTCCCGATGGCGTGGGTGGGCACCTGGCCGGTGATACAAACGACCGGTGAGGAGTCCATCATGGCGGTGGCGATCCCGGTGACCAGGTTGGTGGCGCCCGGTCCCGAGGTGGCGATGGCGACTCCTACCCGCCCAGTGGCGCGGGCGTAGCCGTCAGCCATGTGGGCCGCTCCCTGTTCGTGACGACAGAGGACGTGGTGAATGTTAGGGTAACGCGTCATGGCGTCGTAGGTGGGAAGGATCGCTCCTCCCGGGTGTCCGTAGATCACGTCGACACCCTCTCTTGAAAGACATTCAAGTATGATTTCAGCTCCGGATAATTGCAAGGCAGGCACTCCTCTTCTGGGTGGTAGGGAAATGAGTGGGGCTATCGTCGCTCGCTGAGCTAGGTGGCTAGATTCCCCATTGAACCTCCGGAATCAAAAGCGCCTGGCTCGAGATGGCCAGGCGTAATTCTCTTCCGGCAGCCTGGTGACGGCACTTTGCCATTCCCATCCGGCTTTCGCTAGTGCAGCGAGAGCGGGTGTGTTCGGCGGTCGTATAAGGTCGTTGTGCAGTCATTAGCCTACATCGTTCTTCTATCTCTTACGGATAGTCAGCTTTGTTGACGTCATCGTAGCAGCCCCCAGCTTTGCTGTAAACTGGTTTGTCTGGGTTTTTTGTCAAAAAAAACTACTTGACTTTATTATTTGATAGTAGATACTATCAAAATTTGTTTACCTGAAAAATACCTTATTGACAAAGGTTTGTGCCTATTTTTCGGGTTTTTTACCTCAGGTCTCCTTTTCAGGAATATTGGAGGTCCTCTTTTGCTTTAGTCCCTTTTTTGTTAGTGGTTTGTTCTGTTTTTATTATTCTTTGGGCTTGAACGGCTTGATTTCAGGCTTCGGGCGACGAGGCGGGCGCGGGTAGCAGGGGGTTAAGCGGATGCAGGAAGGACTAGGGAGAACATCGGTTCGTGTCGCATTAGTGAAGGATGAGCAAAAGGCTCTATCATCAATTCTGTGGCGTGGCCCGAACGTTGGATTTCGTGGGCGAGCGTTGGACCCTCCTGATCGTGCGCGACCTGCTCTTAGGGCCCCGCCGCTATAGCGATCTACTCAACGAACTTGCGGGCATCACCACCAACTTGCTGGCCAAGCGACTCAAGCAGATGGAACGAGACGGCCTGATCGAGAAAGAGAAGATCCCGCCTCCCACCCCCGCTATTGTCTATCGGCTCACGCCTCTGGGCCAGGCCCTGGAAGGTCTGGTGCTGGAGGCCTGTGAGTGGGGTAACCGGCTCATGACGGCACCAGCCAAAGAGGAGAAGGTCAATCTAGCCTGGAGCCTCCACCGACTGAAGGCCCTCTACCGAGGAGGGTACCAGATGGTCTTTGAGCTTCGGGGTGAGCGCCAGGCCTTCCACGTTGATCTCCTGCCTGAGGAGATCACGCTTCACTACGGCTCGGTCGACGACCCAGAGCTTCTCATTCAGGGGGATGAAGCTTCCCTTTACGAGATGTTTTTCGGGCCGGCCTCCGCTTCTGAGATGGCCGCCCGAGGTGGTCTGGTCATTGAGGGCAAATTCGGTCGTTGGCCCAAGCTAGTGGCAGCCTTCGGTCTTCGCTAGGAGCACCCCGTTCGAACTCACCTGCGGTCAGTGCGCCCCTCGGATTGAGCCATCTCGTTGGATTATTGGGTGTCTCGAAGGCTGAGATGACCAGGTTTCCGTCGATATCCGGGACGACCACGCTGGGGGGCTCACTCCCGACCGCTGGATGACAGGTCCCGCCCAAGACTAGAAGTCCGGCCGGAAAGTCACTTTGAGCGGCGGAAGCAAGTTCCGCCACACAACCTACGGTGGATGGCCGGACGTTCTAGCACAACCTGTGGGTCGTCGCTCTGGCCGGACCCATTGGGGGAATCGATGGTGTACTCGGTCGGATGAGTGAGGTAATCGATCCGGTCCTGAACGGGAGAAGGTGGGAGCTCAGGAGAGTAACGCCCAGGCTTGGCGGTTTGCTCGAGCTCCCTGGCCGGGGTTAAAGCAGGCGGGAATTCGGCAAACTGCTGGTTGCGGGCGGTGGCTAGCGCGACTCCCGCGACACCTAGCAAAGTAGCGGTTAAGGCTACCCCCCAGATCCCCCAGGGCCGTCGCGGCTGGTGGTTCGGATAGGAAGGCCCAGGCTGATAGTTCTCAGAAGGGCCAGGCCAAGGTTGAGGCTGGCGGGGATTCGGTCGCCGGGGACGACTGGGGAAGAGATTTCTCAAGGGTCCTATCATAGTAACTCTAGCCTAGCGTGGTTGAGCTAGGACGTCCTGAGTTTCTCGGTGACAGGTCCTCTGATGGGGGTAAGCGGCCAGTTCATCCTTTTTTCAGTCCACTAGGCTAACCTCAAGTCAGGGAGATCGGATCTCTCCCGAGAAATGCGGGACACTAAATGAGGCTAGAAATCTCAACCCATCACCTGGGAGGAATGGCCAGTGCTCCAAGAAGGGGGCCTGACCTCCAGGAGACTGAACCGGGAGCCCCGGAAAATGACCCGGACGGGGTCGACTTGAGTCAGAGTGCCGATCCCTTCGAGGGTCGTCAGAGAACCATGGTGGCCGCCGCCAGCGGGGTAGTGGCCCTCACGAGCCTGGCCCTTGGGGGAGGGTTGGGAGGCTCCGTCCTGCTAGCACTCGCTCCCTTCGGTTTGGTCGCCGCTCATCGCGGCTTGAGTCAATATCGAGCGGGTCAGCAGAGTGAGCGCCAAGCCCAGAGGCAGATCGACCAGGGCCAACTCCAGGGTCCTGACCGGTCCAATTACGAAATCGTCCACACCTACCAGAAAGAGCAGAGCAAGGCATTGTCTCTGATGCTCAAGGGACTCGGTGTGGTTGGGGTCGCCCTTTCTCCCACCAGCATCCTTCTGGGCCTAGCAGGTGTGGTTTCAGGAGGGTCGTCGGTCCTGGTTCAAGAGCCCGGCTCAGCGCCTCCGCCCAATCCTTTGAAAGACCGCAAATGGGTCGAGTCTCCCAGCCGAGACTCAGAAGATCCGGACGCGGAGCTCTTTGAGGTCAAGAGTCTGCCGGTTGACGACTACCTGGCCAAAGCTGTTGCTCACCAGAAGGCCTGGAACGACACCGAGGACCTCAGTCAACCTCCCAAGAGTCCTTCGCCGAGCCAGGTGGATGCGATCCGAAGGGCAGAACGAATCGCTATCGAGGTTCGCCGGCCCACCAATCCCCGCAACTGGAAAGAGCGAATCCTGGGCCGAGAGTCTCGCCCTCCCGAGGTGTGGCTGATAAAGACCGAGGAACAGACCTAATTCTAGGAATTTTCAGTCCTCAACGGTAGGCTGTTCCTAGTTATGATTCTTGAGACGCTCACTGAGATTTTCCGCGGCCTTTGGCTACGCTGGACCTGTGAACCCGTGCAGGTCGACTTGATAGAACGGCGAGGGCGAGAAGCTCTGCTCCGCTCCCGAGAGCCTTTGACGGCGGGGCGAACCCGAATCCGTTTCTCTTGGAACGGTCAGGTTTTTGTGCTGCCTGCCGAGATCTCGACCAAGGCGGGCGAGTTCCTCTACCGAGCTTACCTGCTAGAAGGCCTGGTTGTGCCGCAAAAGAGGCCGTCGGAGCGCTCTGAAAGAGTGCCCTGCTCGCTCACGGCGGAGTCGCCGATGCTGGTCAAAGGGCTGGCCCAGGTCAAAGACCTTTCTAGTGGGGGCTTCAAGATGGCTCTCGGTCAGCCGGTGCCGCTTGAGCAGGAGCTGACGCTTCTTCTTAAGAGTGGTCTCTACGGACAGCGCCACTATCTCACGGCTACGGCCGTTTGGTGTCGAGCGGTAGGTCCTAGCCGGTTTGAGGCCGGCTTTCGATTCTGCCGTTTGGGCGAGGACGACCGTCGTTGGGTGCGCCGACGGCTGAATGAGGCCATCGGTTAACCGTCCGTGACGCAGCCCTCAGAGGCCGTCGAGACCAGCTGACGATATTTATGAAGCACACCGCTGGTGTAGCGCGGGGGAGGGGCTTCCCAGGCGGCTCGCCGGCGAGCGATTTCCTCTTCGTCAAGAGCGACGTTCATTTGACGCGACTCGGCATCGATGGTGATCTGATCGCCATCCTGGACCAGGGCGAGAGTGCCTCCCAATTGAGCCTCGGGAGTGACGTGACCGACCACAAAGCCATGCGTTCCCCCGGAGAAGCGACCATCGGTGATGAGGGCCACGCTATTACCGAGGCCAGCTCCCATGATGGCAGCGGTGATAGAAAGCATCTCTCGCATTCCTGGGCCACCTCTGGGGCCTTCGTAGCGAATCACGACCACGTCACCGGGCTGAACTTGGCCCGAGATGACCGCTTCGAGGCAGGCCTCCTCCGAATCGAATACCCGAGCCGGGCCTTCGAAATGAAGCCCTTCTTTGCCCGTCAACTTGGCCACTGCTCCCTCTTCTGCTAGATTGCCGTAAAGAATTTGGAGGTGGCCGGTGGTCTTGAGAGGTCGGCTGAGTGGACAGACGATGGCCTGTTCTGAGGTCAGACCGGCCACCTCCTCGAGGTTTTCCGCCAGGGTCTTTCCTGTCACGGTCAGACACTCTCCGTCGAGGAAACCCTCCTGCAGTAGCAGTTTTTGAACGGCCGGAACCCCGCCGGCTTTCCATAGGTCTTCCATGACGTGACTGCCAAACGGTTTCAGGTCGGCCAGAAGGGGCGTGCGATCAGAGATGGTCTGGAAGTCTTCCAGGCTTAACTCCACCTTGGCGGCTCTGGCGATGGCCAGGAGGTGGAGGACGGCGTTGGTCGAGCCTCCCAGAGCCACAACCACGGTAATGGCGTTCTCGAAAGCTTTGCGGGTGAGAATCTGGCTCGGCTTGAGGTCGAGTTCCAAGAGGGAGCGCATTACCGCTGCCAGCCGGTCGCATTCCTCGCCTTTTTCCGTGCTGGTGGCCGGTAAGGACGAGCTGAAAGGCACGCTGAGCCCAAGGGTTTCGATAGCCGAGGCCATCGTGTTGGCGGTGTACATTCCTCCGCAGGCGCCAGCCCCCGGGCAAGCGTTCTTCAAGACGGCTTTCAGGCCAGCCTCGTCGGTGTCACCTTTCAGGTAACTTCCGTAAGCCTCGAAGGCTGAGACGATATCGATCTTCTTATCGCCGAGGCGGCCGGGCCGAATCGTTCCCCCGTAGAGCATCAAACCGGGGCGGTCAAGACGAGCCAGGGCCATCACCGAACCGGGCATGTTCTTGTCGCAACCTGCCACACAAACGCAAGCGTCGTAGTATTGGGCCTGACAGACGGTTTCGATAGAATCGGCGATAAGGTCGCGCGAGGGCAATGAGAACTTCATCCCTTCGGTCCCCATCGAGATACCGTCTGAGACGCCAATGGTGTGGAAGACCAGACCCACCAACCCCGAGCTCGTGCATCCCTGCTTCACTCGGGCCGCGAGGTCGTTGAGGTGCATGTTGCAGGGGTTGCCGTCCCACCCCATGCTGGCGATTCCGACCAGGGGTCGGTCGAGGTCTTCCTCACTCAGTCCGACTCCGTAGAGCATCGCTTGGGAGCCCACCTGGGAGCGGGTTTGGGTTAGCCTTCGACTGGTCTTGTTGAGAATCACGTCACTCCTCGAATCAGACCCATGAATTCACTGCGGGTCGAAATGTTATCGCGAAAAACGCCATGCATGGCGCTGGTGATGGTGGAGGACCCCTGTTTCTGGACGCCTCTCATCATCATGCAGAGATGGTTAGCTTCCATAACGACGGCCACTCCCAGTGGCTGAAGATGTTTGAGCAGGCAGTCAGCGATCTGCTGGGTCAGCCTCTCTTGCACCTGAAGCCTGCGGCAATACACCTCAACCACTCGGGCGATCTTAGAGAGGCCGACGATCTGTTTATCGGGGATGTAACCGATATGAGCGGTTCCGATAAAGGGCAGCATATGATGCTCGCAGAGGCTGTAAAACTCGATGCCTCGAACCAGAACGATTTCTTGGCTTTCGGCTTCGAAAAGGGCTTCCCCGATGATCTCGGCCGGGTCTTCCGAGTAGCCTTTGGTCAGGTAGGAGAAGGCCGCCGCCATTCGGGTTGGAGTCTTGACCAGACCCTCCCTGGCTGGGTCTTCACCGATCTCCTTCAGCAGCCTGAGAGAGAGAGCCTCTAGCCGCGTGTTGTCGCTGTGTTCATCCTGAAAAGTCAAGGAGTCGGTGACCTACTTGACTTGAAAAAAGACCCTCGAGGTCTTGCCGTTGGCCACCACGTTGGCGACATAGTAGCCCGTTTTGACCTCTTTGCCACCCATGTTGTCGCCGAGACTCTTCGACTTACCAGCTTGGAAAAGGAGAATCAAGGGTTGCTCGCCGTTTTTGACCTCACCGTTTTTGTCCGAGGGGAAGAGGTTGACGATCACCTGCCCTTCAACCTCTTTGACCGCCACCTTCGCGCCGGCTGCCACGGGGCTCTTGACCACCGCGAAATTGTCTTCGCCTTCTTCTTTGGCGGCAGCCTGGTCGCCCACCATCACCGGGAAAGGGTAGGGATCGGTCGTCTGAGCCCAAGCGCTGGCTGTCACTAGTAAGACCACCAGAAGGGTCATCATCTTTCGCATTAGCACTGTTCCTCCTAATATGTTTGAGGCCAGGGCTTCGACTTGGCTCGGCCGAGCCCTTTGAAGGGCGGTGCTGGGGTTGAGCGAGCCATTCTGTTGCTAGCGGTGGTAGAGAAGCCCGAGATGGACCATTTCGACCCCGAAGGCTATGCTCTGAAGGCTCTCCAAGAGAGCCGGAAGCTGATGGACTAAAACCGTTCTTGCTTGATGTCTTCGTGCAGACAAGTCAGGGTTCCGTTGTCGTTTCGACCTGAGATCGTCTGATGAATCAAGCCTCCTCCTTCGGCCGGCGCCTTCAGGTGGAGTGAGACGTAGCCGTCGCTATCGATGTCGACGTAGTTGGCGGCTTGGCCTGAGTCATTTTTCTGCAGGTGCACGGTTGTATCTTCCGGGTCCCATCCGGCCATGGTAGCGGTCCAGGCTCCGAACCCGAAGTCGATCTCGATGCCCTTACCGGCTTGTTTGGCGAGCTGTTTCTTAATCCCCTCGAGGCGATCGTCTTCGAACAAGCTTTGCATCTGATGTAGCGAAGTCACGCAGTCTTGCGGACAACCATCGCTGAGGAAGTCCTCAACTTTTCCATCGAATTTGGCCTCCACAGGCTTTCCTCTTTGGGTCAGCGAGGACGTGGGGGATTGGGGCGTGAGCCTGACGTCTTGTAGCATATCTTAAAAGTATCTCAATTCCGAAGATTTCTTAGCTGGCGACAAGTTAACAACCCTGGCTGAAAGAATCCTGAAAAGGCCTCCAAAACTTTTCAAAGAAGGCTATCCGTTTTGTTACAAAGGCAGGTGGCCGTGACTCAGTTCAGAACCCCGCGCGATGCGATTGCTGGTTTTACTCTTTCTTCTCACCTGGTCGGCAGGGGCGGATACCTGGATCCGGGCGGGACGCCTTTTCGATGGGACCTCAGAGAGGCTGCGCCAGCGAGTCACGGTGGTTGTGTCCGGTGGCCGCATCAAGGCGGTAGAGGCCGGCTTCCCCGAGCCTCCCGCCGGTGTGGTTGTGATCGACCTGAGCCAAGCGACCGTCCTGCCCGGCCTTATCGATTGCCACGTCCATCTGATCAACCAGAGTTCGCCCACCGGATATGTGGATCGCTATCGCTGGAACCCCACCGATTACGCTGTCCGCTCGACCGTCTGGGCCCGACGGACTTTGGAAGCGGGATTCACCACCGTCCGAGACCTGGGGGATGACGGACAAGTCGTCTACGCCCTCAAGAAGGCGATCCGAGAAGGTCTCGTTCCTGGGCCACGTATCGTGGCTTCAGGAAAGTCGTTGGCTACTACCGGAGGTCACGCTGACCCCAGTAACGGCTATGCCGATAGTATACGACCTCCGGCAGGGCCCGAGCAAGGTGTGCTCAACGGACCGGACGAGGCTCGAGCGGCCGTCCGTTGGCGCTATAAG
>CAYRFU010000132.1:0-497 GCA_964423525.1 uncultured Burkholderiales bacterium | reverse complement strand
ACCGGAGGGGTCCTCAGCGTAGCCGCCAGCGGTCAGAACCCCCAGTTCACCTTGCCTGAGTTGGAAGCGGTTGTGAAAACGGCTCGTGATTACGGCTTGAAGGTGGCCGTCCATGCCCACGGGCGTGAGGGGATGAAGCGGGCGGTTTTAGCCGGCGTCGACTCCATCGAGCATGGGACCTATATGGACGAGGAAATCATGGCTTTGATGAAAGCGCGCGGAACGTATTATGTACCGACCCTGTTGGCCGGGGCCTTCGTGGCCGAGAAAGCTGAGATAGAAGGCTACTATCCTCCCATGGTGCAACGGAAGGCGGCCAGCATTGGGCCCTTACTTCAGCAGACCTTCGCCCGGGCCTATCGAGCCGGAGTTCCGGTAGCCTTTGGGACCGACTCGGGAGTCTCACCCCACGGGCAAAACGGCCGGGAGTTCCTTTTGATGGTTCGAGGCGGCATGCCTCCCGCGTCGGCCCTGCTCTCGGCTACCCGAGAAGCTGC
>CAYRFU010000131.1:0-17604 GCA_964423525.1 uncultured Burkholderiales bacterium | reverse complement strand
CGCAGCGAACTGGAGCGAGCGCGTCAAGCCAAGTCTCAGGCAGAGCGCGAGCAGCAGGCTCGCGAGTCCGAGTTAAACGCCAGTCAGAGCGTTTTCGACGTGGCTAAAGAACGGCTGACGACCGCTGATGCCACCCTAGGAGTGGCCCGCGCAACCGTGGCAACCGATCGCTCTCAGGCCGGTCAGGCTCAGGACAAAGTGGGCGAGATGTCGGCCCAGGCCCTCAGGATTCGCAACCGATTGATGAGTGTTCTCGGGGCTCAAAGCCTGCTCGAAGGGCAAGTGGAAGAGACCAAAGAGCGCAAAGTCGAGATCGAAGACAAGAAAATCGAGACAGAAGAGAAAACCGGAGCGGACACAGGCACGACGGCACCAGGGGTAGCAACCCCCGGCGCTCTCGCTAATGCGACCAGCCCGGGACCGGGTCGGACTCCGGTCGCCGTGGGCGCAGCCCCGGCCGTTGGTGCTGGAATCGGCGCCGCTAACACTACTGCAAAGGACGCGTAAATGAACGAGATCGAACCTATTGGTCCCAGGAGGATATTCTCCAAAGAGCAAGCTGCTCAACGTCAGGAGGAAACCTCCAGTCAATTTAATGCTGCCGATCTTCTAACGATGATCCAAAACCTGAGGGCCGGCCTTGAAGCCTTCATCCCGGTGGCTCCCCCTCAGCAGCCCAGTAGCAGTCCCACCTCCGATCCCAGAACCCTCTCTTTGATGATGCAGCAGAGCGAAACGTTGAGGGCCTCGAGCCAGGCTGACGTGAATCCGATGCAGCCCCAGATTTCAAAGTCAGGCCGCACTGGCTTTAGCTCTGTCGACGCCTTCCGCGCTTTGATGAGCGAGATTCAACAGAACCAGAAGAAAGCGCCCGAGATTCCCACCGACCGCTCGGAGTTAAGCGACAAGGCCAATGAGATTCTCGAGCGGAGGGCCAAGCGTCGTGAGGCGACGGCTGGCGAAACAGTCGTCTCTTCCGGCGCTGGTGGAGCAGCCGCCTCTTTCCTCGGTCAGACAGCCGAGGGTGGCCCCCGTCGACGGGTTTTGAGAAACCCTGGTTTCGGAGCCGACACTACGGGTAACAACGGCGCGCCTGCTGCGAACGGACCGGTCATCGACAACACCACCTTGATCCCCAACAACCCGATTAGCGCCGTAAGCTAGCGGCTTCCCAGGTCGTCAAACCGCATCCACCGCCCCAGATTCGGGTTTGGCGCCCCCGAGACCCGGTTGAAAGGCGCCCCATCCCACTCGGCCTTGAGCACACGCTCAGCGACGGGACGTCCTCTGGGACCGACTCGTCCCACCGAGGTAACCCCTACCACTTGGTAAGGCGGGGCTCGATGGGTCATATCAACCGTAACTGTGTAGGTGCCAAGTAGCTCTCCGGTGGAATCGGTCACGTCTTCCGAATAGGTGAAAATTTCTTGCCCAAGAGCCCCGGCCGGAGGGAAGGTCAAGTCTTTACTCAGTTTGGCGCGCGCATCTTCTAGCCCAGCCAGAGCGAGACCACGGGCTTGAGCAGCCGCGACCGATTGGGTGGCCGACTGGTAGAGCCGAGCGCGGGTTCCCAAATAGGCCAAGCCCACCACCAGAAGGAGGGCTGAAACAAGGAGAACGATGGGAAGTAACGCTCCTTTTATGGAAGAAGCTCGATGGGGGCCGATAAGACCGTCTCCTCCCTGCCCCACAGCACCGCCCGCACCCCGACCCGACAGTCGCCAGGAACGGGGACGTAGGTAGTGGTCTGCTCAGAATAGACCCCGTTGTGGAGCCGAGCAGTTCGACCGCTCCGATCGAGAGGAACCACCGTTCCGTTGCCCGTCCCGGCTAACACAATCCATTCAAAAAAGGCATCCGGAACCGGAAGGCCGTCGGAGTCAAACGCTTGCACCGAGAAATCGGTCGTCCCCCCCGGGGACACAGGTGTTGGGGCTGCCGGGTTCAAGACCAAAGCTGGTGTGCCCCAATCACGGGTCGGGTCAGACACCAGAAGGATCCCGGTGATGCGACTTTCGCCCCGATTATCATCCCAAACGACATCGATCTGAACCTTCTTCAAGGAAGCAGACAGCCTCCGCTGATCCAGTTCGACCTGCTCAAAGCCTGAACTGGGGCTGTAAAGCACCTGGTCGAACACGGTGGTTTCAAGGCGATAGCCCGAATGAACAGGGTGGGCAGTGGTGACGCCATCGTAGGAGGACCAGTCATCAAAGTTGTATCCTCCCCCTACCGGTCGACTGGACCAATTCCGAATCTCTTCCATTTTGTCGTTGAGCAGAATAGCCGCCACCGCTCGGCTTTCTGCCCACCTATGATAGCGAAGTCCGGTATGAAAAAGCTGAGTCACTAGCAAGAAAAGCCCCAGAAGAAAAAAAAGGGAGACCAGAGCTTCCGGCAACGAGAGGCCCCGACGGCTCACCTTCCCCCCCTCTCCTGACGAACCGTGAGTTGGTGGGAGACCACCACACCATCTTCGTTAGACGAGGCCGAAAGCTGATATTCTTGTGGGCCGAGTTCCCGGCAGGTGAAGCCAGAGAACGACTCGTTCAAGGTGACGGTGGTGACCTGGGGGCCGGGCAGGGTGACCCTTCGGATCAGCCCAACCGCCGCCACCTCAAACTCTACGGTGGCCAGCCAACTCGGCTCCTCAGGGTCCCAGGGTGTGCCGGGAAGGGCTGCCGGCACAGGCAGTCGGGCAGTCGAACTGGAAGGAATGAAACGCCTTATCACAAGACGATTCTGGCTGGAGAGACTCCCAACCGCTGGAACCTGCACTTCGACCGCTTGCTTGAGTTCCGACCTGACTCTCTCAAGCTGCATCAGACTCTCAACCCGCTCAGAACGAGAAGCTGTGAATCGTCCTAACCGCCCGTATTCCCTGACCAAACCGGCTACGCTCCCGAGAACAACTGAAACCAGGGCGGCTACGACCAGGGCTTCCAACAAACTAAAGGCACGACTCACTTCCCGATTATATCAGAATTCCTGGTCGGCTTCACCTGGACCCTCTCTCACCACAAAGAACTTCCGGACCGACTGGGTGACCTTCCAGTAAGTGGAACAGCCGCATGGGAAGGTGGCCGTGTCTCCGGCCTGAAGCCGCCAAGTTCGGCCTCCAGGGCGAAGCTCCCGAATGGTCACCTCACCCTCTTGCAAAACGATCATTTCATCATAATCAAAATGCCACTCAAATTCGCCCGGAGTACAGCTCCAAAATCCGGTCGAAACTCGTCCATCGGGAGTAGTCGAGAGAACCAGGCCCCTGGCCTCGGGACTGCCGGCCTTGACCCAACCAGGCTCTATGGGGAGAGGCGGCAACTCGCCCGGTCCACATAGAACAGAAGCCGCCGGCTTAGCGAAGCGACTCAGGCCGAAGGATGGGCCAGGCGGTCGACCTTCCAGCACCAAGTCGGCCACCGCCTCCCCCAGGGCCGGAGCACATTTGAAACCCGTTCCGCTTAGTCCAGCCACCACATAAACCCCATCATATCCAGGCACCACGTCGACCACCGCCCCCCAGTCAGGGGTGACGTCATAAATAGCAGCGTACCCTCTCTCAAACCCGGCAGCTGCGACCTCCGGCATTCTAGCCTCGACGAGACCGGTGATCGCGTCTAAGTAGGCTCGGTCGTTTCGCTTCCGGTAGCGGTCGGGATTCTCGATCGGCTCAAAGTCCCAGTGGCCCAAACCGGTAAGAAAAAGGTCGTCTCCGAAAGGCCGAGAGAACAATCCGCTCGAGAAATCGATCCAGGGAGAGGGAGCCGCCTTAAGGGTGGCTGGTCGACGAAAAAAGGCCAACTGACCACGCCGAGGTTGAATAGGAAGAGAAGCCTTCGGGAGAAGACTGGGGGTCCAGGGGCCGGTGGCCAGCACCACTTTCGAAAAAGGAATTTCCCCGCGACTCGTGTCCAGACGACCGGGTCGGATCTGCTTTAACTCGATCCCTTCCCGAATGACCGCGCCCTCATTCTTGGCCAGCTCGGCCATCAGACGAGTGGTGGCGACAGGGTCGGCAAATCCGCCCCGGGGTTCGAATACGCCCCCTTCCAAACCCTCGAGATGGAGATGGGGCAGACGGTCGGCCAACTCGTCTGGGCCGACTAAGTGATTGTCCACCCCGACCCCCCGCAAAAGTTCAGTCTCTTGGACCAGCTCGCGATACTCCGCGCCCTGAGCCAGCCCGAAAAAACCGACTTGCTGAAAGCCTGTGGCTTGAGCGTGTTGCTCGAAAAAGGAGAGGCTCTCCACGGTTAATCGGACCTCAGCCGGGTCGCTGTTGTGTTGGCGAATGATGCCACCTGACTGGCGGGTAAAACCCGACGCCACCTTCTTACGCTCAAGAACGAGGACCTTCTGGCCCCGACCAGCCAACCGGTGTGCCACCGAGAGACCGACCACCCCCCCACCGATTACGATCACATCAGCCAGCACTATTCCGGTTCAAAGACAAGCTCACCAAAAGCTCGCCTCAGCTCTCTTTCAAAACTTTCACAGAGACGACGCACCCGCGTTTTCGAATCTAGATCGTGAACACTTCCTTCTCTCGACATTCGGACGCTGTTCGACTGACAGCCGGCGGGAAAGGTGTCGCAATCATCGATACAAAGACTCCGTCCAGCCGTGCCGTTGACGGTCAAGAACAGTTGGAGCCGGCCGTAGTATTGAACCAGGGTATTGCGATAAATCCTGAGACTATTTCTGAGCATCTCAGGAAAATCGTCGTGGAGGAGCCTCGAACCCTGGATCACTCCTTCGCTGCGTTGAGGAAAACAGACTCCCCTCCCCTGCTCGATCAGACCGTTGACACAGACCTCAGTATACCGCTCTTTCCAACGACTCTTGTTTCGCAAGCGAATGCTGGAGCGGTCGATGTCTTCGCCTGGGAACCCCCAGGTATCCTTGAGCAGCTGGTAAAAGTCGCGCTTGTAAACCGGTAGAGGAACTCGGCCCGGTATAGACGGGCAGGTAATTAAGCTGAGAGAGTAGTCGGCCTTTTTGAACTCCTCCCCGAGCCCCCTTTTGGCGACCAGCAGCCCGACCCGATGCTCGCCCGACTCT
The DNA here is from genome assembly GCA_964423525.1 of uncultured Burkholderiales bacterium. GTDB lineage: Bacteria > Vulcanimicrobiota > Xenobia > Xenobiales > JADMJV01 > CAYRFU01. The sequence continues at coordinate 12,543 of CAYRFU010000131.1, read as the reverse complement.
CTCTTCTCGTAGAGCTTCTCGATGACAAAATGATTCTTGAGAGGCTCGACGGGGTCAGACGATTCACCATTGCGGACGTAGATCACGCCGTTGACGTAATGAGGCGGTTCATAACTTTCGGGAACTTCGATCACCAGGACACAGCGGCCCGTCATCTCTCTGAGCTTAACCAGTTTCATCCGAAAGAACGGCAAAGGGTGAATGCGCGACTTACAGACGTTGGCCACCCGCTCCTTGATGCCGTCTCGCTCCTCGACCCCCGTCACCGACATCGGCACGTTCTTGAGCTTGTCTGCCGAGACTCCCAGAATCAGATGGCCACCGTGGGTATTGGCGAAGGAAGCCACCGCTTTGGCCAGCTTCTTGTTGTCGACCCAGTCCGACTTATAGTCGAGTAGAATGCCCTCTTCGATCTCCTCGGCGCCGAGCCGGAGGATATCTTCCTCATCGATCTCGTCAAGGGGCTTCTCAAAGACCATAAAGAGCCAGTTCCCGATGGAGGAAGAGCAACCCTACTCGATCCTCAGGTAGGCCCGGTCTCTTTTCTGGCCCAACCACAAAGCCAGGTCCACCAGAGACTTTTGCAAACCGTATTTCCTTCTCAGAGCCGCCTCGATACGCTCTGCCTCTTCTGGACCCTCGACCAGCCTCGCTTTGGCTACACGAAACGCCTCGCTGGGGCGCCCGGCTGCGTTGGAAGGCGCGAACTCGACCTCGGGTTGGTTGCGGATCCTTTTCACCTTGCCACTGTCGGCCCCGGTCCGCATAAAGATAGCCCCGTCAATACGAACAAACCACATAGCCGTGACGACCGGCTCTCCATTCTTTCGAAAGGTCTTGAGGGCAAGATAAGCTTCTCTTCTCATCAATAAAAAAAGGAGGCGTCGCGGCGCCTCCTTCTCCTGGGTTAGGCTTTCGGCTAGAACTGAATTCCGCCTGCTCCACCCTGCTGAGTCACCATCGGGCCGAGCACCGGGCATTTGCCGATATTGTTCATATTGGTGATGTCGACTCCCGGAGGCACACCAGGAGGGGGGTTCTGAGCGAACTGGTCGAGGATACTTCCCACGTCGTTGCGGGTCGCGCCTGCCCTGTTCAAAGTCTGGTCAGCGTTGGCACCAGGCCCGCCGAGGTAAATTCGGTCGAGGGAGTCGAGGAAGGCACCCTCTAGAGCCGTTCCATCACGGCGCCCGTTGTCGGCGATATCGGCTGCCAACAGCGCTTGCAGGTCGCCCTGAGCAAGGTCGCGGTCGAAGGCCATATTACTGCCCAAAGTAAACTCGACCACCGAGCCGTCGTTGAGACCGTTGTCGAGGGTGTCGTGGCCCCAAAGCCTGAGAACCGCATTATCGAAGGCTCCCAGCCCGTTCTGTCCGTTGGTTCGATTGTCCATGTTGACCGGACCGGTGGCAAACTCTACTGGGGTGTTGCCGTAGCGTTGGGAGAGGTCTTTGCCGGTCATATCCTGGTAGAGCCCGAAGAACTGCTGGTCGAGCAGCTTGCCGGTGACTCCGCCGAACATGGCCATCTCTTTCTGGTAGAGATCTCTCACCAGAGCGACTTCAGCCGGCTTGAACTGCTCGGGGTTGTTCAACACGTTGAAGTAGACGCCGCCGTTATTTTTTCCGGCTGAGGTGACTTGAATACCCCAAAGGTGCATGATGCCGCGCTGAGTGTCATTAAGACCACTGACCTGAGTCCGCTGATTGTTATTCAGGTCGCTAAAGTTGAAGTTCGGGTCAGGAGCGTTGCCGACCGGGCGGGTCGGGTCGACGAATCCCGGCTGCTGAGGACCACCGAAGACCGGCGTTCCCGGTGAGGGGACGGGCCCGAAGGGGTTGTTGGGCGGAGCGCCCACAGGACCGGGGAATCCGAGACCGGGTTGACCCATCCCGGGTTGACCCATTCCAGGTTGTCCAAATCCAGGCTGTCCCATGCCTGGGGCTCCACCGAAGTTCTGGAAGCCCTGCATCACCTGCGCTAGGGCGGTAATCACCATCCGGAGTAGAGTCTGGAACTGAGCTGTCTGGTTCGGATTGAAGGATTGAACCGGAGCCTGCATGACCGATCCCTGAAGAGGAAGGCCAGCGAAGGGGCTGGGTGCTCCGAACTGTTGCTGGAGGGGGTTAAATCCTTGTACAAATGCCACGTATATTCTCCCTTGTGTCTGTCTTAGTCTGTGAAGCTGGGCCTCGAGAACGTTATATTACGCCTAACCTAGCTAAATTTTACTAGATCCAACGAGGAGGGCGCAACTGCCTTATGTTAACAATTTGATCTTTCCCCAGCCGTCAAGAATCCCGCAAAGATCGCTCCCAAAGGCCTTTCTAGGCGAACTCGGCAGAAGTGGGGCGGGCGGACCTAGCCCTGTTTTTGTAACGATTCTGTTAAAAATATGAATTCAGTCCCTTTGCGAGTCCGGTCCGACGTTGACGTCGAGGCAACCAAACGGACCTCGAAAGCCTTCCAGGCAAAGCAAAGCCAGCAAAAGACGGAGGTCGACTGAGAAGTCAGCAAAGCTCATCTTGTGACCAGTGGCTTGGGCTCTACCAAGCCAAACACAGCTCCATGAGGGTCGATCATCCCCACCACGTGCCCAAAAGGAGCCTGGAACAAAGCGACATTGACTTGGGCCCCTAGCTCAATAGCCCGAGCCAGACTTCGTTCAACATCGTCAACCGCAAAGGAAACAGTCCAACAAGAAGCTCGGTCCGGTGCGCCCGACTGAGACATCGAGCCTAAACGTCGCTCCCCTCGGGCGAAGCTAAAGTGGTTCGGAGCCAGACCTTTCCGAGCGAAAAACCGCCACCCAAAAAGACGAGAATAGAAGGCGCCAGCTCGCTCGGCATCGCTCGCCAAAAGGTCGCAGGCCGTGAGGTGACCTGCGCTCCCCAGGCGAGCTCCGGGAAAGGTGGAACTCTCCCATAAGCCTAAACGACCGCCGGTGGGGTCTTCGATCCAGGCGACCTGACCTTTGCCGAGAGCCGGTTCAGGACCACACAACACCCTTCCCTGGGCTTTTTGAAGCTCGACCAAAACGGCTTGAAGGTCCTCCACTCGAACATAGCAAGACCAACCAGCAGGCTGCAGCTCCGAAGGATAAAACCCGGCCACAGGCTCGCCGTCATAGAGGAACTCGGTATAGGTCTCCGAGAGGGAGCGAGCGCTCCAATCCATGAGTCGGGTGTAGAACTCTAGCGAATTTTCGGGGTCTGGCCCGACTAGTTCGGCCCAGCAAAAATGTCCGATATCCAAAGCGCCCTCCCTTCTTTGGTCCTTTCGTTGGAAGCGCTCAGAATACCCTTCAGTAAGGCGGGAGCGGGAGAGACTCGAGCCAAACCTTCTGAGCGCCCTGGCCCATCACCACGACGATTCCATCGGAATGGCGGTAGATGGTTCCTTCGACCCTCCTGGCCTCCAACTCGAGAGTGAGTCGATAACTCTCGCGGGAACTGCCTTTCGAGGTAACCTGGCCTCGCGAAAGTTGCTCTAGGAAACGAGCTTCAAGCTCCTTCGGTAAGGGGCGATTATCCACCAGAATCTGGTTGACGGGGCGGGTCGGCAAAGACTCCAAAAACTGCCCCAGCTGATAGATTCCCAACAAGCCGAAAGCTCCGATGGCCAGCAACATCAGCCCGAGACAGATGGTGCCTAGACGATGCCACTTCTCTTGGTGATGAGTTTGGGTGCGCCAACCGACCACCACCAACCCAAGGCCTAAAAGAAGACAGAGACCTTTAGAGAGGACCGCCACTGCTAGGAATCCCCTGACCGACTCTCTTTCTCACCGGTCACCACCACGTTGTCGAGCTGGATACCGTAGGCTGTGCGAGAATCATCGGTGGCCATCCGAAACCGAAGTTTGATGTCTTGCCCGTCGTAGCTTGAGAGATCCACCTCCTGATTCTTCCAGTCCGAGAATCCATCGAGGGTCGCCACCGTCCTCCACTTGGTCTGAAACCACCTTCGGCCGTAGACTTCGACATAGCAGGCATCGTGCTCGGGTTCGATGGTGTAGCGAGCGTCGAAATAGAGCTTACTATGGCGCCATCCGTCTAAAGAGATCTCTTGAGAAGTCAAGGAGGCGTCGACGTTATTGGCGTAATCGGCCTTAGGGCTGTCGGTCCACACCCAACCCCGACCCTGGGCCTCAACGCGGCCCCAATCCCCCTCGCTGGTCCAGCTCGTGTGCGGGTCATCGAATCGATCTTCAAAAGCAACCGGAGAGTTCGGGAGCTTAGCCTGAGCAGTGGAGAGCGGGGAGTGGTTGCCGACGTTATCCACCGCTCTCACGGCAAAATGGATGGTGCGGGCTTGTCCTGAGGGGCCGAGGTCCACCGAGGCATACTCCGTCTGGCCCGGCTCACCAGGCTTGGGAGCCGTTATCGGACTGGCCTCTTGAAAGCGAACTTCCCCGGGGGCGGGCTCCCCGTCCACGATGGGACCAGAGGCGTAGCGAAGCTCGTAGTGATGGGCCCTCCCTTCCATCCCGTCGTCGCCGCTAGCCGTCCAGGACAACCCGACCTCCCGCTCGTCAAGCCGGGTCACCCAAAGGTCGCCGGGAGCCGCTGGCGGAGTGGTATCGTCCTCCAAAGCTTTAGCGGCATTAAGCCGCCCTCCCGTCACAACCCGGTCAGCCCTCTTGGGCAGGGGGTCGACGCCCGACAGCAGTCGAGTTCTCAGAGACTCGTTGTCGAGCTCAGGATACTTGGTCAAGATGAGGCCGGCCACTCCAGCCACGTGAGCAGCCGCCGTCGAGGTTCCTCCCAAAAGCTTATACTCGTCATCCAGGCTCAGAGAATAGACTTTACGACCGGGAGCACTCAGGTCGACCGAGGTCTCTCCGTTGTTAGAAAAGCGGGTGAACTCGTCGTTATGATCGGTGGCCGCTACGGCGATAATGTTGTCGAGCGGAAACGAGGCCGGATGGACCGGACGGATATCGTTGTCATAGCCGTCGTTGCCGGAAGCGCAAATATGCATGGCCTGACTGGCCTCGATCACCTCGAAGAGAGCCTGATTTTGGACTTCTGACCCCCACCCGTTAACGACCAGACGAGCCTCCTGACTTTCGGCGTAAGCGATGGCTGAAATGGCGTTGGCAATGCTGCCTCGACCGCTCGATTCCAGGAATTTCAGGGGCATGATCTGAGCTTGCCAGTTGATACCGGCCATCCCCTGGCCGTTGTTGCCCTCGGCCGCAATGATGCTAGCGATATGGGTGCCGTGACCAGAATCATCGCTAGGGTCGCCGCTGCCATCGAGAAAATTCACCCCGTGAAGGTCATCCACGTAACCGTTGCCGTCGGTGTCGGCGCCGTCGGGAGACTCACCAGAGTTATGCCAAAGATTGGGGGCCAGCTCCGGATGCCCGTAATCGATTCCCGAATCCACGATAGCGATGACCGGACCGCTGCGGCTCCCGGTAGTGATTTCCCAGGCCTCGTGAATGCTGATGTCGACCCCCGGAGTTCCTTCCGTCTGGCCTTCATTGAACAGACCCCACTGGTCCGGATGGAGGTCGTTAGGATAGGGCTCTTGCTCGGGAGGCTCTTCAGGCGGCGTCTCTTGCTCGCAACCAAAGGACCTTACCAAGTGATTGGGGACAGCCAGGGCCACTCGCTGGTCAGACTTCAGCGATATCATGGCCTCCTCGGTGGAAAGGTCGCTGGGCAAGTCCATCACCAGCAAGCGGCCCCCGATCTTCTCGGCCATCGCCGGGGGCAACTGGAACTCTCTCTCGAGTTTGGCGCCGTAGTCGGCTACCAGAGAGGCCGCGTTCAATCCCGGCTGCAGCTTTACGATCACCTGGCCTTCGACGTAGTCGCCCTCAGAACTCAAGCTGAGCGAGTCCTTGGGCCCCGCCCCAGTCGACTCCAGGGGCAGATTCTTGGGCCGGGCCGCGCGGGATGGAACGAAGCTCTGAATGATCATCGCCTCGACACTATTGCTAGCGCGAGGCGAGAGAGTGAACAGGCTATGAAATTTTAGTCAACGTTTTCAAACAGGGCGGTGACACAGGTGCGGTCATCTCCACCCATATTGGCCATAACTCCCAGCTTGGGAGCCTGCTTCATCTGGTAGTCCCCACACTGACCTTTCATCTGACGAAAGATCTCGGCGGCCTGTTTGATGCCGGTGGCTCCTACAGGGTGGCCGAAGCCTACCAGACCACCTCCGGTGTTGACGGGCAGGTCGCCATCCAGGCGGGTCTTACCCGACTTGACGGCTTCGATCCCGTGACCTTTGGGGGCCAAGCCAGCGGCTTCCATCATCAGACACTCGGCGATGGTGAAGCAGTCGTGCACCTCCATCACGTCGACATCGTCAATCGAGGCTCCCCCATCGGAAAGAGTCTCTGCGAACGACTTTTTGGCAGTATCAAATTCGAGCAGGTCTTCAACCTGAGCCAGCGGATTGGTGACCACTGCGTAGCTCTTGAGCTTGACGCAATCGGAAGCCTTTTTGCCTAGCTTCTTGAGACCTTCCTCGGTGGCCAGCACCAAAGCGGCGGCCCCGTCAGTGACCTGAGAACAGTCGCTAACCTTCAAGAAAGGCTGGAGTTCTTCGTTGGCCAGGAAGTTGGGGTTATGATCGCCTGCGTGTTGGGCTTGTTCCAGGGTCATTTTGGCCTTGCGCATGTGGGCCAGAGGATTCTTGGAAGCGTTAGCCAGGGCTTTCACGGTGAAATGGGCAAACTCTCCCAGGTTAACTCCGTGAGCTTCCGAGTAGGCTTTCATGCGGCGAGCAAACATGGCCGGGAAAGTGAACTCATCGATGGGGCGCTCCAGTTCATAGTGGGCAGCCCGGGCCAGGTAGTCGGCGCCCTGGCGAGCTCTCACCGTGGTCTGAACCTCAGCGCCAGCCACCAGGACGACATCGAGGCCGGCGGCTAGCGCTTCCACTCCCGCGACCATGGCCACGCCCCCAGAGGCACAGGCTGCCTCCAGTCGAACGGACCCGATACCGGCTAGAGCGGGTTCCACCCGACCGAGCATGGCCCCCATGTGCCCTTGGTTACTGAACAGTTCGCCGGCAAAGTTGCCCACATAGGCGCGTTGCACCGACTTGGGGTCGATGCCGCACTCTTCAAACAAGCCGCGTACAGCCAGGCCGAGCTGCTCTTCTAGAGTTGGGTTCTCTTTCTTTCCGAAGTCGGGATGCCGCTTGTCGACAAAATCTGGGCTCCCCTTCCCGATAAAAGGTGTAATCTTGACCCCCACAATATATGTCTCGCGAACAGGCTTCACGCTGACCTCCTACAGATTTGTCCCCCTTATCCTGCCCGCGATCAAGTTTTGATAATCCTCTGGTGTGTCGATATCACGATGGATCTCGGGGTCGTCGACGGCCACCTCCACTCGCCCATCTCGATGGCGCCCAACCACCCAACGAGCTCCCTGGTCAAGCGGCCCGTGAAGAAGATCGTGGTAACAGGCTCGGGAAAACACGACGGGATGCCCTCGCCGCCCACCAAAGCTTGGGACCCACAACTTTCCAGGACCCGAAGCCGCCTCGGCCAGACGGCGATAGGTGTCGACCTGGACCCCGGGATGATCGACCAGGACCATCATCAACCAACCACTGCTGGGGACCTCTTTTAGGGCCAGACGAAGGCTGCTGAGCTGGCCCCGGTCCGGGTCAGGATTGACCAGGACGGGTAGGTTCAAAGAGAGCTCCAGCTCCTCCGAGGTCACCACACCCAACCAGCCTAGACCGAGAGGCCGTAGCCTCTCCAGGATGACTGAGAGAAAAGTGCTCCCTTCATAAGCCAAAAGGGCTTTGGGTCGCCCCATTCTCCGAGAGAGCCCTCCCGTTAAAACCACCGCTGCCGTCTCCATAGTGTGAAAGTTAACGAATCCGACACTTGCTGGCAAGCCTACTCGCTATGATAGCCAGGTCGCTCGGAATCTGGTGGCCGAGGGCGCACAATACGGATGCTGCGACTGCTCCGTTTACAGGGGAGGGTGCACTTAGGGTGGACCAATAACTGTAACGTCGCTAAAGTCGAGGTCTCCAAGCCCCTGCCGAGCGGCCTCATCAGGGCGTTCCTCGGTGGTGGGGTCATAGACGGCGACCCATCCTCCTCCGAAGTCGCCGTCAAACCTCGCTTCAGGCTGGTGTTCTCCCACGGTCTTCCCACTGTCACCAGAGCGGGGCGGATGGCGGTGGGTTTTGGGCGGCCCAAATCGGGCTCGCAACTCTCGATGGGGGTCGGAAACAAAAGCCCGTTCTATTAGAGGGTTTCCTGACTTTCCAGGGCTTTTCAGGGTAGTTTCACGGCCCCGACCTAAGGTTTGGTCATGAGGATCGACATCGCGCAATCAAACACCCCTTTCAGAGTCGCTAGCCTGCCCAGGCCAGATGGCCAGGCCGCAGATAAGACGGATACGGTCGAGGAGGCAAGCCCCTTCGCCACTACCCTCGAAACCAAGCTGGCGGAACTCGAGGCCAAATACCCAGACTGGAGTCCTGAACACCGCCTCAGGGTGGCCTTGACCGTCCTCTTCGATTGAGCACTCGAAAGAATTTACAAGATTGTAACATTCACTAGGAAAAGCTGAGAAACGGCACACCTCCTAGAGCGACAATAGTCGCGCGGAAGGTCGATGCCTGGCTTCTTCCGTCAAGAACCTAAAGGAGCTCTCATGTCACTACCTAGCGTTACCTCAGCCCCGGCAGCCTCGCCGATCAGCCCAGTTCGTCAACCGGTAGCCGCCGCTGCGCCAGCGACATCCTCCCGTCCAGTAGGAGATTCCACATCGTTGTCAGCCCCCGAAGTCGACACCGACGGAGGTGGCTTCTTGTCTAGGGTTATGTCGGGTCTGAACTCCTGGGCTTCCGGAGAAGACCCGATTGGAGACCTGTTCGGAGGGTTAGAGAAGTTCTTAAACGGAAACTTCCAGGACACCGCCCTGGGACGGGCTATGCTGGGAGGCGAGGCCAGCCACCCCACGGCTGGAACTGAAACTTCCGCGCCCGAACAAGTCCCCGTGGGCAGACCGCAGAGCACCGCCGACACCCCCGTTCCGACTTCAGAAGGGCCCGCTGACCAAGCGCTGGCGAAGGCAGAGCTAGCCGGTGAAAAATTCGACCAAGCCTTGGCTAGCTTACCGGAAGAGGAGCGAGCTCAACTCGAGCAGACCATAACGGAAAGGACCCAAGTTCCTCAAGACGGCAGCTATGGACCCGACGGCGACAAGAGTTGGTCAGACCTGAGTGAAGCAGGTCGAGCCGAGCGAACAGAACTCGAGCGAGTCAAGACGGGCGCAGAATACGGTCACAGCCGCTACAACGAGATGGCCGAGGGTCTGGGCTTGAACGATGAAATTCGGGGAGACAAAGAGAAATATCTGGAATGGGCGGGTGGTTTGTCCGACGAGAATCGCAGCTCTCTCAGCATTCAGGGCGGCGGTTCTTCGGAAATCTGGCCGGAAGAGCCGCCGCAGCCGCCATTTTTGGCTTACGAGTAGCCAGGGGGAAACCTAGTGAAAATCTCGGCTTGAGACTTTGTCGATCAAAGGCTCCAGTTGAGGCTCCCACAGTCGGTCGGCGATCAGATTGGCCACGCCGTATCGGGACTGAAGGCGCCCGCTAACCCCCAGAAACCAGACCGTCTTCGCCAAGACCCGATACCGTTCATAGATGGCTGGCCATAGGATGACGTTGACAAAACCGGTCTCGTCTTCCATGGTCAAGAAGACGGTGCCTTTAGCGGTAGCCGGACGCTGGCGACAGATGACCACCCCCGCATAGCGGAGCCTGGTCTTATCACGACTGGCGTTGACCACCTGGGCCGAGGGGATCTTCTGAGCTGTCAGGGCGGGGCGAAGATGCTCGAGGGGATGCCCTCGCGTACTATGACTTGAAGCCATGCAGTCCCAGGCGATCTCTTGCCCCTTATGAAGAGCGACAAATCTGGGGGACGACTCTTTCACGGCCACCAGAGTCTCCTGGCGGCGCCTCACCAACTGACGAATATCCCACAAGGCGTTACGGCGAGAACGCCCCAGGCCGTCGAAGGCTCCCGCTCGGGCCAGCTTCTCCAGGCTCCCGCGGTCAAGACGGCTCCGGTTCACCAAGTCCTCCAGGCTTCGGAAAGGTCGCAACCGCTCTAGCTCCTCCCAGTCCGACTGAGACAAGCCTTTGACAAAACGTCCTCCCATCCGCACTTTCTCCTGCTCCATCGTGCACTCCCAACTGCTGACGGTGACATCGACGGGAGTGAACTCGACCTGGTGCCGACGAGCGTCTTCGATCACGGTCGCGGCGGAGTAGAAGCCCATCGGTAAACTGTTCAGCAAAGCGCAGGCGAACTCGGCCGGATAGTGGCACTTGAGATAAGCGGTGGCGTAGCTGATCAAAGCAAAGCTGGCGGCATGGCTCTCGGGGAAGCCGTATTCTCCAAAACCGCGAATCTGCTCGAAGACCCGCTCTGCGAACTCTCTCTCGATCCCTTTAGCCACCATTCGCTCGATCAGCCTCTGTTGATGGCGGGCTATCCTTCCCTGACTCCGCCAGGCGGCCATATCCCGCCTCAGCTGATCGGCTTCCCCCGGGGTGTAGTCAGCAGCCACTACCGCCAACTTCATGACCTGCTCCTGGAAAAGAGGGATTCCCAGGGTCTTCTCTAGCACCGGCCGCAACTGAGGATGAGGGTAGTCTATCGGCTCCTCGCCGTTGCGCCGACGCAGGTAGGGATGAACCATCCCTCCAGTGATAGGCCCCGGACGGATGATGGCCACCTCGATCACCAGGTCGTAATAGCACCGAGGTCGCATCCGGGGCAGCATCGACATCTGGGCCCGGCTCTCGATCTGAAAGACTCCTACCGAATCCCCGGTGCCCAACATATCGAACGTAGCCGGGTCATCGATCGGCAAAGTGGCCATGCAAAGCTCGACTCCCCGATGCTGCCTGAGCAGTCTGAAAGCCCGATCGAGATGACTGAGGGCCCCCAGACCGAGCAAGTCGACTTTGAAAAGACCGAGAGCCTCGACATCATATTTATCCCACTGAATCACAGTTCGGTCTTTCATGGTAGCGTTCTCGATGGGAACCAGGTGGTGGACAGGACGGTCTCCCAAGATAAAGCCACCAGGATGGATAGAGAGGTGGCGAGGGAAATCCAGAATCTGATTGGCATACTGCAGCAACATCCGATGAGCAGGTCTGTCACTGCAAAGGCCAGCCTGGGCCATCAGCTCCTCGGAAAGATGATCGGCATAGTAACTCAGCAGCTTGGCTATCCGCTCTAGCTCGACCACCTTTAGACCCAGGGCTTTGCCCACTTCTCGCACAGCCGAGCGAGGTCGATACCGGATCACGTTGCAGACCATGGCCGCTCGCTCACGACCGTAGCGGCGATACACAAACTGAATCACCTCTTCCCGACGTTGGTGGGTGATATCGAGATCGATATCGGGAGGCTCGGCTCTTTCGCGAGAGATAAACCGCTCAAACAAAAGGCCCACCTTCACCGGGTCGACGGCCGTGACCCCGAGGCAATAGCAGACCGACGAGTTGGCGGCAGAGCCTCTTCCCTGACACAAAATTCCGTTCTCTCGACAGAACTCCACAATCTCATACATCGTCAGGAAATAGCCGGCGTAATCTAGTTCATCGATCAGATCGAGTTCTTTTTCCAGCTGCTGTTGGACTGGTTGGGGAAGGCCGTCAGGATAGCGCTGAGCTGCGCCTTGATAAGTCAATCGACGCAAGCAACGCCCCTCGGAAGGGTAGCGGTAGCGTAACTCGTCGAGAGAGAAGCTACAACGCTCGGCCACCTCCAAGGTCCGCCGAACAGCCTCGGGACGGTCTCGAAAGAGTGCTTGAAAAGCCTGAGCCGAGAGCAGGTCGTGCTCGGCGTTGGGCTTGAGCAACCGACCCGCCTCCTCCAAACTTCGGCCGGCCCGAATACAGGTCACGATATCCTGCAAAGGGCGCCGAGAGCGGTCATGATAAAGCACCTCTCGAGCCGCCACCAGGGGCAAACCCAACCAATCGGCTCGTTGGCAGAACTCTCTCTCTCGGGCCAACTCGGAACTCCTCAGGTGACGGGTCAAAAGAGCGTAAAGGCGATCGTCGAAAGCTTCTTTGAAAAGTTCTCCTGTAGCCCAAGCCTTCTCTTCCTCCCCCTCAGCTAATAAGCTCCCTTCCCCGCCCCAGAGAGCTAACAAGCCCTCGGCATGGTCGGCCACCTCAGCAGCTGTCACCGAGCAGTGTCCCTTCTGGGAGCGGAGGGAGCCCAACGTGATCAGGTGGCACATTCTCTCGTAGCCGGTTTGGTTCTGAACCAGAAGGAGCAACCGGCTCTGGTCTTCTAGCTCAAGTTGACACCCGCATAAAAGAGGCTGTCCCAATTCTTTGGCCCGAACGTGGGCCCGAGCCGCGCCGTAAACACCGTTGCGGTCGGTTAGAGCCAAACTGGGTAAACCCAGTTGATAAGCCCTTTCCACCAACTCCTCGGGATGACTGGCCCCTTCCAGAAAAGAGTAGTTGCTCTTACACCACAACGGCACATAGCTACTCAAGCCGACCCTC
>CAYRFU010000130.1:12391-17691 GCA_964423525.1 uncultured Burkholderiales bacterium | reverse complement strand
GTATCGGCTCCCCACTTGGCCAGCTTGATCGTCTCTCGCACGAGACCCGCCGGCAAGGCTTCGATGGCCGCTCGTTCGGCCCGCCCGCCCAGGTCGTCAGAAGCCGTTGCCGGGACCGTAAGCTGGACGGAGTCTGCCCTGGTGGGGGTCCTCTCGGGTCGGGTCCGCTCCGACACGGTGGCAGGCCGACTGGTAGGGAGGGTTGATAGATTCACGATCCGCATCCCGAGAAAATAGCCAAACCGACTTAAAGGAGCCTGAACGGCAAAGTTTTGGCAAGAAAAGGCAAATTTTACATTTCAGTAACAATTCTTTTACAAACACTACCGTCGATTCTATGGTTTTGGGATGAAAGTTGTCTCATAATAAGATGGGACAGATTACAAATAGATATAGAAGCTTGAGGGACTAACAATGCTATCATCCAACCGTCGAAAGACGTAAGTGACTCTACTTCCTCGACCCCAATGAGGTTAGGGGCTCCGGCCCGTGACCGTGTTTACCAAGGAGAGGAGAGATCGCTTTGGACACCAACAGTTGCGATTATCAGGCCACCGAGGCAACCGTCTCGGTCCAGGTCACGATCGAGTCCGGACCACAGGCCGGCCAAACCTATTCACTTCCGGGGACGTCTGAGGGGGCCACCAACGCCGAGTCCGAGACTCCAACGGTTGTCACCATCACCACTTTGGGACGCGTTTCCATTCAAGTCGATGGTCGCGAAATCCCGGACCAGTTGTGGGACAGCCGCAAGGCTCTGTCGCTCTTTATGTTCTTGGTAGACCATGGTCGACCAGCCACCACCGAGGTGATCAATGACCATCTCTGGCCTGACGGGACGGCCAGTCGGCAGAGCCTGCAAACGGCCGTTTCCAGGTTGAGGCGGACTTTTCGCAAGTTCTCTCAAGAGACTCCCCTGCCCAGTCCAGTCGTGTTTAGCAACGGAACCTACTCGATCAATCCCGACTACGCCGTCAACACAGACGTGGAACGTTTTGTCGAACTGTGGGAACAGAGTCGCCTGGCCGACTCGCTGGAGCTCTACCGAGGAGAATTCCTGCCCGGGTGTAGCGACGAATGGATCTTGTCTCGCCGAGTGACTCTGGAGAAGCATTATCTCGACGCGGCTGGACGCCTGGCCCAAGAGCTTCGAGAAGACGGTCAAAACGGCCGGGCCGAATCGCTCTATCGAGACCTGATCGAAGAGCGACCCACTTGGGAAGACGGTTATCAGGGCTTGTTTGAGTGCCTGGTTGAGAACGGCAACCGAGACGAGGCGGTCGAAACCTTCCAGGTCTACCGTCGCACCATGAAAGAACAGCTCAGTCTAGGCCCGAGCCCCGAAATGCTGCGAGGATTTTTCGAACTCACTGGACATCTGGGCTAGAGTTCCGACAGAGCGAGGCAGAAAACGATCATCACTCCGGTGTAGGCGCTCAAGATAGCCCAATTGCGAGGCCAGTTGTAACGATAACTGAAGCTCTCGAGCGAGCCTTCGTAGATCAGTCCCTCCAGTGACTTCTGAGGGGCGGGGGCCAGGTAGCTCGTCAGGTATCCTACTCCAAAACTGACCGTGAAGCCGATCACGTTCCACCACAACCAGGAGACGTCAGGCAAGAAAACCCAGAGACCAAGGTTGCCCAAGAATCCGGTCACCAACCCGGTGATGGCTCCCGTGGAATTGGCCCGTCGAGTCAGGATGCCCAGCAAAAACATGGCCAGGATCGGCCCGTTGACCAGCGACCCGATCTTATTGATGCTCTCGATGACCGAATCCGAGATTTCCCCTACATAGAAACTAAAGCCAGTACACACTACACCCCAAAAAACCGTCAAGGCTCGCGAAACCTGAAGCTCGTTGTAATCCCATCGCCCTCTTACATAGAGGCGCTCGTAGAGGTCATTGCAACTGGCTGCCGACAAGCTGTTGATGGTCGAGTCCAGACTCGACATCGCGGCCGAGAAAAGCGCCACAATGACCAGGCCGATGACCCCGTGGGGCAGCTGAGTCAAGACAAACATCGGCACGGCCAGGTTCAGTTCCGTCTTACCCTCAATGACTAACTGGTCGAGGAAGGCGGGCTCAGTTACGATGTAGGCACCGATGCAGACGCCCATAAAGCAGTAGGTCAACACCAAGGGAAAACGAATCAGACCGTTGAGCATCAAAGAAAGATTGGTATCGTCGAGGTCCTTGGAGCTGAGTTCCCTTTGCACCTGAGTCTGGTCGCAGCCGTAGTAGGAAACGTAGAGAAAAAATCCCCCCAACATCATCGGCCAGAAGGCAAAAGTCTCGCCATCTCCCAGCCCGTGCCCTCTGAACGAAACAGCCTGAAACCCTCGAAAGTTCAGGTCGGTTCGGCCAGTGTATTGAGCCAGCACCTCACCGGTGGAGGGAAAGAGTTCAACCACCCTCGCCAAGCCCCCGACCGCATCGACGGAGTAGACAACACAAAGCAGGATGCCCAGGTAAAGGACCCCCATCTGAATGACATCCGAAGCGACTACCGCCTCCATCCCACCCAACATATCGTACATGATGGTCACCACGCCCAGCACCAGCACAGCCCAAACGAACGGAATTCCGATAATCTGTTGGAGGACAATCGAAACACCATAGACCGTGACCCCGGTAGCCAGAGCCCTCATCACCTGGAAAATGACCGACAACAGAGTCCGGGCTCGAACATCAAACCGTTTCTCGAGATACTCATAAATCGAGATCAGATTGAGTCGGCGATAGAAGGGCAGCAGAAAAATCATGATCGCCACCATGGCTAAGGGCACCGCGAACTCATATTGGAGCCAGAGCAAGCCTGTAGTGATGATGAAAGCAGGTGCCCCCAGGAGGCTGTTGGTGCTACATTGAGTCGCCATGGTCGAGATCCCGATCGACCACCAGCTCAAGCCGTTTCCCCCCAGGTAGTAGCTGTTGGCGTCACACTGGCGTCGCCCCAACCACCACGAAAGGCCGATCATGGCGGTCAGATAGAAGACCATGATCGCCCAATCGAGGGAATTCAAGAAACCACCATGTCAAGCACCAGGGCAGCTGTCCAGGTGAACCGATCCGTTCCTAGCCCCTGACCTGTCGAGGGGTGAAAATACTCCCAAAATCCGTTCTCTTCGACCATCTTCACGGTCCTTTGCCGGAGTTCGTCGCCGACGACCGGCCACAACAACCAGTTGATATTCACCCAGGTTGGACCTCGCCAGTAACAAACAGGGTCGAAACTCTCCTCCGAAGCCGCCACCGTCGGAACGGGATAGGCGCAGTTCAACAGTTCAGCCAGTCCTTCCACCTCGAAGCCAACCATCGCGGGGGCCACGCTCCCCACCGTGAAAGGGAAAGTCTTTTTTTGTGATCGGGCATCGAAGTAGCCAAATCGCTTGAATTTCTCCGACCACAAGACCTTCCGCAACCCCTCTCGTAAAGTCTTGGCTCGTTTCTGGGCCTGACTAGAAAAAGCGAACTCCCTGCTCAATCGAGCCAACGCTTCCTCGGCCAGGATGACCAGGGTCGTGAAGAAGGGGTCATACACCAAGAAGTCGGCCGGACGAAATCCATTCCTGGCAAAGCGATGGACCAGGGTCATATAGCGCTTGTAGTTCTCTTCCGTCGGACGCTGAGAAGGATCATCAACTTTGTCGACATCCACCCGACTGAAAGGTGGGGCCTCCTCCGGGTCGACGACCTGGAGGGGCTCATCCCACGCAGGGCAGTTGTCTTGTCCGTTCTCCCAGGGATGGGAGGTGGCGATGCATCCCAAACCGATCGGGTCCCTTCGTTCAAAGAGGAACTGATGAGATCGCTCCAATCCGGACAGCCAACTTCGGACTTTGTCCGGCTTGAGGCCTTTCTGGAAGAGTCGTTCGGCGGCCAGCGTCCAGACAGGAGGATTGGAAATCGTTGAGGATCGTTCGTATCCCCACTGGTCTGGCCCGGGAAAATAGTCTGGGTTGGGATGACGAAACTGGATATGAGGGACTCGCCCATCACTCCACTGACCTTCCAAAACCGAATCCACCTCGGCGGCCGCTCTCTCCACATCCAGGTGAGCCCACCCGATGGCGGCAAATCCAGAATCCCAGGCCCACTGATGAGGATAGAGGCGGCCGGAGGGCACGGTGTGTCGACCTCGGTCGTTGAGGCGCAGGATCTTCTCGGCTCGGGCTGCTAAAGACTCGGTCATCGGGGCCACTTTGCCAAGCCCCGGTTTCTCCCTTTGGCCTAGGTCTTCTGGACTTCGACTAGCACTTCATTACGACGCAGCGGTGGCGGCACGACTGGCGGGTCATAGCCGAAGAAGACCGGCTGGCCAACGACTTCGTAGTCGCTTTTTGCCAACTCCTCAAGCAAGACCTCGCTTTTCTTCCGCCACATATCTTCATCGATCTGTCCAGGGAAACGGAGAGCGGCCAGGAGACGCTGAGGTTGCTCCTCGAAGACGATGCTAGCGTCGTCAGGTTGGGGAAGCTCGTCGAGCTTGTAGCCCGAGGGAATCATAAACAGCATGGTCGAGCCTTCCTCTTCCATTTGGAACTCCACCGGAGAGGTCATGGCGATCTTCTGACTCTTCTTGTTGCCGCCAAAAATATAGTTTGCCAGACGTCGGAAGGCGGAGTTCATAGCGGGGCGCATCTTGTCTTCCTCGACCTTCACGCTGGCCGTGATATAGGGCTCATAGAGACGGATTTCGACCTCTCCGACTCGCTCCTGTAGGCTAAATTTGGGCTGCTCATGAGCCGCTCTCGCCACTTGTTTAAAGCACCAAATTCCTAGTAATACCAAGGCCCCGCCCAGGAGCCAGCTCATTTTTTTCACTTTGACGTCTTTGACTTCCCGGGTCTTTACCCTCTAGACCTGACCGCCTCGCCTCCTCAGGCCCAGCTCACTCAAAAGTGATCGATTCGTGCAGGCAGCAGAGAGTGTTGTAGTTGCCGTAGAGGGTTTGACGAGCAACCCCTTCAGCCGTGGGGACTTGAACTTTGACAATCAGACCGTCATCCCACTTGGTGACCTCTTGGGCATGACCTTCGGGGAGGCCCTCACGCAGGTTCGAAATGTAGTTGCCTTCTGCCTTAACCGACCAGCCTTCACGTTCGGAGCCCTCCAAGAAGTGGCGGGCCTGGGCGAGAGAGAGAATGGCTGAATCCTTGTTGGGTACTCCCTGAAAGGAGACTCAAAGACCCAGTCTTCGTAGAGTACTGTCGAACAGAGCGGCACAATGGTGGGCGCCCGAGGCTGAGGGAGAGTCGCCAACCTGGAAGCGAGGCTCTGGGCCCAGGCTTAACCGACC
>CAYRFU010000130.1:0-12381 GCA_964423525.1 uncultured Burkholderiales bacterium | reverse complement strand
GACCAGCCGAAATCTCCTCAAGCCTCAAGACCGACAAGTAAGTCGCAACGTGGGCCTCGAGCTCGTTGGAAGCTGCAACATCCTCGGGAAGTCGAGCCCAGGCCTGATGGCTATTGTCTAACAGGAAGAGATGCTCGGATCCCCCTTTAAGGTCTTGACTACGGCGACCAAAGTTCTGGCCCGTCACCATCTCCCGCAGGTCTAACCGGATGACGCCGGGGGCATTCGATGCGGCCCCCGGGACCTGATAGAGAGTTATCTTGTATCGGCCGAAGGTCTTCTCTTGGCGAGGCTCGAGGGCCAGGGTTCGAAGCAACGAGTCTGCCTGGGGATTCAGCTCGGCGAACTGCTTGTAAAGGGCTCCGGTCTGGTCGAGCCTGGGATCGTGGTAGAGAGAGAGAAAACTGGCCTCCTTAGCAGCAGCCGTCAGCATTGACTGAGCTTGCCCATCGGAGTTCTGTTGGAAGCTCCCAAACTGGTCAGGCTGAACCGCCTCGCCAAAAGAAAGAAGGTCATCGAGAGCCCTCCGCCCGTCAGGCTCGTGGCCAGTTCCGAAGAAACCTGTTCGGCGAGAATGGAGCTCGAGAGCCGGGTGCTCGACCTTCGGTGGCGAGGCCTCTTCGGCTGGTAGCTCCTCGGCCGATTGTTCGTGATTGAGCGCGGCTAGGTGAATCAAAGCCAGGGGGTCCTCGGCCTCGGGCAAGCCATTGGTCATCCGAAGGGCCGGGTCCTGTCGGACAAAGTTCCTAAGGGTCTCGACCGTGCCCTCCACCAAAGCCTTCCGCGTGGGTCTGGTGAGCCTCTCCTGGTGAGAGAGTGTCTGTTGAGCCTGTTGGGCGAGACGGACCACTTTGTGACTCGACAAAACGCCCTGGTCGAGTTCTTTGAGAACGGCCGCGGCTCCCACTCGATAGGCCTGTTGGGTCTCTGGGTCCGGTTGGCGCGAAGCCGCCGTTTGGGCCTCTCTCACCAGGCGGGCCACCCGCCATTGGTGGGGGTCAGCCTCATAGTGGACCGTTCCCGCCTCGGACATGGCGAAATCTAAAAGCTCCGGGTTATCGGTGCCAAAGTGAAGCCAACCTTTCCACCTTGTCTCCACCGGTTCCGACTCGACAGCCACAAAACGCTGGATCTGAGAACCCGATAGGGCGGCCAGATCCTGAGGGTTGGCCCGCTGCTGAGAACCCCGCTGGATCTGGTTGAGCTGGGGTGGTTCGCTCGACAGCCTCAAAACCTGAGAGAAGACCTGATTGACCAGCGCCGCAGCCTGGTCGCGAGCAAGGGAAGAGGCCGGACCGTCGCCTCTCAAGACCTCAGGATGAGAGCCGAGAGGATCCAACAGAGTCAGAGTTGAGTGGGAGAGGAGCTTCTGTTCGCTCATGGTAGCTTCCAGCCAAACTCCGTGAGGTCCCAACAAGAACTCAAAGCAGAACGAGCTAGCGAAGAGTCTGGCAGACAATAGAGGGCGCTGAACGGCGCTTCGGTCGACGAGCGAAAGCTGAGAACCGCCAGACCGGGGTCAGTGTCAGAAGCACCGGGGGCTTGGAAGAGGCCGAGTTCGACCTTACTGGTTGAGCCGTTGCCCGTTAACTTTACCCCCTGGCGCTGTTCTAAACCGAGAGTCCTCAGCACCTCCCCCCAATCCTCCCGCCTAGCCGAAGACTTCCCATCGAAAAACTCCTGCACCTTACCACCTGGCTGCACCACCTGAGCCTCGCCCACAAACTTCAAACAGTTCACCTGGGGGTCGGGGCTGTGGGCGGCCAACTGAGCCAGATATTTGGGCCCTGGCTCGGGAGGTAAACTTGTCCTGAGTTGCGGGTCACCGGCCGTGTTGATGACCTGGTAGAGGGTCGAACTAGCGGCCTTCATGAGAATCCGGGCTTGAGCTGGCTGCAAGTCTTCAATTCGGCTCAAGACGTTGGACGCGGCCGAGCCGACGGACTCGAGAGATAAACCCTGGCTGATCGTTTGGAGCGCTTCCAGGGCACCGACCCTCACCAGTTGAGCTAGCTCAGGCTCCTCTATCTTGGCCGTGATCCTCTCGATCTTCTGGGCGCTCTTTCGGCAGGCCCGAAGCAGCTGACTATCCTCCCCACAAGGCGGTTTTGTGGCCCCAGCCTGGTGGAGAGAGAAGCCCAGAAGGGCGGGATGAGCCAGCCCGAAAGCGGCCCAGCGCGGCAACCTCTCCCGCTCGGGTGACTGAGCTAGCGCCACTAATTGGTCTCTCTGTTGAGGGGTGAAGCTTTCCGCAGTAATCTCACATTGGTCAACGCCTTCGATTGTCGGAGAACACTCCTGGTAAGAGGCATGGACCTGGGGATTTCCAAGAGGGCGGCGTGAGCATAGGCCTACAATCTTCATCGTGTTGCTAGCTTACTTGAGCAGCTTTGAGGCCTCTTTGGAAAACGACCTCTAACACGGCTCTAACACATCACAAGCATCGCTCTAATCCTGGCTTTAGAAAATTATGGGGTAGGGTTTCACGAGTTTGATGAGAAGCGTGACGAAATACGTCATGGTTGGTGGGGGCCAACAACGCCCCCCTCCCCTTCTGCCTTCTTCACAATCGAACAAACGAAGGAGGAGAAAGTGCTTCAAGTTCAAGATCTAAGCCGGAGTTACGGAGAGTTCCGAGCTGTCAAACAGGTCAGCTTCGCTATCGACCAGGGTGAAATCGTCGGTCTCCTGGGCCACAACGGAGCCGGGAAGACGACCATCATGAAAATGCTCAGCGGCTATTTAGAAGCCGATGAGGGTCGAGCCGAAGTGGATGGGGTCGACCTGGCTCAAGACCCCAAAACCGTTCAGAGAAACCTGGGATATCTTCCCGAGAGTTTACCCCTCTACCCGGAGATGGTGGTAGCCGACTACCTTGACTACGTAGCAGACCTTAAGGGTCTGGAGGGAGAGAACAAAGCCGGGGAGCTTCGACGAGTGGTTCGCGAGACCGCTATCGAAGAGAAACTGTTCGAGCCGATCTCGACCCTCTCACGCGGGTTCAAACAGAGAGTAGGAGTGGCCCAGGCCATCCTCGGCCAGCCTCGACTTCTGATTCTGGATGAGCCGACCAACGGCCTCGACCCGTCCCAGACCGAGCAGATGCGCCAGCTGATCCGAAAGATCGCCTTAGACGCCACTGTCATCTTGTCGACTCATATTATGCAAGAGGTCGAGGCTTTATGCGATCGGGTCCTCATCCTGCGCCGCGGAGAGCTGGTGGTGGATGCCAAAATGACCGAACTCCGCCAGAGTAAGCAACTGGTGGTCAGAACGTCTTTGCGAGAGCCAGACAGACTGGAGATTCTCGACGGGGTCGAGCAGGTTGAGAAGATGGCCGACGACCGTTATCGTCTCAAACTCCACGAGAGTGCCGACCCGCTTCAAGTTAGCGCTGCCGTAGCCAAAGCGGTGGCGACGGCCGAGGCCGACCTTTACGAACTGGGCTTCGAGCAAAAGAATCTGGAGGCTCTTTTCCACCAATACAATCAGGAAGCGAGGGTAAGCCATGCAGCCTGAACGACAAACTTTGGCCCGCATCGCCGCCAAAGAGATCACACTCTTCTTTTCTTCCCCCATAGCCTATCTGTTCTTGGGCACCTTCGCCGCAGTCACGCTCTTCGTGTTTTTCTGGGGAGAAGCGTTTTTCGCGCGCAACATCGCTGACGTGCGACCGATGTTCGAATGGATGCCCTTGCTGTTGATCTTGTTGACCAACACGCTGACCATGCGACTTTGGAGCGAAGAGAGACGCCACGGCACTCTAGAGCACGTCTTAACTCAACCCGTTCCCCTCTGGCACTTCGTGGTCGGGAAATTCTTGGGTTGCCTGGCCCTCCTGGCCATCGCCCTGACCATCACGCTACCCCTCCCCATCAGCGTCAGCCTGATGGGTGACCTCGACTGGGGACCGGTGGTGGCTGGATACCTGGCAGCCTTCCTGCTGGGAGCGGCCTATTTGAGCATCGGCCTGTTTGTCTCAGCAAGAAGCCATAATCAGATCGTGAGCCTCCTGTCAGCGGTAGCTTTGAGCGGGGCCTTCTATCTTGTTGGAAGCGCCACGATGACCGAGCTGTTCAGTCACTCGGTGGCGGACTGGCTGCGCCTGGTAGGGTTCGGGTCACGCTTCGAATCGATCACTCGGGGAGTCATCGACCTGAGAGATCTGGCCTACTATTCTGGGGTCGTGCTCACCTTTCTGAGCCTGAACACCTTCGTTCTCGAAAAGGAAAGATGGAGTCACCATCAGAGCTCACCCCGATACAGCCATTGGAGCACCATCACGGCCCTGGTGGTGGCCAACGTCGTCGGACTCAATCTCTGGCTCGGGCAAGTCACATCGTTCCGTTTGGACGTGACCGAGGGCCAGCAGTACTCTCTCTCAACCACCACCGAAAGGCAGCTCAACGACCTCCAGGAGCCGCTCTTGATCCGGGGCTACTTCAGCGCCAAGACCCATCCTTTGTTGGCCCCTCTAGTCCCTCAGTTGAAAGACTTGATCACCGAATTCGGCTTGGCCGGCGGCCAACGAGTGAGAGTGGAGTTCGTCGACCCGGCTGACGATCCCGAGCTGGAAGAGGAGGCCAACAAGCAGTTCAACATCCGGCCTGTTCCGATGCAGATGGCCGATCGCTACCAGGCCTCCATCGTGAGCGCCTATTTCAACGTGCTCATCCAGTATGGAGACCAGCACCAGGTGTTGGGATTCCAGGACCTGATCGAAGTCAAATCGCAGGGTGAAGGCGACTTGGAGGTAGGCCTGAAGAATCCCGAATACGACCTGACTCGAACCGTCAAAAAGGTGGTGGAAACCTATCAGGCCGGCGGCTCCCTGTTTGATGCCATCGAATCGCCTGTGACTCTGACAGCCTATATCGACGGTCAGCTCCCTGAAGCCCTGGAAGAGTTCCGGGGAGTGGTCGACGAGCTTGGCCAGGAGATGGCCGAGTTGGCCGAAGACCGGTTCCTTTTCGAACAGACCAAACCTGATGAGACGGTTATCGAGCGGTTCGGCTTCCAACCGATGACCACCGACCTTCGGGGCGACCAGACCTTCTATTTCTATCTCACTCTGGCCCAGGGGGAAACGGTCTACCAGCTCCCCCTGGCCGACCTGAAAAAAGAAACCCTCAAGAAGAACCTGGAAGCCGGTTTAAAGAGATTTGCTACCGGCTTCACCGAGACCGTGGCCCTGGTCACCCCCCAGACGAGCCGCAATGAAGCGGGATTCAACCAGCTTCAGGCTGGCCTCGAGGAGAACCTGAAAGTGGTCACCACAGACCTGGCTCAGGGGGAAGTCCCAGGAGAAGCCGACATCCTGGTCGTCCTGGCTCCCAAGGAGCTGGATGACAAGCAAGTCTTCGCCATCGACCAGTTTCTGATGAAAGGCGGCACGGTGGTTTTGGCCACCTCTCCCAAGAGCGTCCGTTTGGGTGGTCGCCAACTCCAGGCTGACCAGGTCGAGAGCGGACTGACCGACTGGCTCAAACACCACGGTCTGACTCTGACCGACGAGATGGTACTCGACCCTCGCAGCAACGCTCTGCCTGTGCCGGTAACCCGAATGGTGAACGGGTTCCCGTTACGGGAATTGAGGCTGCTGGAATATCCCTTCTTCGTTGATGTGAGAGAGGATGCCGTGGCCGAGCACCCGATCACGGCCGATTTCCGGCAAGCGACTCTCACCTGGGCCTCGCCGATCACTGTCGATCAGGAAAAGAACCGAGAGCGGGAGGTCACCAGTCTGCTAAAGAGTTCGAGTCAGAGTTGGACCAGTTCGCTGGCCGATGTGATGCCTCGCCTCGATGCCACGGGAGCGAGCCTCTACGGACCCACCGGTGAATCCCAGGCCCATACTCTGGCCGTGGTAGCCTCGGGGCGTTTCGAGTCTTACTTCGCCGAAAAAGATTCGCCCCTCGACGAGAAGAGCTACGCCAGCCAGCTGACTCACTCGCCAGACTCCGCTCGACTGGTCCTCTTCTCTTCGAACGACTTCCTGCGCGACGATGTGTTGGGACTGATCGGGACCGGAACCAACGGCTACGAAACCACGGTGGTCTTGATGACCAACGTCCTCGATTGGGCTTTGGAGGACGAAGGTCTGCTGGCCATCCGGGGTCGTGGTCACTTCAATCGCACCCTTCCCCCCATGAAGCAAGAGACCCAAATGTTCTGGGAATACCTCAACTATGCTCTGGTCCTGCTGGGTTTAGGCCTGGTGGCTATCATCCAAATGGCCTGGGTGCGGCGTCGCCATCAACACTACCGAGACTTGTGGGAGGTATCCAAATGAGGAGACTACGCAACGGACTCTTTCTCGCCCTCATCTTTCAACTGGCCCTGGCCGGCGTGTTGTGGTCTAGCCAGCGCCAGGATGCAACCCCTGAGCCCCTCTTCGGGTTTGAAGGGACGGTCGACCGCCTGCAGATCGAGGGTGCTGATGGGGAGGTGGCCACTCTGACTCGAGTGGACGGAAGTTGGCAATTGCCCGAACTTCACGATCTTCCCGTCGACGCTTCGCGGGTGAGCAAGCTTCTAGCCGACCTCAAGACCTTGAAGCGGGGCTGGCCAGTCAGTCAAAGGAGCCAGAGTCAGGAGCGGTTTGAAGTAACCCAAGAGACGTTCCAGCGTCGCGTCGTGATTTTTCACGGTCAACAAGAGCTAACCCGCTTTTTCCTGGGCTCGACTCCTTCCTTCGGCAAGACCCACCTCCGTCTGGCCGACGAAACGACTGTCTATTCCGTTCCGCTCTCGAGTTACGATGTCTATCAAAACGACCTCCAATGGCTCGACAAGCGACTCCTCGCGGTCAAAAACCCAACTCGCCTCGAAGGCGGCGACTTCGTCCTGGTCAAAACAGGCACCGAATGGAAGAGCGAACCGGAAGAGCGGGGAGCGTTGGACCAGCAAAAATGCCAGGAACTGGTCCGCCAGCTCACCGGCCTGACCGTGATCGAGCCCGTCGAGGACAGCTTCGACCCAGACGCTACGCTGAAGGCAGGAGAGTTCACCTTCGAACTGGCCAGAGAGAACGGCCAGACCTACCTCCGTCG
Organism: uncultured Burkholderiales bacterium; assembly: GCA_964423525.1. Lineage (GTDB taxonomy): Bacteria > Vulcanimicrobiota > Xenobia > Xenobiales > JADMJV01 > CAYRFU01. Next base: position 5,329 of record CAYRFU010000130.1, on the reverse strand, counting down.
GAGCGACCGTGAGCTCTGGTTCCGGATCAACCAGCACACCTATGAGCAGCTGGCCGAGAAGGACCTCAAGGACCTGCTCCAAGATTAGCGAAGGCTCAACCATCCCGCGCCGCCGAAGGGCGGCGCTTTTTTTGTTGGAGGCGCCATGCGTTTAGCCGAAGTCGAGACCTTCGTCACCGTTCCCCCGAGCGGTCTGGGAGGAGCCTTCTGGGTGTTGGTCCGGGTCACCACCGACAACGGTCTCACGGGAGTCGGCGAGTGTTACGGCATCCCCTTTTGTGGTGAGGTGGCCTGTCGAATGGTGGAGGACATCTTCTCTCGCTACCTGGCCGGGTTGGCCCCTCAAGAGATGGAAACCATGTTCCGGCGAGTCTATTCGGCCGGCTTCACCCAGCGACCCGACCTCTCCCTGATGGGTGTCTTTAGCGGTCTGGAGATGGCCGTGTGGGACATCCTCGGTAAGGCCTACGAGCAGCCGGTCTACAATCTGATCGGTGGCCGTTTTCACGAGCGTCTGAGAACCTACACCTATCTCTATCCCGACATCCTCCCTGAAGACGAGCGGGGCGACGTTTATCACGAACCTGAGCCAGCCTGCCGAGCCGCCCTCAAATACCTGGAACGAGGCTTTACCGCTCTCAAACAGGATCCGGCTGGACCTTACAGTTTCCAGGGAGGTCGAGAGCTTTCCTTGGTCGAGCTCGCTCGCTGCCAAGAGAACTTTCGGGCCTTACGGGAAACGGTAGGGAATCGAGCCGACCTCCTCTTCGGAACCCACGGCCAGATGACCACCTCCTCGGCTATCCGCCTGGCTCGCAGGCTCGAGGAGTTTGACCCCCTCTGGTTCGAAGAACCGTGTCCTCCCGATCAGCTCGAATCGCTGGCCCGCATCGCCGCCGCCACTTCGATCCCTGTAGCCACGGGAGAGAGGTTGACCACCCGAGTTGAGTTTCACCAGGCTTTGAAGGCAGGAGTTACCATTCTTCAGCCTGACGTGGGCCGGAGTGGAGGCATCTGGGAGACTCGAAAAATCGCCCAACTCGCTGAACTTTTCAATGCCCAGATCGCCCCCCACATCTATTGTGGACCGGTGGCCCACGCGGCCGCTACTCATGTCGGGTTCGCCAGCCCTAACTTCCTCATCCTGGAAACCATCCAGACCGAGTTTCACGATCAGATCCTGAGTCAGCGGCTGGAGTGGGACAAGGGCTATATGCTGGCTCCCACTGAGCCGGGACTGGGGATCGAACTCAACCTCGAGGTTGTAAGAGCTCATCCCTATCGACCCGGTGGCAAGCTCCATCTGGAAATGAGTCAGCGCCCTCTTTGTTCCAACAACCAGCTGACCGCTACCAATGACGCTCGAGCCTGACCCCATCGATGACCAGGCAATCTTCGGCCTGTTCCAAGTCCACTTCCGGAGTCGGATCCCATTCTCCCAGAGTCAGGCGTGAGAGATAGCGGGCTAAGGCTTCGGAGTGATGACCGGGTTCGAGTTCGGCCACGAATCGGGCCAGGCGGGGTCCGACCTCGTCTCGACCATCGCCGCTAGCTTTCAAAGCGGCTTCATAAAGCCTCAGCCTTTCCTCCAGGGAAGCCTCCAGAGGCAGATGGCAAAAGGTGAACAGGTCTCGATCGAGGTGCACCGAGCCTGCTTTCTGCAACACCTGAATCACTCTCTCACGGTGATGGGGTTCCAGAGCGGTCACCGCCAAACGAGCTGCGTTTTGAGCACTCTCAGGCTGAGCCCCTAATCCAACCGCCTGGGTCATCAGGCTGACCAGGTCCCAGCCCAGCTCGGGGGTGGGGGCTTGTTGGCGCAGCTCGAGAACCATGTCGGTAGCCTCCAGAGCCTGCTCGTAATCGAGCCCCGAAAGGTGGTCGAGGCAAGGAAGCAGGCGCTCGAAATCGTCCCCCTTGGGCAACCGCTCGAGCCCTCGATCGGCCCACACTTGGGAGCTGTAGATGTCGATCAGCCGAAGGTAGGTCTCGGCTTTCTGGGTCGGGTTCTGACCGGGAACCTCGGCCAGTTTGGCTACCCCTCCAGGGAGGTCGAGAACCTTCAGAGGATGAGACATTAAAAGGTCGACGCCCTGGCTGTAGTCATCCAGATAGGTTCGGGTTTGCTCCAGAGCGGTGGGACTTGAGTGTTGAAGGCGATAGACCGTCTTTCCCTGCCGGTAGAAATGGAGGGCTCCTTGCTCCAGCAGAGAGCTATACCCTGACCACTCCTGGTCACGGTGGAAGGAATGTTCTAGGGCTTCGTCGCCATCGAGTGGGCGAGAGGCTTGCAGGCGGTATCGCTGGCTCAGATCCCGCGCCGCCCTCCCGGCAGGAGAAAGGTTCATCCCCGGGTTGTCCCCCATCTCCCTGAAAGGACCATGAAAAGACGCCGCAACCAACACGATTTCAGAAAAAATTCAGCCTCCTGCTCTATTCTTGAAAGGGTGAGAAGTGACTCTGTTCAAAGAAACTCTGGCGCTCCGGTGCGTCTGACCCCCAAGCCAGCCCAACCGCAGCCCCGAGGCCTCCTCGATGGGGTTGTTGACCTTTTCTCCAGCACGCCCGAGGAGAGTGACGCTCCCCTCAGCCAGAAGATGGTGGACCGAGCTCTCAAGCGCTACCGCGGCAACTTTCGACGAGCGGTAGAGGCCGACCGAGACCTACCCACTCCCCTGGTTCAGTTCGACCGCCTTTTGCGAGCTAAAGAGATGGCCGATGACCCCGAGCACAAGTTGGCCGACCGTATCGACCGCCCGAAACTGCAGCAGAAGTGGCAAGAGATCACCAGCGACGAGACACTTCAGACCAAGCTAAATGGCCTTCGAGTCGAAAGTGTCGAGCAGGCGGGTGCGACCCGCGCTCTGCAGGAACAAAAGGGATACCTTACGGGAGCCGAATTTCATCACCATTTGACTGAGCTTGACCCCCAACAGGCGGCCGAGGTGATGGCCAAAGAGCTCGGAAAAGTGGCGGCCCTCGACCCGGAAGCTTCCCAGGAGGTCACGAAAAAGATTCTAGAAGAATCTGCAGCCCAGGCCCTTCATCACCTCAAGAAAAGTGATAGGAGCACGGTCACCGAAGGCCTGATCGCGGCCAGCACGGCCTCGCAGTTGCCCACTCTCTCAGAAGACGAAGCGGAAGTGGTGGCCGACCTTCTTTTGAAGGCCGAAAACCTGGGCGATTTGGCTGATGCCGGCAGTAAGGTCTCTAACCTCGCCAGCGGGCTGCGGAAACACGGCGTCGAGCAAGTCAACAAGGCTCTCGGCTGGGTGTCCAGAGCCGATCAGGCGGGAGTGCTCTCCTCGGTGGTGGTCGGCGCCAGTTTGGTGACGGCCTTCACCAACGACCTCGAGACCCGGGACGACAAAGTTCAGTTTGCCTCCGACCTTATCCAGGCCGGTGGATCGGTTTCCCAGATGACCCACCTACCCTTCCTGGCAGGCGCGCTTCAACACGGCCAAATCGCCGATGTTCTGCTGACAACGAGCCAGGTTATCGGCCCTGTCGGCACGGCGCTGAGTACGGTTGTCTCAAGTTACGGGGCCATCAAAGCCCTCGAGGAAGGGGATACCGGAAAAGCTGCCGGTAATGGGTTGATCGCCACCGGTAGCGCTTTGATGTTGAGCGCTGTGTTCTTTCCAGCCGCGGCTCCCTTTCTGCTGGTCGGTGCCGGCACCAGCTTGACCGGGTTGGCTGTCACCTTCTTCGGCGCCAAGAACCCCGATGAGACGTTGCTGGAAAAAGCCGGTCTCCTCAAAGACGAACCGAAATAGACTAACGGCTAGGGCACGAGGCGAGGTTGGCCAATCGGTAGGTGGGGTTGGGGTCCAAGACGGTAATCACGGTAGAGGCTAGACCTTCGGACGCCCCGGTGAGCAGCTGAGCGAAGCAGTCGGCCTGCCCCTCTTGAACCCTACGGCCGTCCAGAGTAGCACCGAGGTGGCTTTCGAAATGGCCGAGTTCCTCGTGACCGAACTCGTGAGCAAACAACCAATCCTTCTCTGCTTCGGTCCGGTTCTCAAGTAAAGCGGGGGTTGCGAACACCCATCCTCCGGGACAAACGCCCATCATTTCCAGCTCAGGCTGGCCGGGATCTTCAACGACCTGAAAGCTGTAGTCGTGGCCGAGATGGTCTCGGTGGCGCTCCCGGGCCGTCTCGAAAACATCTTGACCCTGTTCCGTCACCACCGAAGGGAATCTTGAGAGCACCTGACTCTGACACGATTGCGCCGCTTGATGCTCAATGGGTGTCGCCGGGTGATGGGTGGCACAGGCCCCCAGAGACCCAACCACGGCCAGGGATGTCAGAGCGCGACGAATTATCCGCACGTTACTGGCACAGACGTTGCCCACCGTCGGGCAAGCCAACCAGGAAGGCTCCCCCGGTCTCAGCAAAGCGAGCCGTCACCTTTACGGTTCTCTGGGGCTCAGGTGCCGCAAGACTCTCCACCGTTGGGCTGCGTGGGTCTGCAACCTCACAGTGAACCTCTTTGGCGACCTCGTGGGGAGCGCCTCCGTCTGGCCCTTCGGCTCCGTTAGCGTAGTAAGGGGGGCAGTAATAGGGTGAGCAAACTGGCGCGGCATGGTAGTGATGATAGGTGGGACCGCTGTTGGCAATAGCACCCAAAGTGAGACCCAGAACAGCCCCTCCGATGAAAGACTCGCCTTCCCGTGATAACCCAGTATGGCAGAGGTCCCCGTGACAAACGGTGGTGCAGCCCGCAGCTGCAAGCGGCCCCGCTACGCAGCTCTCACCAAACGGTTCCTGCCTACGGCACTGGCAATTCTTCCTATCATTTCGGCCCTCCTAGATTTCCTGCTTGACCTCAGGTTATCAAGAGGGTGTTAAAAGATCGTCACAAGCGGAATGAACTCTTTCAGCGGGATTTCATCGAAACGGTGTAGCCTCTCCCCCAGGAGGTTTCAGGCGGATCCCTTTTTTAACGAGGCTCACCAGGTGGTTCCAGAACGAGCCACCAGCCACGTTTCCCGAGCCCATTGGGGGTCAGCGAATCGACCACGAAGACCTGATCATTGAGAGCTTCCAACCGGGAGCCTACCGCGTTACTCAAGAGCAGCCTGAGCACCTGGTGGCGACCACCTTCTCGACCGAGACGGGCACGGGGAGAGCGATGGTCGTTCTCAAAGAGAACGGAGCCCGTTGGACTACGAGCTACAGCCTGCCGTTCTCGATGGTCGATGGCCCAGTCGGCTGCTTTCTTTCCTTTGGTTGAGCTATTTTGTGTTTTAACACGGAGAGCGCGGAGACCGCGGAGAGATGAAGTTTGAGGGAATTACGGATGCGATTATTGCATCAGCTATCGAA
>CAYRFU010000129.1:0-17809 GCA_964423525.1 uncultured Burkholderiales bacterium | reverse complement strand
GCTCGGCGATAGGCAGTCTGGTCGAACACCTCGGGCGATCCCCCCTCGACGTAAACGATCAGCAGGGGTAGTTGGTTCCAATAGGAGCCGAAGGCCGCCGTCGCAGCCGCCAGGAGAAGCAGGGCCACCAAAAACCTCGCCATCGTCTTTCCTTCCCCATGCAAAAGTGACAACCTGTTTACAAGAATGCCTCAAAAAGTTTACGATTTTTGAGGTAAATTCGGTTCGTGAAGACGCTCAACTCACCGTGCGCCGACCGACCCGTCGCCTTCCTCGGCCCCGGAGTTTTCCACCAACCGACGGGCATTCAAAGAGGGAAGACCGTGCTTTTCCTACGCACTCGCAAGCGTCTCACTCAACGCTTGGGTCTTGACCATCTGGCCGGGGTGGATGTGCTGGCCGAGGACGACACGGTCGTTGACCCCACCCTTCTTCGCCGAGCACTCAACCAGGAGTAGAATTGAGCCTGAGCGGCGAATGGCGACGAGCGAGGTGGTCTGGTCTGCTCATGGGACTCAAAGAAGCTGTCAGCGGTTTTCTTAACAGATTCAAGAAGAATGACTCCAGTGAATATCGAGCCAGTGCATCCGACTTCGGAGCGGTGGAAAAGTTCGGCCCCTACAAGCTAGGCAAAGTCATCAATAAAGGCACCAACGCAACAATTTACAGAGCGACCCAGAGGATTTGGGGCGGCGAAGTTGCTCTCAAGCTGTTCAGCCCGGAGGCCTGTGATGAACCCGATTTTCAAGCCCGGTTCTACCGTGAAATGCTCTCGAGTCACGAACTCGACCACCCCAACATCAGTCGGTGCCTCAGCGGCGGAGACCACCGCGGCAAATTTTACCTAGTCTACGAATTGACTAAAGGGGAGCCTCTGTCAGACATTTTGCCCGAAGGCGGCCTTCAGATTGAGAGAGCTCTCAAACTGGGGCTGCAAATGCTCCAGGGCCTGGAGTTCGCCCACAAAGCCGGGGTTCTTCATCGAGACATCAAACCCCAGAACCTGATCGTCTTTGAAGAAGAGTTGAAAATTATCGACTTTGCCTTGGCCCGCAGCCAGAACGATGTCAGCGTGACCACCACTGGCACAAGCCTGGGAACGCCTGCCTACATGGCTCCGGAGATGCTGATCAAAGGGGCTAAGCACTGCGATACCCGAGCCGACCAGTATTCCTGTGGAGCGGTTTTCTACGAAATGCTCACCGGAAAACCACCAAGAGAGGGTTGGGGCAAACGGATGGTCGACTCCCTCGACCAACCCATCCCCTCCCCCAGTGAGGCTCGACCAGAAGTCCCCCAAACCGTGGACGCCATCGTCACCAAAATGCTCCAGTTTGCCCCCGAGCAGCGCTACGCCTCAGTCTCTGACCCGGCCCGCGCCCTGGAGGATATCGTCGAGTCGATGTATTAGCCTTTTTGGACTTTCTTATTGAGACGCGCGATCGCTTTCTCGGCGTCTTTTTTGAGCTGAGGGTTGAGGCCGTATTGGAGCGCTTTCTTGTAATCCTCGATGGCTTGCTCGTAACTTCCCATCTCGGAGTAGACCCCGGCCCGAGCATAGTAGGCAGAGCCAAAGCGAGGGGCTAAATCGAGCGTTTTGTTGTAATCATCGAGCGCCTTTTTCTTTTGGCCCATCCCAAGATGAGCGCTGGCTCGAGCCGAGTAAGCGTAAGCGTAACCGGGGTTGAGAGTGACCGCCTGATTGTAGGCGTCAATCGCATCCTGATACCTCTTCAGCCTCACCAGAACGTTGCCTTTGCCGTAGTGGGCGTCGGCGTAGTCAGGGTTCAGGTCCAGAGCGGCATCGTAGTCGGAAAGAGCGTCTTTATAACGACCTTGCTCGGTGTGAAGCCAGGCTCGAGCCGACATCGCGTAGGCCGACTGGCCAAACAAAGTGACCGCCTTGTCGAAATCTCGAGAGGCCAGGGCGGTATTGCCGAGAGCCTGATGAACCTTGCCCCGGCTTAGATAGGCCTGGGCGTAGGCGGGGTTAATTTCGATGGCGCGGTCCCCGTCCTTGAGAGCCTTCTCCAACTCTCCTATCTCGCGGTAGGCGTCACAGCGAGCCACGTAGGCGTAAAAAAAGCTCTCAGCTTTCCCTCGCCTCTGGGCCTCTTCTTTGTCGAGTTCGATTGCCTTGGTGTAGTCGGCAATGCCTCTCTTGTAATCACCCAGAGCGCGGATGTAGGCGTAGCCACGAGTGAGGTAGGCGGCCCCTAGATGAGGGTCGAGTTTGACCGCCTTCTCAGCATCCTCAAGAGCCTTCTTGTAATTTCCTAGTTCGAGATAAGCATAGCCTCTTCCAGCATAGGCCAGAGCGTGCTCGGGGTCGAGTTCAATCGCCTGGTTGTAGCTCTCGATGCATCGTTTAAAATCGCGCAGCTCCAGATAGGCATTGCCCCGCGAAGAATACGGAATGACCTCTTTAGGATTCAACTCAATCGCTTTATTGTAGTCCTCGATAGCCCTTTCAAACTGCAACAGTTTGAGGTAGACGTTGCCTCTGGCAGCCCAGACGAAAGCGTTGTCGGGATTCAACTGAAGGGATTTGTCAAAGTCGGCCAGCGCAGCCTGACGGTGATCGCCCATCTCGTCGTAGAGTAGACCTCGGTCATAATAGACCGTCTCGTTCTTGGGGGCCAACTCGATGGCTACCCGATAGTCTTCCAGAGCCTTCTCATAAAGACCCTGCCGACTATAGGCGTAGCCTCGTTTGACGTAGGCCGTGGCAAAGCGAGGAGCCTGCTCAATAGCCTGGCTCAGCTGCACTGCGGCCTCTTCAAATTCTCGGTCGCGCAGCAAAGCCACCCCCCGCTCGTAGTGGACCTGACTTTTGACAGCGCAACCAGCCAGAAGAAGAATCAGGAGAAAGAGGTAAGGGTATCTCTTCATTAGCTCAGGGAACGTCCTTCCAACATCTTGAGAACCAGACGCTCCAAAGTCTTGAGCTGTTTCTTGGTGAGGTCTACGAACTGAATACTGTGGAGAAAGATGCCGTCTTCGTCGTCAGCCCGACTGTTGAGTACTTTGGCGTGGACTGAAAGGGTTGGATAGTTCAAGTGAGGACCCACCAGAGCCATCACCTGATGGCCGCTCTTGAGCGAATCCGGGGATTCGATCAGGGCACCTCCCACACTCAGGTTGTTCACTTTGCCCTGAGTCAGAAAACGGCCGGTGGAAAGGTCTCTCAATTCGGCCTTGAGGGTAGTCGCGAGACGGACGTGCTTTCGCTTCTGGAAGGTCGAGTTGCCATGGAGGCCCGTCTCCTCCTGGAGAGTACGAACCCAGGTGCCTTCAAGCTGGTCACTGACGAACCGAACTCCAGCTACCCGGATCTTATCGTGAGGCCGAACGCGGGTCCACATCACCTCAACCTCCATCCCGTGGTCGGCTTGGAAGGCCGTTGACAAAGGATAGGAGATCCAGAGGCGTTCGCCTTTAGACACCTCAGGCAGGTTTTCCAGTCTCAAGCCGGTGGTGCCGATGTCGACCACCGAACACTTTTCTTCCTGGTCGCGAATCAGCAGATTGACCCTATACTGACACAGCAATCGGGGCGCGAATCGGCTCTCTTCGGGCGTCGGAAGCTCCCCCCCGATCACGAAGGCCTTGATGCCTTGAAACAGTTCTCTCAGCATGACTTCCCCCTAGGCGGTCGCAGTGGTTCCCGATTTAACTTGCTCACGCAGCTGTTCGAAGAGCGCCGCGTTGTGGAGCGAGTCGCCGGCCCAACGGGCCACGACTCCCAGAATCTTCACACTGGCACCGTGGAAGCGACTGAACGGCATCCGGTCGACGGCCACCACCCCGATCGGTTTCTTGCTCTCGGGGTGAAGCACCGGTGCTGCCATCAGACGACTGTAGCGGCGGCTCGGGTCGTTGTCGGCTCGATTAGGGATATCGAGGTCGATGGCACTGACCGGTTGGCCCAGTCTGAGAGCCTCCCAAAGAAGTCCGTCCCCGGCCTCGATGATCTTGGCTTCTTTAGGAACCGACTCCCAGCCGGCCTGGGCGCGGAGCACCAACTTCTCGTTAGACAGTTCATAGAAAGAGGACTCGGTGGCGTTGATGTAATCCCGCATCAGTTCGCAAACGGCAGGATAGAGGTCATCGCGGTCCAGTACTGACAGCCGGCGAGCGATCTCAGAAAACGACTGAACGGTGTTCACTTCGCCCAAAATCCGCTCGTTGAGTTCCTCGTTGGCGGCCGTCAAGACGCTGATTCTCTGACGTAGGCGTTCCTGGTCGTTTCGGACCTCCTCCAACTCGGAGCGGGTCTCTCTCAGCTGCCGATTTCGGGCTTCTTGAGTCAGGCCCAGCAACAGAGCGGTGGCCGCCATCGAGAAAAGGATGATGGCGTGGCCACTGATACCACCAGCCGCGAAGAGGTAGAGCAAGATCCCTACCAGAGCCGCAAAGAGCGACTGATGGAGTCCATACTGGATAGCCTCGATCGCGATCACCAAAATGAACGGATGGAAGGCCGTGCCCACAAAGGCCCAGTTCCCACTATTGAATATCATGCCGATGAAGCAGACAGCCCCATAAAGAAGCGTCGTCTCCCAGGCGTAATGCAGTCGATTCATACCGCTATCTCCGTATCCTTCAGGAGCTTTCCGTCCTGAACGATGTATTTGCCGAATCCCCCGCGAGAGGTAAGCATGTCCTGTCGAAATGGAACCTCTTCGGCCAGAGGTTGGGAAGAAAAGGTAATATACTCCAGTCTGGAGAGACGGTCAAACAGCCAGTAAAGACCGATGATCAGGCCGATACCGGTGCCGACCAGGAGACCGAAACCAAAATAGTCGGGTTGCTCTTTCGGCCAGATGGTGAAAAATCCGGTAACCAAACAGCCGACCAGAGCGATGGCACTGGTGGTCATCGCCTCTTTATAAAACTGGAAGTAGAAAAGAATCACCATCACAAAAAGCAGCATCACCTGAGGAGCCGCTCCCAGCGACATATTGACGAACAGTTGCTGTTCGTGCTCCGACATTTGGAGCGTGGTCGCGATGGTAGGGGCGAAAGCCACCGCTCCGAAGGTAATGACGGCCTGAACGAGACCCAGATTAAAGAAGGCTTCCTTTAAATTGGTGACCAGATTCTCGCGGCGCTCTTCGATGACCGAGAGACTCTTCTTGGCCAGCACTGCATTGTAGAAACCTCGGTAGTCCTCGTAGAAACTGGTTTCGTTATGCACATAAAACATCACCACCGTCGGCAAAATCGTCATCTGGGCATAGAACGAAGCCAGGTCGATGTGCTCGTAGGCAAACAGAACGTGGGGGTGGACCGGGTCGCCGATGGTGAACCAGTAGATCATAATACTGGACCAGATAGCCGCGTAATAGAGCATCCCGGCCATCGGCAGATAGGGCACTTCCCGAAAATACTCCATCCACTCAAAATTGAAAGAAGCTGTGCACTCAAACTCTCGAGCCAGGGCGGTGAGGCAGATGGCCACGATGATGGCGTTGCCGATCAGCATCCCCATCAGATAGCCCGGCTCACCCAGTCGAAGCCCCAGATAGTAGGCAGCGAAGACACTCACGACAGTGCCGGAGACGAAGGCTGTGGCCACCAGGTGAAAAGCCCTGACCGCTCCCACAAAGGCCATCATCAGCCATACCTGGGCCACCATCGCGAACAAGGCCCCAGCCGCGAAACGGAAGAGCCAGCTGACCGACACCGTGCAGAAAAAACAAAGCCCGATAACGAAGTGAAACAGCGTCGACACAATCGTGATCGATACTAGAGAGGGGATGTGAGCGCCCAGCTTCTGAGCGTCGAGCATATCAGCCAGGTAGCGGGTGATCACCAACTGAAATGGGGCGGTGGTGATCAAGCTAAAGGCGTAGATGTAGATGATCGTCTCCAGAAAGAGATCGGTCCGGGCCGCTGTCTGACGCATCAAATACTGAATCGCTATCAGGGTCACCACCGTTAACACCCAGGGCCCGGAGGCGACCAGTGCGGCGTTGTAATATCCCTTTAGAAAGCCGCCAATAGTGCCTTCCTGGGTAAATGATCGGAGTCGAAATCCTATCCCTGCCATCAGCGGGCCTCCACTTTCTCACGGGTGTAAGATTGATAGATTGTTCGGTAGGACTCAAGCATCTGATTGCGTTGGTAATAGCGCTCAACGCGCTGACGACCGGCCAATCCCATCGCTTTACGCACGGCTGGCTTTCGATAAAGCTCGATGAGGGCTTCGGCCGTCTGGCGAGCGTTGCCGACCCAAGTCACTAGACCCGCCGGGCCGAGGGCTTCGTCCTGGGGTCCTCGCCCGTTGATCAACTCCGCGCACGAACCGACGTCGGTAGCCACACACGGAAGGGCAGAGCAGAATCCCTCTAGCACCACCAGCGGTTGGCCCTCGGAAATGCTGGTCAAAACCTGAACGTCCAGACACGGATAGTATTCCCGCACATCGACCCGTCCGGTGAACTGGACCACCTCGTTCAGACCGAGAGCGTCCACCAGGGTCAAGCACTCGGCATAGTATTGCTCATCTTCGTCAGTAGGCCCGCAAATGTAGACCTCCAGCTGCTCGATGACCAGAGAGACGTGGCGGATCGCCTTCAGAAAGGTCTTGATGTCTTTGATCGGCACGACCCGTCCAATCAGGCCCACCCGAAAAGCGTCAGACTCCGGAAGAGCCCGGCCGGTGACCTGCGAGAAGGCCTCCACGTTCACTCCGTTGGGGATAATCTCGATCTTCTCGGGGGGAGCTCCAAACTCGATCTCCCGCTGCCGATTGCCCTCAAAAAGGGTGTAGATACGGGAGGCCCCGTTGTAGCAGATTTTGCCTAGAGCCAGGAACAGATTGATCCAGATCTCTTTGAACGTTCCGTATCCGATTTCGAGCGAGCCTCTGGTAGGAGCATCGACATAGATCCAGTCGGCTTGAGAAATCTCGATCCTCCGCTCGTTCACGTAGAGGCCGTGCTCCGTGACGATGAAGGGCACTTGCTGACGGCGAGAAGCGATGGCCGCCATCATCCCACTCCAGCCGGTGGTCACGGTGTGATAGAGGCGAGCCTGGGGCAGATCAGCGTGAAACAGCTTAAAGAGAGGAAGAAAGGCGTAGCGCCAGGACCAGAAAAAGTCGTTAAAAGACGACTTTCCGTAAAGCTTGCGATAGGCGTCGGTGAGCAGTTGCCACGACTCGTAGGAGGTGGCCAGTTCTTTCATGGTCAGGGTGGGAGGCTGGCCGGCGCTGCCACACAGGTGGGGAAAAGCCCTATCGAAGTCGACGGCCTCCCCTTTCAAAACCCCTTCCAGGAATGGTGCGACCTCATCCCAGGCCCCCGACTTAAAAGGACTGGTTGGTTGGGGTTTGTAGACCAGGTCGTAAAGAGGGAAAACCACCAACTCTTTCAGATTGGGCGGAAGCTCGTAGCGGAGCTTGAGTTCATCCTTTTCCGACGGGGCCAGATAGACGATGCCGAAAGACAGGTCCGGCATGCCGACGATCAGAGAGTGAATCCAGCTTGAGACCCCTCCGGGAACAAACGGATACGTTCCCTCACACAAGAAAACAACATCAAGCATTGCTCTTTCTCCCTTCGAACCAGAAGTGAGCTAAATCGAAGGTCGGTCCCAGGCCGGGTTGGCGCTTGCGGGGCACTCGAATGGCCCAGGCCGACTCCAAAGCTCGCCGCTGGGCCTCTTTGAGCAACGAAGGCTTGCCTTCGGCTTGAGCCCGCTCCACCATGGTTTGCAGCACCAGCAGTTGTCCCTGAAGATTCTTGGGATCCTTCTTGAGAGCCGCTTCTGCGATCTCAGTGGCCTCTTTGTGCAGTCCCATCAGCTGAAGCAGGTGGGCCAGGTCGACAGCCAGGTCTTCACCCCGGGGATGGGTCAACATCGCTTCGAAAACCTGCGAGAGAGTGAGTTCCCAATAGTAATCTCTGAGCCCCTCGTCCAGCAAACCACTCTCGAGGTAGTCCAGATAGTGCCGAGCTAACTCAATGCGGAGTTCGGTCCGAGCAGGGTTAGCTTTGAGATCATTCTCGGTGCGAAAAATCTTGTCCGAGTATTGCTTCTCGAGACGGTCGATCTGGGCGATGGCATATTGGTAGACCTCGGGACGAGGGTCTTGGGCCACTTTCCGGATCATCTCGACATCGTCGCGCAACCCTCGGTCGCGGAGCCGCTTAACAATGGCGATAGCGGTTTGAACGTCAGCGTAAGGTAGGAGGTCGACCACCGGCTCAGTTCGCACCTGCTCACGAATCTTCAAGTCTAGAGGGACGAGTTCGTCGACCTCCTCGGGTTCCTCAGCCCTGATCCACATCTCAGCCTTGACCACCTCCGTGAGGGGCTGCTCTGTGGGCTGCCCCCGAGCCATAAGATAGCAGCTCACCCCGATCACGACCCCGAGAGGTCCCACCAGAAGGGCAAAAATCGAAGCCATCGACCCCCAGGCCCAGGCCGTCGGGTCGGCCAGGCTGAGGGCTAAACCCACTCCGAACCCTGTCAAGACTGCCCCCGCTACGTAGAGCAGAACGCCCAGCCAGGGAAAGACCTCTGTCTCCTGGCGGCACAGGATCCAGGTGCCAGCCAGGGAGAGAAGCAAACCCAAAATCCAGGGGAACCAGGCCAGGGGATTATACTCGACTTTCAGACGGGGCCGATCTTTGCTTTCGTTCGTGGTCTCAGTCATGATCCTTGCATTTCCGTGGCCGCCTGGGCCACCGTGATATAGGTGGGAAAAATGGTATCCGTCCAGGTCGCTTCAAAACGCTTCTTGAGATCGGGGTTGACACCGGCCAGGACTAAGAAACCCTTCTGTCGGCGTAGACGTGCCATCAGGCTCACCATAGCACTAAGCCCGAAACCGTCGAGTTCCTCTAACTCCGCCAAATCAAGAACCAGGCGGCGACAGCCCTCGTCCACTAGCCTGGAGGTGGCCTTGCGAAATTGGGGAGAGGTCGAAACCACTAACTCCCCAGTGAGAGAAAGCATAGACACTCCACGGTCCTCGGAAGTGTGAACGGTCAAACTAGCCATGGGATACTCCTTTTTGCGCCCCCCCCCAGCGGAATCGGCTCCAGATTCTGCGGGCCTGCTCTTTGCTTTGGCCCGGTCGCGACCACGACCACCCGCCCTGACGCCGGCTCAAGAGCCGCGATAATCGCAGGTGGTTCTCCGTGCCGCCTTTGAAAAAAGAAAGCCCGTAGGCTCCCTTCTCGTCCCGATGCAAGACCCGAGCCAAGAGATGAATGGGCAACTCATCATACTCGAGATTCACCTGGACCTGCGAGCCGATTTCAAGCTCACCGTCGACTCGAACTTTCATTCCTCCCAAGCCGATATCCAGCGTATGGCCTTGGGTAACGACGGCTCCACCCATCGCTTTGATGGTCACCGGAATGCGGCGAGGCAGTCTGAGGGCTTGGCGGTCGGCCACCAAACGGTAGTTGAGGCGCTTGAGAAGGTCGCCCAACCAGGACTGCTCGCGGCGCTCTTCGGAATCAGTGACTTCCAAACCGCAGACCAACTGGCCGTCATCAGAGGGGAGCTTCCAAACGAGCCGGCAAGAGAGCCGGCGTCGGCCCACTAACAGAGTATCGTCGGACACCACTAGCTCGAAGGTTCTGGGAACCTTGGCGGTTGGCTCAAGCAAAATCCTGAGACCGGCTCCACTGACGTTCAAGAGTTGCGCAGGCAACCGGGCCGACTTGCTGACCAGACCGAGCTTCATCCCCACCGGAACCCGCGGCTCTCCCCGCCGACACTGAAGCACCTTTTCTTCGTCCACCCACGGGACTTGGGTGGTCACGTCGCGCAGGAGTTGCTTCCAGCGCTGAACTTTGACCACCGTTTCTGGAGGCGCCTCCAGCTGGTGAAGTTCATTCGAGGACTCGCTTTTGAGGGGCTCCAAGTAGTCAGGCTTTTCTTGGCAGTGGGCCTTCTCTCGCTGGACCCAGAGTCCGAACATGCTCTTATCTTTGGGGCATCGGAACCGGTAACGAACGGCAGTCAGAAACTGCTTTCCAAAAAAGATGGGACGCTGCCAGAGCAAGTCAGCTTCCAGGTCGATCTGCCAGTCAGCATCCAGGTCGAGGTGGAGTTCAAAGCGCGAACCCTCCTCAAAAGACTGGTCGAGGACCAGCAACGAACCCTGGAGAGAAACATCCAGGGTCTTACAGCGACGAAACTTTTCGTCACCGATGCGATACCACCCGTGAACGACATGGTCCACGCGTGGGAAGATCCGTCTGTCAGAATTTGAGTCCAAGACTACCCCGATGTTCTCCCCGCCCCTCATCTCCCTAATTTACGGTCAGAAACTGAAAATTATGTGAAAATGTGGCTAAATCCCGGTCAGATGTTCGCAAAAGCGACCCTATCTTCCGCCTCCCAGAGGAACTTCATCCTCGCAAGGCCTTAAAAAACTGTCGGAGATCCTATACAATGGGCGAGCTTTGAGCACCATCCGTCTAGAACCGACCTCGCCTTTGCGGACCGTTTTGAGCTGTGCCAGCTGTCTGACCGCCCTACTGTGGCTGCCGGCCCCTTTCCTGGCCTCGGCCGCTTTGGCAGGAGAGCCCCAGGCCCAACTGCTCGGCTGGGCCGCCGTGATGTGCCTGTTGACTCCTGTGGTGCTGGGCAGCGGCTGGGCTCTCAAAGAGTTCTACTTTGTCGATCCAAACCAGCGAGCAGTCTTCTACGAAAGAAGATTTTTGGGCTGGTCGCGTCGCCACCTGATAGCGGAATTTGAGGAACTGACCATGCTGGTGGAGGAGCCGGGCCGAGGGCAGTGGTGCGAGTTGTCCTTCTTTCTTCGTCGAGGCAGAAAGCTCCACGTCCATCAGATGCCCAAAGAGCCGTACGAGGCGGTGGTGACTCTAGGAGAGAAGTTGGCCCGACTCACCGGTGCGCCTTTTCACCCGAGCAGCTCCGGGGAACAGGCTGGTTGGTCTGTGATTCGTCGCGGCAGCTTGCCAAGCGAGCTGGTCCTCGACCCCGACACCTGGCGAGAAAAACTGCTAGGAGGATTGGGCTGCCTACCGCTAGCCGCTTGCCTCCTCCCTCTCTGGAACTTTCACTTCAGCCCCGATTCCAAGCTGACCTCGCTGGCGTCCCTAATCGTGCTGGTGTCGGTGGGAGCCCCGCTCTTGTTTCTGGCCGCCAACTTCGAGGAGTATTATCTGATCGATCTCAAACGACAAAGGGTCCAGTTTTGTCGAACTTTTCTAGGTTGGGCTACTCGCACCCACCTGGCAACTTTTGAAGATCTCACCTGCCTGGCCCTTCAACCGGCTCGACGCACTTCTCGTCACAACGATTGGTGGGAGTATGGTTTGACCCTTTACCCTCGTCAAGGCAAGCCCCTTCCGGTCGTTGACGCCCGCGAACAGGACTACGAGTTGGTGGTCGAGGAAGGGCGACGAATCGCCGAGTTGATGGGGCTGGAATTCCGAGCTGATGGACCAGAAAAAGTGCTCAGGGTGACCAAAGCAGGAGACCTCTACTTCGTGGATTATCAGCTTGACCGGGGACCCGTCTTCTTGCTCGCGGGTATCGCCTTTGCTGTCCTGGGTTTAACGCCGCTGGTCTTTTTGGTCTTCCTGTTGTTAGACTCTTGTCATTAATACGAAGCCCATCGGAGGACGACCGAAGACCAGGCCAATCCGCCCCCGAATCCGGTGGCGGCCACCACATCCCCAGGTTGGATTCGCCCCCCTTGACGCGCCTCCCAGAGAGCGAGAGGCACCGAGCCACTGGAAGTGTTGCCGTAACGGTCGACATTGACGAACACCTTATCGCGTTGAAGACCAAGTCGCTTGGCCGCCCCCTCTAAGATGCGCAGATTGGCTTGATGAGGCACTAGCAAGTCCACGTCTTCAATGGTCAAGCCAGCTTGCTCGAGGGCTCGTTCGGTGGCCCGGGTCATCACCTCGACTGCAAACCGATAGACCTGGGGACCGTCCATCTGAATGCTACAGTCAGCCTGACTCAACGACTGGCGATTGCCGGGCATGCTCCCCCCGGGTGCCGGAATTTTTAAGAGCTCCCCTCCCCCGCCGTCGGCGCCGAGATGAAACCCGAGCAGACCGGTCCCCTCCTCCACTCGAGCAACCACAGCAGCCCCGGCCGCGTCTCCGAAGAGAACGCAGGTGGAGCGGTCTTCCCAATTTGTAATACGCGAGAGGGTATCGACCCCGATCACCAGGACGTTGTTGACAGTCCCGCTGACCACATATTGCTCGGCCACCGTCAGGGCGTAGACAAACCCTGAGCAGGCAATGGAAAGATCAAAAGCGCCTGCTCGTTGGGCGCCCAGAGCCTGTTGAATGCGACAAGCCGTGCAAGGCATGGACGTGTCTGGGGTGACGGTGGCGACGATAATAAGGTCGAGTTGTTCGGGAGCGAGTCCGGCATCCTCAAGAGCCTGGAGACCGGCTTCGGCACCGAGGTGGGAAGAGCACTGGGGCAAGTCTGCAATGTGACGTTTTTCGATGCCAGTACGAGACCGGATCCAAGCGTCGGTGGTATCAACCTGCTTCTCCAGATCGCTATTGGTGACCACCCTGGGGGGGAGGGCGTGACCCAATCCGATGATGCCAGCCCAGACCGGTGTTTGAACCTCGGGTGACATCGGCGTAGGAGCTTGCTGGGTGATCATGAGGGGTGCCCTTTCTGGCTTAAGACGGTTCAACCTTCCTCGATGGCCACGGCGTGTCCGCCCACCAGCAACCAATCCAAGTCGTGTTCTATGGTTTTTTTCCGCTCCCAGGTGGGGCGAGCCTTCTCTAGTTCGTCGTATCCGCCCAGGGTCAGGCTTTGCAGGTAGTGGTCGAAAAGCTCCTCACTGGTCACCCCGGTTTCGGCCAAGTCGCGATAAAACTGTTCCACCGCTTTCACCGAGACCTCGGCGTCGTTGGTAACCCTACGAAGCTGTCCGAACCGGTCCAGGACCTGATCCACCGATTCTTCGCCTCGGTCAGCTCGAAGGAGCCTCTTATAGATAGGGAGTGGCTTGTCCAGACCGCTGCTCACCAAGGTGACCAGGTGAGCCGCATAGTTAGCCGGGGGCTCCTTCAGTTGGTCGACGTTTTTCGCGATAAAAGCTGCTCGCTCTGGGGACGGGGCCACCTCGAGCAGAGGCAAGAAGACCTCCTCGAACTGCTCTTCCAGCTCGAGAAACGTGTTCATCGCCTCGCTATGCAGGACGTGACCCGGCTGGAGTCTCTGGTTGACGGCCCGAAACCGCTCCACCGTCCGGTGGGGATCGGCCAGAAAGGGGGCGCTTTTGAGCCGATGCTCCAAACCGGTAAAGACCTTCTGGAAAGCGTCTAGCTCAGCTTCAAAAAGAACGGCCGTGGGGGACTCGAGCTGGTGGAGGGTATCACTGACTTGAAGACCCAAGCGGATCAGGACGGCCGGCTCGTCCTGTTTTAGCTTGGGAAGCATCTTAGCCAGTTCGGGAACTCGTTGGCCCCACTGCTCGAGCTGACCCCTTTTAGCCAACTCCCGCCCGAGCGTCAAAGCCACCGGCCAGTCCTGAGCCTGGTCGTCTTGGCTCAGCCCCAGGTCTGCCACTGCTCCCACCAGTTGAGGAAGGCGCTCGATGATGGCTGGGGTGATAGCCGGTGAGTCCGGCCCGAACACCTCTCGAACCGTTTCCACGAAGGCCTCCCCCCTTTTGGGAGAGGGTGGTAGCTGAGCCCAGAGAGGCTCGACCAAGTGCCATCTTCGGCCCGGCTCGGCTGGCTGGGAGCCATTTTGCCAGAATAAGGCGCTGGCTAAAGAGTCTAACCGATCCTCGAGTTGGTTCTTTTGGGCAAACGGGATCAAGGTCTGGTGGACAAACTCGAGGAGCGGAGTCCTCTCGAATCGGTTGCGATTCCAAGCGGTGGTTAGCTGGACCATCAACGGCTCGGCTTGCTGGGACCCAATTCTTCGGACCAATCGATCAAAATCGCCTACGTCCCGCTCCACCGACTCCTCATCCGAAGCCGCTGCCAGCATCTTCAGCTGGCTCTCAGGCCTGTCGAGATAGGGAGCCAAAGAAAGGAGACGACTAGGCCAGCGAAAGTGGGCCACATGAGACGGATGATGAAGGCTAACCTCGCGACGGTAATAACGGCCGGAACTCACCCTGTGAGTGACGGCATAAGAGAGCTCCAGCAGATTACCGACGGGTTGATGACAGTCGTTAAGGGCTCCCGAACGCTGGTAGCGCCAGCCCGCCTCGGCCAGCCTCATCGCGTCTTCGGCCACCCTTTGAATCGGGGGAGCCTGAACCTTCCCCAGGAAAGCCTCCAACAGTCTTAACTGGCGACTATCGTTGAGCTGAACGGTTTCGCCTTGCGGCGAGGTCGCCACCACCACCTGGCCGCGACCAAGACGCTCTTGGCGTCGGTCCTGGTCGCAGTCGAAAGCCCATCCCATTTTGCTGAGGAACTCCTCTGGGGGCTGGGGGGGGGCGAGGAAGAACTTGTTGGCTGGCCCCTGAAGGCCCGATTCGCATATCTCCATCAAGCCCTAGATGGACAAGTCCGGATGTTGCCACCAGGTAGCCTTTTGGGAAAGTTCACTTGATGGCAATAGAGGGTTCACGGGCAACCGCCAAGCTGGGCTCTTGATGATCACCGCACTTCCCAAGACTCAAAAAAGCGCTCCTCCCCAAGGCTGTATCGTTCACCCTAAGATGCTGAACAAGTTGCAATTGGCCGGCCTTCCTTCCGAAGCGATTCTTCGCGACGCACGCCCCCTGCTCAGTTCCGATGTCTTAGAGCAACCCAGCCGTCGTGGCTTTCGCTTGGAAGGGGAAGACAACGGCCAGCGTCGCTACAGCCTGGGCAACGCTCAGCTCTATCGAGCCGGCCAGAGGGCTGTGCTCGACCAGAACGGTAGCGCAACCCTGGTGACATTCGCCGAGGAATTCCTCCAGATTATCGAAGTCGATGGCGACGGTCGGGTCTTGAAAAACTCGATTCAAAGAATCCCTGTTTAATCCAAACTTTGGACGCAGAGACCCGCTTTTTTCTCTAAGCCACCAGGGTTCCCCGACCGCCAGCCCCAACTAACCTGAGTGAGAGGGCTGCTGACGGCGATCTATGGTTTGGGCCTCGCCTTCTGTGCCGCTACAGCCACCATCGAGAGGGTGGATTTAGCCTGGACGGTCGTGTTCCTGGCTTTGGGGGTCGAACTGCTGGCGCTCCGTCTCCCTGACTTCGGTTGGGTGAGCTTTACATTCCCCTGTTACACCATGGCTTTAGCGACTCCGGGGTTGGGCGGCCGGGCGGCAGCCCTGGCCGCTTTGGCAAGTCTAAGCCTTCGCTACCTGAGAGCCTGGAAGCAAGACCCCCTGGCCGAAATGCTCCAGGACGGCCTGCCGGTGGCCGCCGCTTTGGCGGCCGGAAGCCTCTTGGCCTGGCTAGGGGCGGCCGAACCGGGCGGCAACTTTCAGCTTCTGATCGTCAACGGGCTCTATCTCTCTGGCTACTGGATGACCAGCCCCACTCTTTTCGGTTTGGCCGAACATCCACTCTGGAAGGTCTCGCGGAGAACTCTCCTGCCGCTATTGGTAGCGGCCGTGGTTTTAGGCGGGGTGGGAGCGGTGATGTTCCAAGCGCCTACCGAAGCGGTCTTGTGGCTACTTCCTCTGCCGGTGATGGCCAACCTGGTCGGCAACACCGTCTTGGGAGCCGGTCAGGGCCAGGAAGAGATGGGGGCTCTTCAAGAAGCGGTCGGTGCCCTGGAAAAGACCGAGCGCAAGCTAGGAACGCGCCTGCGCAAAGCCCGCCATGATCTCGACTTCCGACTTGAGGAGCGAATCTTACTAGAGGAGTTGGCCCACACCTTCGCCGGCAATCCGGAGCTGAGAGAGGTGCTAGAGAAGGCCACCCAGATGGTCGGAAAGGTGGCTGACTGCGAGAGTATCGTTTTCTTTACAGCCGAGGAAGATCGGCTCCTCCCCCTCTATTGGCACTCCCCTCACGGCGAACGGCTTGAAAGCAGCTCTCTTATGGGTCTGGGAGAGCCTTTGGCCGAGAGGGCCTGGCGCTCCAAAGAGATCGCTCTCTTAGATCCCGACCGACGTGGCGAGGAAAGGCTTCTGGTAGGAGAGAGCACGGCCGTGGCTCTCCCTCTTAGGGATGTCGGCGTCCTCTATCTAGGCAAACGTGAAGACTTACCCTTCAGCGAGCGCCAGCTTCAACTCTTGAGCTTGTTGGTCGACCCCATGATTCCGGCTATCGCGGCCGCCCAACGCAAAACCGAGCTGATCGAAACGGCCGAGCAACTGGCTCGCTCGAACCGCGACCTGGAGAACGCCAACGCCTACCAGGCGACCATGTTAGACGCTTTCAAGAGTCTGGCCAACCAAAGCGGTATCGAGCAACTGACCGAGAGCCTATGTCGCCAGTTAGCCAACGTCGTTCCTACCCATGACCGAGGCTTGATCTTGGTGGGAGACAAAGAAAGTGAGCCGTTCGAGCAGAGTTGGCCCGAGCAAGAGCCCCTAGCCGATCTCCGCTCGGCCGCCGAGCGCCTCAGGACGGACGACGCTCTGGTGCTTCAACCCGAGCCTTTTAGCCTCATGGGTGTCCGCCTGGTCACGGAGAAAACTCTAGTCGGGGTGGTAGTACTCTACCATCCCCAACCAGGACGGTTCTCTTTCACCGATCTCGAAAGGCTCAGAACTCTCTCATTCCACGCCAGTTCGCTGCTCCGAAACATTCAACTCCTGGAACAAGCCCAACGCACCAACCAGGAACTTCGGGAATACCAAGCCCAGCTGATTCAATCGAGTAAGATGGCGGCCGTGGGTCAGCTTGCGGCTGGGGTGGCCCATCAGATCAACAGCCCTTTGGGGGCGGTGGTCCTGGCTCTCGAGATGATCGGAAGAGCTATCAAGAAAGAGCAGCCCGAGAAAGCGATGAAGCACCTGGCCGTAGCTGATGAGGCAGCCTCGGCGGCCAAAGAAATCATCAGCAACCTTTTGGTCTACTCGCGCCGCAGTTCTAGCGAGACAGGTCGGGTCGAGGTGGCCAAAGTGGTCAAGAGGACGGCCAAGATGGTCCAACAGCAACTTCAAAGAGACGGGGTGAAACTGGTCACCGATCTTGAACCCGTTTCGGGGCTCACCGGTCGAGGAGGTGACCTGCAGCAGATTCTCACCAACCTGATCATCAACGGGCGCGACGCCGTCCTGCTCCCCGGGGCAAGCAAGCCTGAAGTTCACGTTTCCACTCGCGAAACGGAGAAGGAAGTCAAAATCTGCGTAGCCGACTACGGCCCAGGCTTTGAACCCGAGGCCGAAGAACGCCTCTTCGAACCGTTCTTCACGACCAAACCGGTGGGGTCTGGAACAGGACTGGGTTTGTCGGTCGGACTCAAGCTAGCCGAGGGTTTGGGCGGCAAGATCCTCCCCTCTCGTAGCGACGGAATGACCCGCTTTACCGTGATTCTACCCCGAAATCGCACCTGACTGTGATAAAAATGTAACATCCCTGTAACATAGAAAGGGGGCGTACGAAACACCTCGGAAGCTTTCTCCCTACAATGGACCTAACGATACTACAGATAAAAGTCACGTTAGGAGTAGTTACGCAAATGCCTATGATCGGTGGTCTCAACGGTCTACAGACCAATCCCCTTCTTACCCCTCAAACCTCTCTTTTCACCCCCGGACTCGGTGGTGGCCTGGGCCTCGGCCTCGGAACTAGCCTCGGCACCACGGGAATGGGGCTCGGCGCCCCCCTCGGAATGGCAAACCAAACCGAGATGCTCGGCGCTCTCATTATGGTACTTGAGGCTGTAGCGGCCGGAATGCGCAACTTCGCCGGTG
>CAYRFU010000128.1:0-17880 GCA_964423525.1 uncultured Burkholderiales bacterium | reverse complement strand
CGGTGGGAGCGGCCTGTTGACTGTCCCAGCTCCAGCTTCGCCCCACCTGACGCCAGCGCAACATCGCCACCTGGTCAAGAGTGACCAGGCTTTTGCCGTCGCGTGCGGCCGTCACCGCCAGACCCGGACCTTTCAATGGGAAATCGGCCTGGAGGTCGCCGGACAAGCTCCAGAAGCGTAATCGGGCTTCACAGTCCACCGTTACGACCGACTCCCCCAGGAGGGTCACCGCTGTGACCTCGGGTCGATTCCAAACGGGCTTTCCTGCTGGCAGCTGTCGCACCACCAACCCCTCCCGTGAGACCGTGGCCACCGCTTTCGAGGACAGAGCCAGCGAGGTCACCTCTTGACGGGTTGTTCCTCGGATGAGGGGGTCCCGCTTGGTGGTCGGAATGACAGTGAGGTGGCCCTGTCCGGCCACCGCCAGTAAGGCCCCGTCGGGTGAGAAAGCCAAAACAGGCCTGGGTCCCGTGCTCAATTTCCGGATGAGCTTCGGCCGCGGCTCAAAAAGCGGCTTCATATACCGCTTCATCGAAGCCAGCGCCAGGACACTGACAGGTCCGGCTCGGTGGGACCAGGCAATCAGGTCGCCTCGAGGGGAGAAAGCCACCTTCCGGACTGCTCCCGAGGTGATCAAACGCCCTTTGAGAACCCCGGTGCGCAGGTCCCACAGGCGTATGGTCGAGTCTTCCGAGGCGCTAGCCAGGAGTCCTTGGGGAGAAACCGACAAACAGTTGACTCTCAGAGGATGCTCACCTAGCCTCACCAGTTGCCCAGGCTCAAACTTGTAGAGAGCCCCGACGCCACCAGGCTCTGTGATAGCGACGGCAGCGGGAAGGCCGGTGGGGGAAAATCCCACCACTCTGAGGCGTCCGCTCGGAGATCGATAGTGGCGCGTCTCCTTACCCAGCAAGACGACCTCCAGGCTGGTCTCTCCCCAACGATAGAAACCCAAAACTTTGGGAAGCACCCCGTGGGCACGTTCGACTTTGTGGCGGGCCGCTGGCTGACCGCTTGTCGGGTCCCATACCACCAGCTGGTCGGTCAAGCCGACCACTCTTCCGTCGTCTAAAAACTCCAGTTCGAGAACGCTGTCGCTACCCTCTAGCTCACTCACCAGCTGAGCGCTAGAGATATCCCAATATTGCGCCCTTTGGCCGGGCCGGTGTTCGAGCAGATAGTCGCCCGAAGGAGAGAACTTCACCTCGCCCCCAGTGCTCGAATTGACTGGCACCAAGCCCGCCTGGGAGGCGTCCCCGGTGGCCATCAAGACCGCTCCCTCGGGTCCTCTCAAAGCCAGCAGTCGTCCGTCGGGCGAGAAAGCCCAGTGTCCGTCCCAATTATACTGGTCGAAATCGACCCTCTCTTTCCAGACCTCCGCCTTGAGACTCTGGCGCCCTTTGGAATGGAGCCCGGGAACCGGTTTCCCTTCCAGAAAAGAGACGATCTGATGGGCACTCCAACGCTCTGCAGCGGGAGCGAAACAGCGCGGTAGCAGCGTAGCCCAGGGCTCGTCGAGGTCTGGTAATTTGGGGGTTGGTTGACGTCGCGCTTTGTCAAGCCAGGTCAACTCAGGAACCCTTCCGTATGGGGGGTTTCCGGTCAGCTGCTCCAACAACACCGAGGCCAGGGCCCAAACATCCTCTTCAGCTCGCCCGGCCAGAACCTCGGGAGGCCGATACCAAAAGCGGTCGCTGCGGTTGAAAGGATGGACGACTTTGCCTTCTAGGAGCCCTCGAAGCCCAGCGTCAGCCAGCTTCCAGACCGACCCATCCTGAACCAGGTTGGAAGGGCGAAGTCCCCCGTGTTGGCGCCCTTCAGCGTGCAGTTGAGCCAGAGCCCGGGCGCCATCGAGGGCCAGCTTTTCCAATTCCGCACCGTCGCTCAGCTTAACCCCGACGGGTCGGGCCAGGTAGTAACATCCCTGGAAGGTTCCGTCGCCGCTTTGGCCCCATTCGCAAGGACCTAACTCTCCCTCGGTGTCACCAAGACGGGGAGCCAGGCTCAAGCTGGTCGAACGAGGGCGAAAAACTTTGACTACCCGGGGCATTCCCTCTTGCTGACCCAGAAAGGTTAAACCCCATAGACCATGGCCCAGGGCTTTGGTCAACTCTAGCGAGCCTATCTTCTCCACGGTGCCTCCAGCAGGAAAAGCCCTTCAGGGAGTTTGACCATCAGTCGGCCAGAGGCGGTGAAGTCGACCAGGTCGAGAGCTGCTCCCAACCAGGTCTCTTGGCCCGCAACAGGGTCCCAGGCACTCATCTGATAGCGCTCGGCAAACAGGAAGAGGGGGGAGTCGGGATCGCCATAAACGCGGTTGAAGTTCTGTCCCTCCAAAACCGGCCCCCCGGGCCAGACCCAGGCCTGACCGGCTGCCAGGGTAGCCAGAAAATTGCCAGACCAGACCATATCCACCCCGACCAGGTCGGTTTCGAACCAGCCCTCCTGAGTGTCCCAGACGCGGATGTTTCGACCGTCGGACAAAGCCAGTCGGTCGCCTTTGGCGTTCAGGCGAATGCGAAGGCCCGAAGTCTGAGGTAACGACAACTCGATACGAGACTGGTCTAATTCGAGCACAGTGACTCCCTGTCCGGCGATGGCCAGGCGACTTCCACAAAGGTCAAAATCGAAGACACCGTGGGCCCGGGGGAGCGAAATCTCTTTCAGGCCGTCGACCTTCCAAACCCTCAGCTGTCCCTCGTCGGTCAGACCGGCTAACCAGCCTGCCCCGCATCGAATCTTTTGAAACTGGCCTTTCAGCACCCCTTTGGGTCGAGCTTTGAAGTCAAAAAGATCAATTCGATCCGAACCCAGACGAGCCATTGTCTGAAGGTCTCGGCTGATCTCCATTCCGGCCAGATCCCCGCGCACAAGCATCCCGGTCGCGGGTTCACGCAAAGCTGCTGACCGAGCGGGCTCTGGCTCCGGCTGACCGAGGGCCCAAACCTTGACTCCGTCAGAACCTGCTGTCACCAGACGAGATTCTCCGGAAGGACAGGCCAGACTGTTGACCTCGGTCGAAAGAGACTCGACCTCATCTCCCTGCTCAATTCTCAATTGCTGGTTCAATCCATCATACCAGACCAGTCCTTGTCGTTTCTGAGCCAGGCAGTGGAGGGCCGGTTCTGCCCCTTCCGGCCCGATGATCGGATGGACGGTCGGATCGAAGGGTTGGACGCGACCGGCCCAGCCTGTCAAAACCGTCCCCGAAGGCGTGAACTGAAGGTCTTGTCCACCCCAGGAGTAGTTGTGGAGCTCGCATCGGGAGTCAACATCCCAAACCCGCATCACTCGGTCTTCCCCCCAGCTAACGATGCGTCGGCAATCGGGCGAGAAGTCCAGCGACTTGACGTCCCCCCCGGTGCGTAGGCGAGCCAGGGAACGACCGTTCAAAGTGTAGACCCAGATGAGCCAGCCATCGGCGATGGCCAAAAGATGGCCGTCAGGGGAAAAAACCGCTCCCCGATGAGGCCCGCCCAAAGGAGCCACCTCTTGCTTGAGGGGGTCTGGGCCGCGATATTCATGGTCCTCCAATTCCCAACTGCGCACGACTCTCTCCGATTCGAGATCGTAGAGAAGGACCTCCCCCCCTTTGCCCAGGGCAGCCAGAGGGCTTGAGCCGGATAGAGCCAGCCACTGATAATCAGAACCGCTGAGGCGCTTGGCTTCCCCGAGAAACTTGAGGGCGAGACGTCCGCCCTCCAGCCAGGCGACCGCCTGCCCGTCGAAGGAAAGTCCCACGTGGCTACTGGGAGCGCTAGACCAGGTAGCCAAGACCTCGGTCCCTTTGTGGCCGTTGCCTCGAAACAACCTCAGCACATCCTCGAGTCGAGGTCGATTGTCAGGGAAGCGCCGCAAAGCTCCTTTGACCAAAGCTTCCAAATCAGAGGGCAGGCGCTCATCTACAGCCAGCTGACCCTGACAGACGTCAGCCACCACCCCTTCCGGGGTCTGGGAAGGAAAAGGGAGCCGCCCGGTCAGACATTGATGGCCGATGACGGCCACACTCCAGCTATCGCTGGCGGTCGTCCCGACCCCACCTCTGACCACTTCGGGAGCTAGGTAACCAGCCCAGCGCCGGTCGAAAGGCTGACGGGGCTCACGGCCCCGAAAAAGAGAGAATCGCTGACCCGTCTTTTGAATCACCTCGGGCCGGAGCACGCCGTGGGGCTTTTTTAACTCCTCAGCCAGGGTGTGACCCAAGGCCACCCGCTCTCGTTCGGCTAGCCCCCCCCATTGGAGCAGAGCTTCAAGCGTCGTATCCCACCACGACTCGACCACCCGGCCGCTGGGCCCCACTCTGACAACCCGGTCCTCTCCCTCATAGACCCAGTCACCAGCGTGAAAACCTCGAAGGCGCAGGAGAGCGATACCCTCGACCTGAGTCTTAACTAAACTCTCGGGATTGTAGATCAGCTTGGCAGCCACGGGCCACCCTTCGCGGACTTGGGCAAGATTCTTTCAGAGAGGTTAGCCCTACTTCCCGGCCGAACTCGAGGGGGTGTTTGTGTGCCCATCTTGTCAAAAACCAAGTTTACTGGTCGACCTGACTTTCGAGGTCGGAAAAGACACCGAGTGGGATCAGATCACTCTCCAGGTTCTGCGCTGCAAAGAGTGCGACTTTACTGGCCTGGGGCTCGACTGCGCCTCTTTCAAGTCGGGCGGAGAGGGTCGTGATCACAGCGGCTATCCGGTCAACGCCATCCTTACGAAAATCCTGTCCGGCCTGCTCAGAACTTGTAGCAAGCGGAGAGACCCGAACTGTCGTTGCCTGGCCCACCGATTGGTGGGGCGTCGAGATCCGGCTGGCTACTGGAAAGGGATCGGACTCAACGAAGGCGGCTTCAAAATGGACATGGCCGATTAAGGGTCTTTTGAGAACAGAGTAGTAATCTTGGCGAGCCAACCACTCATCCTGATTTGTGCCAAGCAAGGATAAAGTGATCATGCAGCTGAGTAGACTGACCTCGCCGCTGGGTGTTTCCCGCGCGGCCACCGCACCCCAATCGGAACCCAACCAGGAAAGCGAGGACGTGATTCGCGTCCCTTGCGAGACCTTTGATAGCGGTTTCGGTTTCGCCACCGGAGTGGCCAGTAGCGGAGCGGGGATGGCCTGTCTTCATTTCCTTTCGACCGGCAACACCGTCGGCGCCGTGCTGACAGGCTGTGCCCTGGTGGGAGGCATCGCTGGATTTGTTCTGGCCAACACGGGATGGCGAGAGGCCGTCAAAGAGACCGTCAAGAAGGTTCAAAACACCTTGGCCAGCTTACCCAGCGCGGTGGTCAACTATCGCCAGAACCAGCGACTACAAGCCGAGGTTGCCCAAAGGAAAGAGCAAGCCTTTCAAGCCCGAGTCGACAGCGAAGCCTCTCGCCTGGCCGAAAGCGAGTGGGCCGAGAAGGGACCGGCTCAGGTCGAATCGGTGGCCCAAGAGAGGTTCCACTCTCGCCTCGAAGCCGAAGCTCAAGACCGAGTCGAGACCCTCCTGGCCGAGCGGCTCCCGGGCCTGGTCGCCGAACGCACCGAGCAAGCCTTGGCCGACCGCCAAGCGGAGATCGATGCCCAAGTCGAGGCCGGGATCGAGACCCATGTCGAGGCCCAGGTGGCCGAAAAGGCTCCCTCGAAGGCTGAAGCTCGCCTCAACGAAGCCGTCGAGTCGCAAGTGCGCGAGCAGCTAGCCGCCAAATCCACCGAAATCGAAGAGAGAGTCGCTGCTATGGTCGAGGAACAGACCGCCGCCCTGGCCGCCCAGAAAGGTGTGGTCACTCAAAGCCAGGCCCTCAAAGCCCTCTCGGCACTGCGGACATCCGTTTCTCAATTGAAAGGCGAACTCGTTCAGGCCTACAAAGCTGGAGGCCGTTATCCCTCAAAAAGTCTGGAAGACACAATGATGGAATTAGCCCGCGGTGTGGTGCAAACTTCGGCCCATCTTGAGGCCCTCAAACCCGAATCGAGCGAGTTGCGTCGAGAGCTGGAGCAAGACGCCCTTCAGTTAGCCAATTACGGCGGCGCAGCCAACATTATGAATAAGAACGGAGCCAGCTTCGGGGGCGGCTGGGCCACCGTCTTCAACAAACCGAGCGAAAACCTGGAGAGAGCCTTCAACGAACTTCTGGCTTAAGGCCCGTCTAAGAATAGATGGGTCACGCAGGTGGCCTTCCAAACCCTCGATGGATTCGCTGCTCAGACAGCGGTCAAAGAAGCGAGAACCCTGAGGCCGTCTCCTAACGTCATCTGCAACCTTCCAAGAGGAATCGTAAGGCGAGAGAAAAAATCTCCTTAAACCCGAGTTCAAGGAGGCCCCATGGCGGAGGAGAAACGGCAAGTCACTCAGCAAGAGTTAAGCGCTCGTCCCCTTACCAAAGAGGACGAATTCTTCAGGAAACAAGAAGCAGAGGTGCTGGAACTAGCGCGCCGTCAGCGTGAAGACAAAGACGGTCAACGTCAATGCCCAACCTGCCCCGACGTGCTGGTGTCAGAGGCCTTCGGAGACATCGAAATCGACCGCTGTCACACTTGTCAGGGGATCTGGTTAGACCCCGGCGAGCTGGAGATCCTTTCAGCTCAGATGAAAGCCCGCGGGGAGAACCCCGTTATGAAATTCTTCAAAGCCATTGCAGGGAGGGACTGATGATGAACCGTCGAGCCTTTATGGGGGGTCTCGCGGCCCTGGCCGCTTTGAGCGGCCAAAGCTGGGGGACTGGACCGGCCCACCAGGACCTGGACCGAGTGGTCAAGACCGCCTCCGACTGCGTAGCCGCCGGGCAAGCCTGCATTCGCCACTGTCAAACCCAGATGGCGGCGGGTAACGTCAAACAGTTCGAGCGTTGTCTGAGGGCCGCTCAACAGATGACCAGCATCTGCCGTTCCATGGGCGAGCTGGCCGCCCAGCGAGCTCCGATGGCGAAGCGTTTCGCCTCAATCTGCGTCGACGCTTGCGAGGAATGCCGCCAGGCCTGCCTCGAGCACGAAGAGCATTTTCACCATCACCAGGAATGCCAGGCCTGCATGGAGTCTTGCACCACCTGTCGGGACGCCTGTAAGAAACTGACGGCGTGACCAGGCTGCTGGTCTGGCTGGTGCTGGCCACCCTGGTGGTGGCGGCTCAGCCGATGCGAGAAGAAGGGGCTCTCGTCTACGACGGCATCCCGGAAATTCCGAAGTCGTTGACTCAGCAACTCCACCAATACAATCAGGTTCGCTCAGCTAGCCTGGTTGACTGGAGAGCCGACGGCTCAGGTCTCTATCTGACCACTCGATTCGCCAACACCACCCAGCTTCATCGGGTGGACCGTCCTCTGGGAGCCCGGTATCAGCTGACCTTCGACGAGGAGCCGGTCAGTTCCGTTGCAGTCTGCCCCGATCCTGACCGGTCTGCTGTGGTGATGACTCAAGACGTCGGTGGTGGCGAGGCCTACCAGCTTGTCTACCTCGATCTCACGACGGGCGAGAAACGGCTTGTTAGCGATGGCCACTCTCGCTACGGCGCCGTGGTCTGGTCTCCCCGAGGCGATCAGTTCGCTTGCTACTCGACTGAGCGCAACGGCACCGACTGGGATATTTGGCTGGTCCGCCCCGATGGTCAAAGGCGTCGGTTGACGGCCGAACAAGGCACCTGGTGGCCGGTGGCCTGGTCACCCGACCAGCGTTATCTGTTGGTGCAAAATTACCGCTCCGTCACCGACACCCGCCTTTACCTCTTAGAGATCGCCACCGAGACCCTCGTCTTGTTCGACCTCGAGCTCCAGGATATCGCCCACGGAGACGGCGTCATCGCTAGCGATGGTAGCGTCTACTACACCAGCGACAAAGACTCCCAGTTTCTGTCTCTTCGTCGCTACTGGCGGGGCCAAGACGAGGTCGTCCTGAGCGGGCTGGAATGGAATATCACCCATCTTGAGCTGGACCCTTCAGGCTCGCGTCTGGCTTACTCGGTCAACCAGGATGGCCTCTCCCGCCTCTTTCTGATGGATCTCGACTCGCGCCAGTCTGAAAGCCTGAAGATCCCAGCCGGTATTGTGAGCGGCTTCCGGTTTTCACCAGATGGTCAACGATTGGCCTTGACCCTCACCACTGGCCAGTCCCCCTCCGATATCTATGTGCTCGACCTTTCTAGCCAAAGCCTGGAGCGCTGGACCGAGAGTGAAGTCGGTGGCTTACCGGCTTCCGAGTTCGTGGCACCGACCCTCGAACGCTTTCCCACCTTTGACGGGCGTTCACTCTCGGCTTTCCTTTACACCCCCTCGGATCCTGACCCGGCTCCCGTAGTCGTCTTGATTCACGGTGGTCCGGAGTCCCAGTATCGGCCCTATTTCTCTTCGACTGTTCAGTATCTGGTGAGAGAACTCGGCCTGGCCGTGGTGGCTCCCAACGTGCGGGGCTCAGACGGCTACGGCAAAGACTTCCTGAAGCTTGATAACGGGTTTCGAAGAGAAGACTCGGTCAAAGACATCGGAGCCCTGCTGGATTGGATCGAATCCCGACCCGACCTCGATTCGAACCGAGTTGCCGTCTACGGTGGTTCGTATGGGGGCTACATGGTTCTAGCCAGCCTGATTCATTACTCAGATCGGCTGCGGGCGGGTATCGACGTGGTCGGCATCAGCAACTTCGTCACGTTCCTCAACAACACCAAAGATTACCGACGCGACCTGAGGCGAGTGGAATACGGAGATGAGCGTGACCCCGAAATGAGGGCCTTTCTCGAGAGGATCTCACCCACCAATCAGGTCGACCGCATCCAGGTTCCCCTTCTGGTGGTTCAGGGCCAGAACGACCCCAGGGTGCCTGTCACAGAAGCCGAGCAGATCGTTTCGGCGGTTCGGTCCCAGGGTCAACAGGCCTGGTATCTGCTGGCCCGCGACGAGGGTCACGGTTTTCGCAAAAAGAACAACCGCAAAGCTTATCTTGAAACGGTCGCCCTTTTCTTGAGGGTTCACCTGCTACCGTGACAGAGAGAGGTCCCTAACTCTTCAGCCGCCTCCAAGGTTGCCGACCTTCTGGCTCAAACGCCCCTCTATCCTGGCAGCGCTGAGCCCTCAGGCTCTCCTCTGCTTGTCCTCTTCGGCGAGCAACGCCCAGAGGTGTTCGAACCTTCCTTCCAGGAACGGGCCACCACCTACTTTCGCTGTCGACGAGCAGACCTTTCTGTTCGGCCCAACATCACCATTCCTCAACTGGCTGTCTTCAGCTTGCGGGGAGAGCAACTGGCAATGCGGGGTCTGATGATGGGGAGCTTCGACGACCTTCCTGACTTTCTCGACCGGGTGCAGTCGAGATCCTAGCATCTCAGCTGGAGCAAAGGCTGCGTCGGTCGCCATTAGGAAGAAAGTCGACCAGATAATTGTCAAACATTCGCTCGTCGCGACCCTCATTCTGACCGTCGGCCAGCTGACCGCGCCACTCGGACAAAGTCCAGCCAAGATTGTTGACTTTACCGGCCGGTCCAAGGGCCGACTGGCTACACTCGAAGCCGATGAAAGCGCTGAGCAAGAGCCCACCCAAACCGGCTGCGGCGCCCCAACTGCAACCAGCCCAGAGACTGCCAGCAAGGGTGGCAGCGCTGGCCAGTCCGGTGAAGATCCCGGCGGTTCGCCACGCTTTGACGCGGCCAAGTTGGGGATGGATCATCTTATCGAGCTCGACCTGGATCGGTCGCAAGCCCTCAGCTTGGAAACCGTCGAGTCGGCGCAGATAGGTGTTCTTGACGCTGCGGTCAACCCTCACCGTGATGGCACCTTCGGGATCGCGAAGGTCGAGCGAGTGATAGTCGTCTCCACCGCGGCGGGCGAGGATGAGTTGGTTGGAGCCCCGATGGTGATGTCGGAACTCACTGATAATCATGGTTTTGGTCCTGTCTCACCTCTATTATAAGCGAGCCAGATTACCGAAACCTAACAACCATGTTTCAACGAAGTTGCTTGCGATAGACTTCTGTTTTTCCGTCCTGGTTTGAAAGGTAGAGCAAAGCTTCGCCGTCAGGAGTGTAACAGGGGTCGGTGTGGAGGGCTGGTTCGCTAGTGACGGCCCTAACTTCACTGCCATCCGCTCGGGCTTCAAAAATCTGCCAGTCCCGGTTCTTGTCGGGCATGACCCAGGCCAGGCGACTGCCGTCGGGAGAGAAGGTCGGGGAGATGGCAAAGTCTGCATCGACCACTTTGCGAGCGGGCTCGTCGCTGCCCAACTCCACCGTGTAGACGGTCATTTTGTAGTGGCGGTCGATGGCGCTAAAGGCGATGATACCTTGGGGCGACACGGACGGTGTACCCGCCAGAATCAGGTCCGTTGCATAGGTGCGCAACTCGCTCCCATCGCGCTTGACCGAGCTGAGAACGGGAGAACCGAAAGCCGGGTCAACACCGAAAACGATGTGCTCACCGTCGGGGGCGAAAACCGGCGTGTCGGTCATCAACCCGATCTCGGTGATCTGATTCTTGCGACTCCCATCGGCACTGATTTCAACCAATTCCAGGTTGCCGCGTTCAGAGTCCCGGGTCGTCACCACGAAGCTCTTGCTGTCGGGAGCCCAGGTGGGGGCCCAGTAACCTTTGTTGGTGTTGGTGATGTTGGCGTTGCCCTGGCCGTCGATGTCCATGACATGAATGTCGGAGTTGCCGCGCTTTTCAACAACGTAAGCGATCTTGGTTCCATCGGGCGAAACGGCGGGCTGCCAAGATAGGTTCAGAGGACGGTCGGTCAATTGAACCTGGTCCCTGCCGTCCATGCTGACTTTATGAAGGTCGCGGTTGAGAGGCTGCGTCGTGCCCGAGGCGAACACCACGCTCTCCCCATCGGGAGTGGGACGGGGGTCCATGGGCTGTCCATCTGTTTCGGTGAGACGTTGAGGTTGGCGGTCCGATAGGCTTCGCGCACAAGCGCTCGCAGGGGAAATCATCACGGAACACCTCTTTCGACCATGACTCTATCGTCTCTCTAGCCTCCTCTTGTTAACCGGTTGTAACCAGCCTGTTTTCACGTTCTTTTCAGGCTTTCGGGCTAACCTCCCGCGGTGGACAAAGCTCTCAACTTTGCTCGACTCCGCCACCAGGCAGCCCAGGGACTGGCCGACAGCCAGCGTCGCTACTGGACTGCACGATAGGTGCTCTTGACTTTCTGGTGGGCCTGGAGAAGATTCTTGACGATCGCCTCGGCTTGCTCCTCAGAGCAGCCTCGCTCCACCTCTTTCAGATAGACCTCAAAAGCTGGTCCGCGGATCCCGTCTCGATTGATATCCTTCTGATCGAGAACGACTCGGCGATAAGCTCGAATCCGGTCGGGGGTTAGACACTCGACGGCTTGCTGCAACTCGGATCCGGCCACCCCTTTGGCCGCCAGTTCCAGCAAAAACTCTCGCAAAGGCTGAAGCTCCTCCCCGCCGCATAGATGGTCTCGATAGGCCACTAAAGTGTTGAGGAGTTGACTTCGAGAGGAAAGAACGGGGTCTTCTAGAGACTCCAAACGCCTAACCGCCTTCTCTAAGGGCGTGCCCGCCTCTACCTCGGCCCAACAGCACTCCAGGAGAAGCTGACGACTGGCGCTATTAAGGAAGTTCCGATCGGCGTGGGAGGCGAAACGCCTGGCAGTCTGGAGCTTCTCTCCGAGAGTGAGACCATCGACTGGGCGCAGGACCAAATTCAGCAAGCGGGTCCGCTCACTAGCCTCGATGCCTTCTTCAATCAACTCTTGGAGATAGAGACGAGCGGGTTCTTTGTCGGGCCCGCCGGCCAGGTAGGTGGCATAGCCTCGGAAGGTCTCAGCCAGCGCGGAGTTATAGGGTCTGGTGGCGACCACCGCTTCGCCAAGACGCTCAAGCCGAGCCGCAGTCTCTTCCTTCTGGGTCCCCTGACCACGCTCAGCCAAATAGGCGCCGAAGACCTGCTCGCGGACGCTGGGACGGTTGTAGTGCGGCTTGGTAAGAATGAAGCTTTGATAGAACTCCCAATCCTCGGGTTGGATATCTGAGACCTGCTTGAGAGCCAAGGCCAGTTCTGAGCCAGAAAGACCGCTCTCGAACAACACGGCCAGACGTTGCCGATTGGTCTCACGATTCGGACCCGAAGCCCAGCGGCTGTAAGCCTCGATGGCCGAGCGCGAGGAGCTGCTGTAGGCCTGAGGAGAGAGTTGGTTATCCAGCCACTCTAGCCTTTGGAAAGCCTCTCGCGGGGTGGAGCCGGCGGTGACTTCCGCTTGAAAAGCTTGATAACTCGACGCGAGTAAACCGTGACTGCCGAGATTCTCAAACTGGCGCAAACGTCTCAGAGTCTCCACCCTCTCGACTGCTGGCAGCGAGGCGCAAGGCTCAAGCACTGGCTCCAGGAGCTCACGGGTCTTGCTGGCGCGGAAGTCCGGTAGAAGTTCCAGATAGAGAGAGACCACAGAATGGGGAGCCCCAGCTACCAGCTCGTGAAAGTCTTCAATGGCGGCTCGGATGTTGGAGCTGTAGCCCAAGCTGGAGAAATGCTGTCTCAGGCCGAGCAGAGTCGCCGTCGCCTCTACCGGGCTCATTCCAGCCACCAGCGACAGATCGAAAGCGCGTTCCAGCTCCTGGCCGTAGTCCTGGTCGTCACCGATCAGTCGTCGCAACTGATGAGTCCGATCGCAGCGACCAGTCAGCGTTTGGGCGACCCAACCCAACACCTCCTGGTCCTGCTCTTGGAAAAATTTGAGGTAATCGAGAGGCAAACGAGACTGTCGCCGTTGCTGGTCCAGACCTGTTCTTGTTCTTTGCTCTTCAGATAGGTCTCGTAGGCCCCAAGGCGAAGCCCTCGTTGGTCGAAACTGTAGCCCCCCTCGAGGGCAACACAATCCGGCGGACAAACCCGACCTTCTAGCCCGAACTCCAAGAACTGGAAGGCGGCCAGCTCCCCCAGATTCCGGAGAGGAACAGGCTGGTCCCAGGTTTTCACCATTAACCGCTGGCGAGCCGGGTCTTGCCCTTCAAGCAGTTGGGCCACTTGCTGGGGCGAGAGCGGTTGATAGCGGCTACTCCAGGGCCAACGAAAACGTTTGCGAAGCACGAATTGGCAGGGCAGAGCGGCTAGTTCTTGGGCCAGCGAAACACCCAATGGCCCCAAGGGCGTCCCCTCGAGGGCGGCCCCCGGGTGGAGCGGGTTGCTTTCGACACAATCCCCTTCCTCATAGCGGTCCGGACTGGACCGGACTGGCGCCGTGGCGGGGACTGAACGCCAAAGACGGATTCCTAAGCTTGGCACCGAGGCACCCTAACCCGGCAGACTTAAAGACCAGTGAAATAGGATACTTTCAGGGCTCTTGCTTAGAGTCGCCCCAGGCAGATAGGTTCGTGGCTCAAAGGCTCCCCGCTTCAACCCCGGCGGTCCTTTCCTACCCCCTCCTCTCCGGATCAAGTGGAATTCACCGGCCAAACGGAGCAATGGAGCGATCTACCCGAGACTCCGGCGACCCAGGCCCTGGCCAATCTCTTCGCTAGCGGCTGGAGCTTCAAACGGGAGGACAACCCGGTCGGCCCTCATGAACTCTAGCGGGCCCTCGAGCAAGGTCAGCGGGTGGCAGGTCAGTCTC
Source organism: uncultured Burkholderiales bacterium (assembly GCA_964423525.1). GTDB lineage: Bacteria > Vulcanimicrobiota > Xenobia > Xenobiales > JADMJV01 > CAYRFU01. Next base: position 4,340 of record CAYRFU010000128.1, on the reverse strand, counting down.
CGTCCGGGGCTGCCAAATCCTTCGGTTCCCTGGTCGAACTAGAAGCAGTCGACTATTTCTTGAACTCGTCAGATCCCAACGGTATTGAAAACCCTGAACTGGCCAGAGCCCTCTCGGCTGCCCTCGACCAGGGCCTAGAAATCGGCAACTCGAGCTGGAGAACCAGCGATCCTATCACCGCCTATGTCCGGGTTCGAGGGGGTCACATGGATCGGCTGACGATCGGGGGAGTCGAGGTCGCTCAGTTCGATCCCTCGCAGCCCGAACAGATCACCGAGGCGTGCCAGAACCAACCCATCGTGACCCTCTACCAACAGAACTTCCAGCCGCTCAAAGACGAGTTCTCGGCCGACGACGAGGACCTGCATGAAGCCTTCATCACTCTTCAGAATCCGGTCGTGGGGGTCGAACTAGAGGAAAGAGTCGGGGGCTATCTCAACCTCGTCAGGGCCATCGTCTCTCAGGATGGAACGACCTGGGCTCCCCGGGGACCGGCTCTCAAGGCCCTCGATCTGATGGAGCACCTCGATGGCCTCGAGGGTGAAGCCTACCGACATCGCTCTCAGTTGTTGTCCAACATCGTCGCAGCGGTGGGAAGTGACCAAGTCTCAACCGTGTTGGACTATCTGGCCAATGACGACCTCAGTCCCTTCCCCCAAAAACGGGAGCAGAAGAAAGCGCTTTATCTTGATGTGCTTGCTCGGGTAGGTAAGCCAGAATCAGCCAGCCAGGTAGTGGAACTATCCCAACTCGAAATCGAGGGAGGAACGGAAACGGTCTTGGCTCTAGTCGTAGCTTTGCTCGGACCTCGACCGGAGGGTCAGACTCAGAAGGAGGCGCTGGCCTGTTTTCGTCGTCTCCTTCAAGCCGAACCAGGTCAAGCAGCCCTCCTCTTTCGCACCCTTCAAGACAGCCTTCATCTAGGGGCCACAGACGGTCCCGCTGAGGAGCTGGCTGAGGCCCTAGCGACTCTCTCGCGGAAGGTGGATGGTCGCTCGACCGTCAAAGCCTGGCCGCTGGTGGAGCGAGCCTGGAGCCAGCGGGAGAACTTTGGTTTTCTCGCCCAACTCGGTCACCGGGTAGAGCCTGGCCACCTCACTGGCCTCGGCCTAGCAGCCCTTGATCACGCCGAAAAAGACGAACAAACGGTGTCCGATCTCACCGCTCTGTCGGCCTGTCTGAAAGACTGGCAAGGGGTGGAGTCAGAGACGCTCCGATGGACGGGAAAGACGTTTCTAACCGACCCTCATCGCGACCAGTGCCTGACCGCTTTGAGAGCGGTTGACAAAGAAGAAGGCCCCGGCCCTACTCGAAGCTCTTGCCTCGGCCCGACCAGACCTTCCCTTTTCTCAGCTACTCACAGAGTTTCTCCTCAGCCACGGAGACCTGACGGCCCGCCTGGCCGTCCTTTCGAGCCCCACTGCAACCCTCGAACTAGACGACGACTTCCTCTCGATCGGCGGCTCGCTGGTGGCTGTCGAATCTATTTAGCTTCGGCCTCTTTAGACTCGAGGGTCAGGGTGATGCGCGGCCCCTTATCGTCCTCAACCACCATATCTCGTCCACGCTTGAGTGGCTCACCGTCGACCAGAATCTCATAGTTCTTCATCCAGGTGCTGTTCATGTTGTAGAAAGTGATCGTGTATTCCGAAGGACCAGCATCGAAAGTGAGTTCGCCAGGCACAGCAAACTTAAAGCTTCTGGTTCCCATACCGGCCGTCTGAGGGGAATTAGCTTTCACCACCCCCTCGATCTCTCCGGCCCTCCCGTCGGTCACTTTAATGGTCATCTTGCGCCCCCCTTCGATGGGACCGCCTCCACCACAACCGGCCAGCAGCAACAAACACGATACGAACAAAACAAATACACGAAATTTTAGCATAGACACGATTTCGCAATCTACCCGGAAAACCCTGGCGAAAATTGCAAAAAATACTTGAAGGCCGGGCGGCAATTCCCTATAATGAATGCCAGGAGGTCTCTATGCCAATCCCCCCCTGGTCGCACTCTCAGCCCTCGGTGTCTACACTTTGTTGGATTGGGCTATCAAAGAAAATCGCCGACAGAATCAGGCTGCGGCAGCGTCCCGGGTTCGAACCGAGCCCGAGGTGGCCTGCCCCGCCTGCGATCGAGCCCTGCGCAAAGTCGCTTTCCATGGTGTCGAGATCGAGGAGTGTCCCTTCTGTGGAGGCCAATGGTTCGACTCTGGGGAGCTTGAGTCGATCAGCCAGATGAATCCCGTTCCCAAAAGATTTCTCACGGTCTACGTCATCGACGGAGAACACCATCGCCCTCCCGGGGAGCGACCGTGCCCTCGTTGCAACAGTCGAATGGCTCCTGTTCAACTCGGTTCGGTCCCAGTCGATCTCTGCAGTGGTTGTCGAGGAGTATGGCTCGACCGCGGCGAGCTCAAGACGGTTCTGAACAGTCATTGAAAATTCTTCCTCCTCAACCCAGGGAGAGAAACTCCGACGTGCAATCGACCCAACGAGGACACCTGTCTGTGGAGGTCTGCAATGGAACCGTTTTTCGTACTCGCGCTTCTTTACGTTGTGGCCTTGCTGGTCAGCAACGTGGGTTAGCCACCAACGGCCGCTCAAAGCGGCCGTTTTCTTTTGGTCTCCATCACTGGTCGACGAGGGCGAAGGTGGCCCCCTGAGAATCGGCTACCCAGGCGATTTTACCGACGGCTGTCTCGAACGGCCCAAAGTGGATCTTGCCTTCGAGCTGAACCACGCGCTTGACGGCTGCGGCCACATCGCTCACCCCAAAATAGACTTGCCACATCGACGGCACCTCACCCCAGGCCTCATCCGCCTGCATGATGCCCCCTTGCTGCCGGCCTTCATTCTCGATGACGTAATAAAGCTGGTCTTGGGAGTGAGGACTGTCGGCCCATTTCCAACCAAACAGGGCGGCATAGAAGTCCCTAGCCTTCTCCGGCTTGCAAGTCAAAAGCTCGTTCCAGCAAAAGAAACCGGGTCCACCTCTCTGGCCAGAACCGTCGTGAGCCACCGGTTGCCAGAAGGAGATGGCTGCACCCACTGGGTCTTGAATGATCGCCATTCTTCCAGCTGTCATCACTTCGACGGGGGCCATCAACACTCTGGCCCCCAGAGCTTCGGCCTGGGCCACCGCAAGGTCCACGTTAGCCACCGAAACGTAACTGTTCCATACGGGTAGAACCTTGGAGTCTCGAAACTCCTCGCTCATCTGTCCCATCCCGCCAACGCTTTTCCCGGCGCAGGCAAAGGTCTGGTAGGGCGGCCCCTCAGTGGGCTCAGCGTTGGCTGTCCAGCCAAACAGACCACGATAGAAGGCCGCTGCCGAAGTCATCTCTCGGGCTATTAGGTCGACCCAGCAGAAATCGCCCGGTTGATAAGCCATTCTTTTCGCTCCCTGTTATTCTAAACCGTCACAGAGGACCTTCGGCTCTCACTTGGAAAGGACCTGGATACCTCCTGCTCCGACTGTCGAAGTAGTGATCGAGCATCCCGACGGCGTCGTTCTCATCCGCCGGGGCCACCCGCCTTTCCAGGGCTCCTTCGCCCTACCTGGTGGTTTCGTGGACGATGACGAAACCACCGAACAAGCTGCTCGTAGGGAGGTCAAAGAAGAAACCGGCCTCGACGTTCGACTGGTGGGGCTTATCGGGGTTTACTCAGGGCCGGGCCGAGACCCGAGAGGCTCGACCCTCTCGGTAGTCTACCGAGGCCAGATCACGGCCGGGCACCTGCGGGCTGGCGACGACGCCTCCGAAGCCGCCGTCTTTCCCTGTGAGGCTCTTCCTGAACTCGCTTTCGACCATGGGCAGATTCTCTATGACGCCTTTCACGGAAACGGTCGTAAACGGCTGGAGTGAACTTTCCTCGAGTTGGAGCCGATGCGAGCCTGGTCTGGCGAGATGAGGGCCCACAGGCACGCTTGGAAATGCCCTGGAGCGAGGTTCAAGCGGTGACCGGCTACGTCTTGGACTTGATGGTTGAACGAGTCGTCGTGTTGGAATTGGAGCACCCCTCCGGGCACTATTTTGAGATCCAAGCCGGTTGGCCAGGATTTGAGCAGGTCGTGGAGCAGCTAGAGAGAGCCCTCGGAGTGAAGGTTGATCTCGAACGGATTGTCGCCCAGAAGGGGCGCGAAGTTCTCCTCTGGCCAACCCGCTAGTTACAACCCTCGGGCGGCCACAGCCTTTTTAAAGTTACCGTAAACTCGACTAGCCGAGGGTCTTGAGCCGATCCGCGGCGCCTAGACTTGCACCCCCCCGGCGTGGGAGGCCCAGGCTGACCGCACCCTCGCCTGTTCAAGCTGGCCGGCCCAGGCGAAACCGGGCCATCGGCCCA
>CAYRFU010000127.1:0-17891 GCA_964423525.1 uncultured Burkholderiales bacterium | reverse complement strand
CCCCGGTGCCGGCTCCTCGTCCTTCTCGAGCCCCTCGTCCAGCACCCCGGCCACAAGCGGCGCCGGCTCCCCGGCCAGCTGCTCCCAAGCCGGTCCCTGCTAAGGTAGCTCAGCCGGCTCCCAGCCCTCCCAAGCCGGTTTCGCAACCCAAGCCTCCCGCGGCTCCAGCGCCTCCGCCAAGACCGCCGGCCTTCGCCATTCTCGAACCCCTCAGCACGGGCCAAACTATCGAGTTAAGAGCCGACCGTAACGAAGTCGGACGCCTCAGCCGGGCTGACGGCATTGAGCCCGAGGTCGACCTCTCGCCCTTTCAAGAGGCCGGCTCCGTTTCTCGACGCCACGCTGTGATCCTGAGAGACGGCCCGTTCGTCGTGTTAGAAGATCACGGTAGTAGCAACGGAACGTTCGTCAACGGCACCAAGCTTGAGCAGGGCCTACAGAAGACCCTCGAAGATCGAGACGAAGTCTGTTTTGGCCGTGTAGCTTTTCGCTATCACAAGAAAAGTTAGAAAGTGAGTTTACCAACCTATGGCTTCAGCCTTCGATTCTTCCTATGATGCTGCTCCTGTCCTGAAGTGGGCCGAGCAGGCTGAGCACAAAACCATTCCAGAGATGTTTCGCGCGACCGTTGAAAAGCATCCTAACGAGCGCTTTCTGGGAGAAAAGAAGGACGGGGCTTACCGTTATCAGACTTACAAGCAGGCTCAGGAGAAGGTGGAGCAGTTTGCGGCCGCATTGATAGAGTTGGGCCTGGAAGCCAAAGACCGGGTGGCTCTCATCTCCAACAATCGACCCGAGTGGCCGATTACCGACCTGGGGGCGATGCACGCCGCCTGCATCTCCGCTCCTCTCTACCCTTCCCTTTCGCCCGAGGCGATCGAATACATCTTAAAAGACTCCGCCGCCCGAGTGGTCGTAGCTGCAAGCGAGCAACACCTGAGCGCTATTCTCTCCATCGAAAAAAACTGCAAGAAGCTCGAGCACATCGTCTCGATCGCTCCCGTCGGAGAGGCCCAATCCAAGAAGAAGCTGTGGGATTGGGATGATTTTCTCCAACATGGTCAGGAGCATCTCGAAACACATCGCGAAGAACTCGAAAAGCGGATAGCCGCCATCGAACCCACCGATGTCTGCAGCTTGGTCTACACCTCGGGAACCACCGGTGACCCCAAAGGGGCGATGCTGATGCACGGCAACTTTATGTCCAACTGCACCTCGGTGCTGCCTCATATCGATGTGCGGCCAGGGGACATCGAGCTCTCTTTCTTGCCCCTTTCTCACGTCTTCGAACGGGTTGTCTACTATGCCATGATCGGAGCAGCGGCTACCATCGCCTACGCTGAGAGCATCGACACCGTGCGCGACAACCTGTTGGAGGTTCGGCCCCATATTGTGCCCAGTGTTCCTCGCCTCTTCGAGAAGATTCACGCCGGTGTGTTAGCTAAGGTTCACGACGATCTAAATATGAAGAGGCGGATGTTCTTTTGGGCCCTGGGGGTCGGCAAAGACTACTTCGAGGCCCGCCTGAAGGGCGCCGTTCCGGGCGGACTCAAACTAAAATACAAGTTGGCCCACAAACTGGTTCTTTCCAAGATTCACGACAGGACAGGAGGCCGTATCCGTCTCTTCGTGTCAGGGGGCGCCCCTCTTCGCAAAGACGTGGGAGAATTTTTTCTCCACGCCGGCTTTAACCTGATCGAGGGCTATGGTCTCACCGAAACCAGCCCGGTCATCACCATGAACCCTCCCAGCCGGCCTATGATGGGAACGGTGGGCAAAATGATCAGCCACGTGGAGGTCAAGATCGCTGACGATGGGGAGATCCTGACCCGCGGTCCCCAGGTGATGCGCGGCTATTTCAACAAACCCGACGCGACCCAAGAAGCGATCAATTCGGAGGGCTGGTTTCACACCGGCGACGTTGGGGAGTTCACCGACCAGAACTATCTCCGTATCACCGACCGGAAGAAAGAGATTCTGGTGATGTCGAACGGCAAGAACGTCGCCCCTCAGCCGATCGAGCAGGCCATCAAGTCGAGCCAGTTCATCGAACAGGCCGTTCTTATCGGAGACAATCGCAAGTTCATCAGTGCTCTGGTGGTGCCGAACTTCGAGGCTCTAAAAGGGTGGGCCGAAGAAAACGGCCTGGAGTCGGCCCCTGAGAAACTGGCGGCCAGTGAGAAGTTGGCCGAGTTCCTGTTGAAAGAGTGTCATCAAGCTTGTGTCGACTTCTCCAAATACGAACAGGTCAAAAAAATCACTCTCTTACCCAAAGAACTCAGTCAGGAGGCGGGTGAACTCACCCCCACGCTCAAGGTTAAACGTCGGGTGATCAATCAAAATTACGCCGAGGAAATCGAAAGGCTCTACGCCTAAGCCACCTCTGAAGGGCCAGCCAAGCCCCTCATCTGCCCGCGGAAACCGACCAGGGGGTCGCCTCCTTCATCAGAATCAGCCGAGACCACCTGGCCGAGCACGAGAACTCGGTCATCGGTGACCTGGACGACTTGAAAGAGCTGACATTCCAGGTGCCCCACGGCATTGTCGAGCAGAGGAATCCCGGTTTGGGCCCCCGGTTGAGACTCGACTCCTTCGAAGCGATCCCACTGGTTGGTGCAGAAGTTCCAACAGGCCTCGACCTGGTCAGAGCCCAGGATGTTGACCGCGAAGAAACCCTTCTCTTCAGCCATTTGCAGGGTTCGGCTCTGGGGCCGGGTGTTGAACGAAATCAGTGGCGGATCAAGACTGAGCGAAGAAAGAGAGTTGACGGTCATTCCGTGGAGTTCCCCGCTCGCTTCATCGCCTACCGTGATCACAGCCACGCCGCAGGGCCATCCACTCATAGCTTTGCGCATCGCGTCCTTGCTAACAGGCTTGGGACTCTGCGAGGCGACACTCTGAAGCTGAAGTCGTTCTCCGTCTGGCTCGGCCGTGGGGGCCAAATCAGCCTTTGAGCGGTTCTTTGGGCGAAGGTCCGCCCGGGGTCTGATCGCTCTCTTGTGGGGAAAGATAGACCTGGCTTGCATGACCTCAGTCTAGCCGAAGCCTCTCAAATCACTCTGAAAGACACCGATAAATGAATCCTGCAGGTAGCGTCGAAAAGGTAAAAGCTGACTAGCAAATGCCATCCAGGGCTTGAGGGAGGGAAGTTGAGCCAGACAGAAATTCGTCCACCGTCCGAATACGTAGAGCGCGTGAGTTTGATCACGGGAGAGGTTATCGAGGGCGACATTCAACCCCAAGAGTTGCTCGTTCAAGACCATCGCGACTATCACGTCGTAGACACCTACAGCCGCGTTCTAATGACCCGCATGGCCGAAGCCACCGGCGACGAAGAACGCGTCACGAAAGCGGCCAAAGCAGCCCGCAAGATGGGCAAAGACACGGCCGATTTGGTGGCAAAGATGGTGGGCTCCGACCCGGCTGATATGGCTGAGCGCCTCTTCGGTCTGAAAGAGAAAGAGTATTTCTTTCGCTACAAGAACCGCTGGGATGAGAGTCTCGATGTCGAGGCCGAAATCACGGAACTGCAAAAAGAGGCCTTTGCTGCTCTCGAAAAGGTGAAGGTCAACGGTCAACCCCAGCTGAGAGTGTTGCTTACCGGCGGGACCGGTTTTGTCGGCAAAGAACTGATTTGGCAGGCAGCTTTCATGCCAGAAATCGTCGAGATGGTAGTACTCATTCGACCGAAGACCATCCGCGACCGGAAGACGGGTGAGGTGCTCAACGTGCTCCAACCTGAAGACCGAGGCCGAAAGCTTTTGCAGCAGCTCGGGCTAGACCAGCCGGGATTGAGCGATAAGTTTCGCTTCATCGCGGGTGACATCGAAGAACCGCGTTTTGGAGTTAGCGATGACGACTTTGAACAACTGTGCAAGACCGTCACCAACGTGGTCCACAGCGCCGCTAGTGTGGCCTTCGATGATCCTTACGACCTGTCGTTTCGGGCCAACGTGATAGGAAGTCGCAACGCTCTGGCCTTTTCTCGCTCCATTCAAGAGCATCCCGAAAGTCTCTTCGTCTCCCATCTCAGTATCGAGACCTCCTATATTCACGGACGCCAAACCCAACGGGAAGCGCGCGAAGATGAGATCGTCTTCCCTCGCAATTACTACAACAACTACTACGAGTTGACCAAAGCGATGGCTTCGCTCGAAACAGAAGAAGCGATGCTCTCCAGCAGGCTGAGAGTCATTCAACTGTGTCCGGCCGTCGTCATCGGAGATTCGCGCACCGGCAACAATCGGGGCGACACCAAAGTGGTCAACGCTCCCATTAACGCCTTTGGACGCGCCCGCGATGAGCTCAAAGCCCGCGGGGGCAATCTGGTGGAGTGGTCCAAAACCTGGATGGTCTCAAGACTGGCCGCCATCTTCCCCGGCGACCCCTCGGCCGAACTCAATCTGATCCCCGTGGATTGGGTCTGTCAGGGCATTCTCAAAGCCTTACTTCGGCCCAACGCCGTGGGTCAAAGAGTGCATCTGGCCACCGATTCTCGGCTAACCTCGGGGCGACTCTTTGAGATCGTGAAAGAAGAGTGTCGGGTCAAAGTCAAGATGACCAACCCCACCTGGCACCGAAATGTGCATTTGCCCTTCCTGGCCAACGTTCTAGAGAGGCTCAACCAGCCCCGCCTGGCTCGAGCTCTCAACAAGCTTGCCAGCATCTTCGGTGGCTACAACGAACGCGGCCAGCCCGTCCACCAGGTCGGCAACGATGTAGCTGTTCTCGGCCTTCCTCAGCAGCGACCCGTCACCGAAGAGGTCTTTCGCATGCTTTGCCGACACAACAAATATGTTCAAGAGTACGGCAAAGTCAAAGATCTCGACGAGATCGCTCGCCGGGAAAAAGACTGGCTTGAATTCGTCGAGGAGCTGGAACACCTCCACGACCAGAACGCAGGCTCAATCTCCCCCAAAAAGTTCCATAACGCCGTCAAAAAGCACTTCAACCGGGACACGATGGAGCCCTATCGCTACGACAAACCGCAACGACGACTCCTGAGCAAAGCCGACGCTGCCTGGCTCCACATGGACCGGCCGGACAATCTGATGATGATCACCGGTTTGTTTTTGTTTCGGGGAGAGATGGACTTTGAGCGGTTCCGTAAAATCATCGGTGAAAGACTGGTGGAGCCGTACGACCGATTCAGAATGAGGGTCAAGCACTCTGTCAATCCGCTTCGCCGACCGAGCTGGATTCCGGTCAAAGACTTCAAGCTCGACAACCATGTCAAGCTAGCTGAGTTCGACAACGGCAGCCACCAGGACCTGATGGATTTTGTCAGTGACAAGATGAGCCAGCGCCTGAGCCGACGCAAGCCGCTGTGGGAGTTTACCATCGTCAATGGCTTGGAAGGAGGGGGCTCGGCCCTGGTTGGGGTTATTCACCACGCTATCGGGGACGGGGTCGCTCTGATGAAAGTTCTGATGAACCTCACCGATCCGATGCCATCGGGTTCAACTAAGCTGGTTCGGGTCCAGAAAGACCGGCAGCTACAGGTCCAACCCAACCGGTTCGTCGACCTCGCCCGCAAACATCTGGGAGCTTCAGCCGAATTAGGATCAGGCCTGCTACGACCCGAACCGAAGACCCCTTTTAAGGGGCCTTTGGGAGTCAAGAAGAGGGCAGCCGTTTCGCGGGAGATCCCGTTACAGGAGATCAAAGAGGCCCGCCTGCCAACGAGTTCCACCGTCAACGACATCCTGATGGCGGCCGTGGCCGGGGGATTGCGCCGCTATACTCTCAGAGAGCAGGGCGAGATCCCGGAGGGCACCATTGTCCGGGCCGTCGTGCCCGTCGACCTTCGGGGGCAAAGGGATTACGAACTCGGAAACCGCTTCGGTTTGATTTTCCTGGACCTTCCCATCGGCATCTCCGACCCCTCCGAACAGCTGCTCGAGGTCAAACGTCGCCTGGATAACTTGAAGAATTCACCTCAGGCGGTGATGGTGCTGGGCATTCTGGCAGCCGTCGGGTCTATCCCGGCCGAACTCGAGAAGCCGGTGGTCAATATGTTTAGCACCCGAGCCACCACCGTTTGCACCAACGTGCCTGGACCGCCAGAGCCCCTGATGATTGCCAACAACGAGGTCACCAGTATGATGTTCTGGGTTCCCCAGTCCGGGGGCCTGGGCTTGGGTATCTCGATTCTTAGCTACGCTGGTGGTGTCCGAGTTGGCATCGCCGCCGACGCAGGCCTGGTTGAACACCCAGACCGACTGGTGCAAGACTTCGAGGACGCGTTCGAGGAACTGCTCAGCTCTCAAAAAGCCCAACTTGCCCATCAAAGTTAGGATCCTTTGCGTCCCAGTTTCGCCTTTTGCATGGTAGGCTAAGCGGAGACGTCGGCACCGGCCGGTAGGAAAGGAAGGCCCGATTCGATTCCAGAAGCTTCGGACCAGGACTATGCTAGAGTTTTCATCCCAAGAGATCGAGTATCCAACCAGCGACGGCGAGCCGATGGGTGAGACCGATCTCCACCGAGAGCAGATCCTCGAGCTGATCACGACCTTCGAAGATCGGTTCGCCGACGACCCCAACACCTATGTATCGGGAAACATTCTCCTTTACTATGTCGAGGGCGACGCACGAAAGCATATCTCTCCGGACGTGCTGGTGGTGCGCGACCTTCCCAGGAGAAAACGAGACACCTATCTTCTTTGGGAAGAGGGCAAAGCCCCCGACCTGGTGATAGAAGTGACCTCCAAGTCGACCCGTTCCGAGGACCTGGGTAACAAGAAGGGTTTATACGCTTTCCTCGGCGTCAAAGAATACGTCTTGTTTGACCCTCGACGCGAGTATCTTGAACCGCGCCTTCGACTCTTTCGACTGGCCGGAGAGGACTATCTCCCCGTGGTTGGCAGGCTCTATCTTGAGACAGTCGGATTGGAACTAGCGACCATCGACGACAAGCTTCGCCTAGTCGACCCGGAAACCAGAGCCGTGCTAGCCACCCGCCGAGAGAGAAACCTCAAGTTGGCCGAGGAAAACATTGCCCTGGCAGACGAAAAAACGCGGCTCGTCGAACAGACTCGGTCCCAAGAAGAAGAGTTGGCCCGGCTCCGAGCCGAGCTCAAACGTCTCCAAGACGGTCAGCAGGCCTGAATGGCGGTGATGACCACCGCGTCCACGATATCCTCGGGCTTGCAACCCCGAGAAAGGTCGTTGGAAGGGTAGGCTGAACCCTGGAGAATGGGCCCGATAGCGGTGGCCTGACCCAGGCGCTCGGACAGTTTGTAGCCGATGTTGCCCGACTGAAGGTCGGGAAAAATCAAAACGTTGGCTTGACCGGCGACCGGGGAGCCAGGCGACTTACGCTCGCCGATCGACTGAACCAGGGCTGCGTCGGCCTGAAGCTCGCCATCCACCTTGAGTTCGGGTCTTCGGGCCTGGAGGGTCCTAGTGGCCTCCACAACTTTGTCGACCAAAGGGTGTCGGGCACTTCCTTTGGTCGAGAAGCTCAACATCGCAATACGCGCCTCGACCCCCAAAAGGGCACGACAGGAATCGGCTGTGGAGGCCGCGATTTCAGCCAACTGAGTTGGCCCCGGCTCGATGACCACAGCGCAGTCAGCGAACAACAGGGGCTCTCGCTGGGCGAAGCTCATCAGAAAAAAACTCGAGAGCGTCCCAACTCCAGCTTTGAGACCAAGACAGTGAAGGGCTGCTCGGACGGTATGAGCGGTGGTATTGGTGGCCCCCGCCACAGTGCCGTCGGCATCTCCCTCTCGCACCATCATGTTGCCGAAGTAAAGTCCGTCCTGGAGAGCTTTCTCGGCCTCGGCTTCGGTGACCCCTTTATGGCGCCGGAGACGATGATACTGTTCGCAATAGTGGTCTCGACGAGGGTGTCGCTCGGGGTCGATCACCTCAACCCCTGTCAGACTAAGACCAAGTCTCGAAGCCCGGTCGCGGAGAGACTTCTCCCTTCCCAACAGGACGGGAAAGGCCAACTCTTTCTCGACTAACAATTGAGCGGCCGCGAGCACCCGCTCATCTTGACTTTCGGGAAGCAGTATCCGCTTGCGACTGGCCTGGGCCTGACCTCTTAATCGGCTGAGTACGTTCATGAAAGGCCGGCAGGTCTTCTTTTCTCGGGCCTGGAACCCTGCTCGCCATGAACCGCTTGAAACCTTTCATCATCCTGCTTCTGGTGGTCTTAGTGGCGGGGGGCGCCGGGGCTCAGTCAAGGAGCAAGAAAAAGAAGAAGGCACCCACGCCGGTGCGACCCACAGGCATCTGGATCTCTGACCGTGACAACGGCCGGATCGTTTTCATGGAGGACCTGCAAGGCAACGGATTCATCAGCCTCGGAATCTCCGGTTTCGGATTGGGGAGGTTTCTCGACCCCAATCAAATTTGGGTCGACGAGCAGGGACGAATCCATGTGGCCGACACCGGCAACAACCGAGTCGTCCGATTCAACAACATGAACGGCCAGGGATGGACCGAGATGGCCGGTTTCTCAAGCCCCATGGGAGTGGCCACTCGAGGAGACCAGATCTACGTCGCCGACACTGAGAAAGACCGGGTTCTGGTCTATGAAGAGTTCGGAGGACGCCTGATCAATACCCTGACCCACCCTGAGATGGAGAAGCCTCAGCAGCTCTGGCTCGATCATGAGGGTTGGCTCTATGTTGTTTGCGGGCGAGACCCCGCCGGTGGAAAGATTGTCCAGGCTCGCCAACGAGGCGAACATTTCTGGTGGGATGTCTACAAGGGTCAAGGCCTGGCTTCAGCCGCCACCTCCCCTGGTCAGGTCGTGACTCGGCGCAAACGGATGTATTATATCGACCGCTACTCCCATCGACTGGTGGAGGTCGAAAGCGCGAAAGGGGGGACGGTGCGAGAGGCGGGAAGCTACGGCAGGGCGACCACCCAACTGGTCCGGCCTGGAGGTCTGGCCGTCGACCAGGAAGGTCGATTCTACATCGCCGATTCCGGTAACGACCGCCTCCTCCGTTACGACGGACTCAAAGACCGTGAGGTGGAGGAATTCACAGGCTCCGAGGATCCAGTCCAGCAGCTTCGGAACCCTTCGTCCATTTTCGTTTGGTGCCCGGTCCCTCCCCCCGAGGAGCCCGAGGACGAAGAGGAGCAGGACGAGTAATTCGAGAAATTCCTTCTCGTGGATAAAGAACAAACCAGCGAGGTCGACCGACCCGTCCAAAAATCCCTCCAAAAGCCCGGCCAGGATTGGCAAGTTTTGGGGGAGACCTTCGAAGCTATGGGCAAAGCGGGCCTGGCCCTGACGGTCGGCTTTCTGGGAGCCTCAGCCTTCTGCAAAATGGTGGACTCGGGTAAGGTCAAACTGCCCAACGTGTTCAACCTAATACTGCCAGAGTCAGACCCCGATCAGCTCCAGCGAGAGCAAGCCTGAAGCCACTGCAGGGCTTCCTCCAGCTCCTCTTGCAAGTCGCGATCCTCAGCTAACCCCATCGCCCTCTCCAAAGCTCCTTCAAGCTTGGGAGCCAGTTCGCTCGCCTGCGGGCGGGTCAGCCCAAGTCCCTCAGAGAACTGCGGTTCGAGGGTGTAAGCTCGGAAAGCTAAAGTGGCCAGGTGACTGAGGGTAGCCTGGGAGGCCAGGAACGGCTCCAAACTCTCACCGGCCAGGACTCCATCCAGGAGCTCTCGATAGCTCCCCGGTCGAAGGGCATCTGAGACTAGCATATCCCTAGTTTAGAGGCCCAGCCCGGAATGGTCTGTAATCTCGGTCACAATTTCTAAAAAGCCCCAAAGAACTCATTACCGGGCTCTTCAGGATTATCGCTGAGATAGAACTGACGCACCAAGGTGGCCACTTCGTCGAGGGTTAGCGTGCCGTCCCCGTTTTGGTCGATCATCTGGAAGGTGGCCAGGGATTGCTCGTCTTCGATATTGTGAGCTCGGCCCAAGGTCAAATAATCTTCTTGGGTGATCAGCCCGTCTCCGTCCGAGTCGAGCAGCTCCCGAATGAAAGCCGTGAAAGCTCCAAGAGTCGTTTCGAATCCGGGGATCAGATGGTTGAACTCTTTGGCCCTATGCAGGGCTTGAGCGTGGTATTCCAACCACTCATCAGGGGTCACTGAGCCGTCTTCGTTCACGTCACAGAAGCTCTGGATGGCCATCCAAAGTCCCTGATTAGAAGCCATCAAACGATGAAATTCCGGGTCCTGGGGAGTCCAACCCCGTTCTTCGGCCAAAACCTCGATGACGTGTTGAAAATCGCGATACTCGATCAGGCCGTTCTGGTCGATATCGAGAAGCTCGAACTTATGGAGGAGCTTGCGACGTTGAAAGTCGCTCAGGAATTCACTGGTCATAGTTGGAGGTTCTTAGCCAGTCGCCGAAGACCTCTGAGGTTGAATCCCCCTAAAAAGGGGAAAGACTACAGCCGTGAGCCGCGCCCGCAGAATAAGAACTCTGGCCTTCGCCGCCGCGGTGGTGGCAGCTCTGCTAGCCCTGGTTTTGCTGTCGGGACCCTACCTCCGTCTCCTTTGGCTTGACTCGCTAGGTCAAGCCGAAGTGTTCTGGACCAGGATCGCGGCCTACGCTGTCTGCCTCGGGAGCGGATTTATCTTGGGCCTGGCAGCGGTCGTTGGCAACCTCTTTCTAGCCGAACAGTGCTGGCCCAGCAAAGGCCCGATGTCGGGTCCCGTCGAGGTCGAAGTTCGAGGCACCCGGGTGGTGGTCATCGGGCGGCCCCAGCTCCCTTCCTGGTTGCCGGTGGCAGGCGGCTTGATGGGCGGTTTCTTGATGGCCGTGGCCAGCCTCCCGGTGGCCTCAACCTGGCTGGCTTTTCGTCACCAGGTGTCCTTCTCGCTGGAGGACCCGCTCTTTGGCTACGATGCAAGCTTCTATCTGTTCACCATGCCCTTCTTGCGAGACGTCTTGTCGCGTCTTGACGGCGCTCTCTTTCTGGGGTTTTTAGCAGCTGGCCTGGTTTATCTCTTACGCGGCAACCGAGCCCTGCTGCACGCGGGGCGAGTCCCGCCGGGCGCTCTCCGGCATCTTTCGGGACTGGTAGGGTCCTATCTCGTGCTCAGAGCCCCGACTCTGTGGCTCGACCGTTTGAGCCTGTGCGTTAAGGGCAGCGGCTTGGCTGCGGGGGCAGGTTACGTCGACGCCCACATTCGCGCCCCCGGCTTAGGGTTGATGGCCATCGTTTGCCTGGCTGTAGGAATCTTTCTGATCCTCTATCCCCGATTCGAAAGACCGCTCGTGCAGTTGGGCTCGGTGGCGGGAACAGCTCTCCTGGGAGTGGTGACTCTGGCCATCCTGCCCTCCCTAGTCCAAGCCTACCGGGTTCGTCCCAACGAGATAGCCCTGGAGCGACCCTTTATCAAGCAAGGCATCAAATTCACTCGCACCGCTTTCGGCCTCGACCAGATCGAAGAGATCCCTTACGCTGCCGATGAGGTGCTGACCCCCGAGGTGCTGGCCCGCTATCAAAACACCATCGACAACGTCAGGCTTTGGGATGCCGAACCGGCCCGAGACGCCTACCAACAGCTCCAGAGCTTGAGAACCTACTACGGTTTTCCGGATGTAGACATCGACCGTTATGAGGTGGACGGAGAAACCCGCCAGGTGATGCTCAGTGCTCGCGAGTTAACCACCCCCGAGGCCAGCAAGACCTGGATCAACCGTCACCTGAAGTACACCCACGGTTACGGCCTAGCCCTTTCTCCCGTCAACGAGGCCAACTCCGAAGGCCAGCCCAAGTTCTGGGTCAAAGACCTCCCTCCTGAGGGGCGCCCTGAATTCACCATCGAGCGGCCGGAGATCTACTTCGGCGAGCGAACCCGATGGTTCGTCCTGGTCAATACCAAAGAACCCGAGTTAAGCTATCAGCCCGTCTCTCAGGCCTACGAGGGCGAGGGCGGAATTGCCGTTTCGGGGGCTTTGCGCCGACTAGCCATGTCGATTTACTTCAGTGACCCCAACATTTTACTGTCGAGCGCCATCACTCCCGACACTCGTTTGATGTTCGATCGCGACATCGAGACCCGACTCTATCGACTGGCCCCGTTCTTGAAGCAAGAAGCCGACCCTTACCTGGTCATCAGCCAGGGCAAGCTCTACTGGATCGTCGACCTCTACGCCGCCAGCGATCGCTTTCCCTATTCCAAACAAACCTACCAAATCAATTATATTCGCAACTCGGTCAAGGCGGTCATCGACGCCTACTCGGGCGAAGTTCAGCTGGTGGTAGTCGACCCCCAAGATCCCCTGGTGGCAACCTATCGCTCGATCTACCCCAGCCTTTTCGTCGACCCCGGGGAAGTCGATGAGGAGATCCGCAGCCACTTTCGCTACCCCGAATATCTCCTGCATCTCCAGGCTGAGGTCTTCAACACCTATCACATGACCGAACCCGAGGTCTTCTACAATCGTGAAGATCTGTGGCAACTAGCCCAGGAAACGTATGCCGGGAAAACGGTCACGGTTGAGCCCTACTACCTGGTTATGCGCCTACCCGAGGAGGAGCAGCCAGAGTTTATTCTGATGCTCCCGTTCACACCCAAGGACAAAGAGAACCTGAACGCCTGGTTGGCCGCCCGCTGTGACGGAGACCACTACGGCAAGCTGATTCTCTACCGCTTTCCCAAGGAGCGGCTGGTCTACGGCCCTAGCCAGATCGAGGCCCGCATCAAGCAAAATACCGACATCTCCCAGCAGCTGACCCTATGGGACCAGAAAGGCTCTCAGGCTCTGCGAGGCAACCTTTTGGTCATCCCCATCGAGAGTTCGCTCCTCTACGTCGAACCGCTCTACCTCCAGACCCAGGGGGAGACTAAGATTCCCGAACTGATCCGCGTGATCGTGGCCACCGCCAAGCCGCATCAAGAGGGCCAGGAAGACTCCTCCGTCGGTCGCGTGGTCATGCGGCCCACCCTGGATGAAGCGCTCCGGGTGGCCTTCGGCGAGGTCAAACCGTTGACCACCGCAGCCTCCGTTATTCTCCATAAAGGAACGGCAGCCAAAGCATTGAATCATATAGAGAACGCAGAAAGGGCGCTGTCGAGAGGAGACTGGGAGGAGTTCGGTCGCCAGATGCAGCGGGCCAAGCGGGTCCTCCGAGACCTGCCCGAGTCCGAACTGGAGCAACCGGCCTCCCCCGACAACGAGGTTGCTGAATAAAGGCGAGCTTCTAGCAGATCGCTACGAGGTAGAGAGGGTCCTGGGTCAGGGCGGGATGGGCGCTGTCTATCTCACCCGAGATACACGAATCCCAACCCAATGGGCTGTCAAGGAGATGACAGACCAGTTCCACGACGACAGCGAACGGATGGAAGCGATCGAGACTTTCCAAGTGGAGGCCCGAATTCTTTCAGGCCTGAAGCACCCCAACCTGCCTCGAATCACCGACTACTTCTCAGAGAACGGTCGTCAATACCTGGTCATGGACTATGTGGAGGGCCAGACTCTCGAAGAGATTCTCGAGCACCAAAAAAGACTACCCGTGCCTCAAGTGATCGACCTCGCTCTTCAGGTGACCGAAGTCTTCGAATACCTCCACGGTCGTCCGGAACCGGTCATCTTCAGAGACTTTAAGCCGGGCAATTTGATGATCGGACCGGACGGCAAGGTCAAACTGATCGACTTCGGCATCGCCCGCCATTTCCAGGACCATAAGAGTAGCGACACCCGCGCCCTGGGAACCCCTGGCTACGCCGCCCCCGAGCAGTATGGCAAAGGCCAATCCGACGCCCGCACCGATCTCTACGCTTTGGGAGCCACCCTTTATCAGGCTCTCACGGGCCAGGACCCTACCTCTAATCCGTTTCAATTCCCTCCCTTTCGCGACCAGCGACCCGAGATTCCTGAGGCTTTGGAGAACCTGGTCTTGAGATGCCTCCAACTGAAAGCCGACGATCGATTTCAAACGGCCACTGAGATGCGCCAGGCGTTGGAGTCTTTGCGCGAGGACGCAAGCGCCTTCAGACATCTCCCGGAACGACTGAAGACAGCCCCCCTGGCCCCGCCCAAGAGCATGGGATTTGAGCCGGCGAGTTTAACCCTTGGGCCGGTCCGACGAGGCGTGGTCGCCAAAGGACGCGTTGTTCTAAAAGGCGACTTCGACCACCGTCTCAGAAGCGATCAAACCTGGCTCAGCCTTCAACCCAACCACGCCCGGGGTAACAACATCCCCCTGGAAGTGGCCGTTTCAACCGCCAAAATGGTCGACGGAGGACGCTTTTCGGGAACCATTCAAGTCGAAGATGGACCTCAAATTGAGCCTTTGAAAGTGGAAGTCTCGGTGGAGCCCAGTCACGTTACCTTCTGGACTTTGCTGCTCGCCTTTCTCTTTGTGCTGGGCAGCTTCGTGCCAGTGCTAGGCTATGTCGCCACGGGCCTTCTAATCAGTATTTTTCTTTCCACCCCCAGGGGAGAAAGAGCTTTGCTGAAGGCGTTTTTAGTGGTCTCTATCCTGGCCAGTCTCGGCTGGACCGCCCTGGGCGGTTTGATCGGATTTGGTATCACCCAGATCGACTGGGGAAGCCTCTCCTGGCCCTGGCAGTCGGAAGCGATCACGCGCCCGGCTCCGGTAGACCCTGATCAGTCTAGCTTTTTTTTGGATGAGAGGAATGAGGTTGCCTACCGAATTGAGAAGGATTCCGGGAGATGCCAAAGGAGAGCCTCATGAAAGTGTGCCCCAGCTGCGGAGCCGACAACACCGACGACGCCCTCTACTGCGAGGATTGCGGCGCCCAGCTCCCTACTGGAGAAGAAGCGACCGGGGCCCGCGAGGGTCCCCTATCGGAGGGAACCAGGGTTCACGACCACTATATCATCGACAAGGCCCTCTACGGCTGTAGCATCCATCGCTACCTGGCCACCACCGACACCAAGTCTCGCCACTTTTTGCTCGAGGGTCCAGAGGGAGACCCGGGTCTTCTGGCCGAGCAGAAGAAGAGACTCGACGATGTCGACCATCCCTCTGTGTGGCGCCCTCAAGACGGTTTCCGTTGGGAGAATCGCGACTACCTGGTCGGTCCTTTACCTGCCCTCCAAACGGTGGCCCAACAGATCGAAAAAGAGGGACCGATGGCCTGGATGGACGTGCTGGAATTAGGGATCACGCTGGCCAGCTACCTGGCTCGCCTCCACGAAGCTCATCTGCTGAGCCTGTCCATTCAACCGGAACGGATTTGGCGTGACGCCGAAGACGTGATGGTCGACGCCTACGGTCGCATCAAGCCGAAGGGCTCTCACTCTGAGAGCTTTGAGGTCACCTCCGGTTTTTCGCCGCCCGAATGCTACGGGATGCAAGGAGGCCAACCTGATGAACGTTCCGACATCTTCAGCCTCGGAGCTCTACTTCACTACTGCCTGACCGGCTGCCGAACCGACCTGGAGTCGCGCGACACCTTCTTTGCCTTTGCCCCCCCTCGGGTGGAAGCCCCCCAAGCCTTCCTCGACGTGATCATGAAATCGGTTTCAAAAAAGCCTGAAGCCCGCTACCCCGACGCCCAAACCTTCTTCCAGGCTTTGGAGGCCTCCGAGAACGGGTCGCCGCCGATGCCGACCACCGTCCTCCCAGCCGTGCCGGAACCGTCTCGCCCTCCCTCGCCCCCGGGGGGCGTTTCCGGCGCCATCCAGGTAGCCATGCTGAGCAACATCGGTTGTGTCCGGTCGGTCAATCAAGATGCCTGCCTCGAACTCCGATTTTCGTCGGTCGAAAAAGACCGCAATCGCGATGCTCACCTGGTAGCCGTGATCGACGGGATGGGCGGTGAGGCCGAAGGGGACAAAGCCGCCTCCTTAGCCCTCAGGGCCATTGCTCAGGAGGTTGTCACCCTGTCCTTAGCCCTTCGCAACGGACGCCACACCTCTCCCCTGTTGCCAGACGATTCGGTGGCCAAGAATCGCTATATCATTCAACGGGCACTCGAGTGCGCCAACCGCACGATCCACGATTACGCCTCCCTCGACACCAAAAGACAGGGCATGGGGTGCACCGTGACGGCGGCTCTTCTCGATGGGGGCACGGCCGTTTTTGGTCACGTGGGCGACACTCGGGCCTACCTTTATCGTCGCGAACTCGACCAAATCACCACCGACCACTCCCTGGTAGGCCGACTGGTCGAAATGGGCCAAATGACCCCTGAAGAAGCCCGTAATTCCCCCCAAAGAAGCATCATCTACCGGGCCATGGGCACCAACCCCGAGGTCGAAGTCGACGTCTACGAGCGCAAACTTCAGCCCGGCGACTATTTGATGATGAGTTCTGACGGTGTTTGGGAATACTTCGAACAAGGTGAGCTCACCGACATTTTTCATCGTTACTCCGACCCCAACGAAATCTGCCAACACCTGGTGCGAATCTGCCTCGACAGAGGGGCCGACGACAACGCTACCGTGGCGGTAGTCCACGTGTTGCCTTAAAGGGTCGCCAGGATTTTTTTGGGTGGGCGAAAAAAGGCGCCTACCGAACAGCCAATCAGGAGGTATCAGTGGCCGAAGTTGAAGTCGGGGCGTATTTAAGCTACCAAAACGTGATGGTAACCAGTGAGAACAAGCTGGTCTACCTTCTAGTGGAGGCCGCCCCCTCAGCCGGGATAGGCATCGGTCCGGCCGCCCTCAACCTGGCTATCGTGCTGGACAAGAGCGGTTCGATGTATGCCGCCGAAAAATTGGAATATGTCATATCGGCGGTCAGCCACGTCATGGAGCAGCTGCGTCCTACCGACATCTGCACCGTCATCGCCTTCGCCGATAAGGCCCGGGTTCTGATCCCTTCCAGCCAGATCTATGACAAAGAATCAGCTCGCCGAATGGTTCGCAACATCGACCAGATCGATGTCGGTTCGGGCACTGAGATGCTGCACGGTATCCGGGCCGCCATGGAAGAGCTTCGCAAGAACCATTCCAGCGAGCGAATGAACCACATCGTGCTCTTGACCGATGGTCTCACTCTCCACGAGAGTCACTGCAAAGAGGCCTGTTTAATGGCGGCTGGCGAAGGAATCTCGGTCTCCACCATCGGGGTGGGCGACGACTTTAATGAACGATTCTTGCTCGACATCGCCAACGCGTGTCGCGGCACCTCCTACTACATTGACGTGCCTCGAGACATCCCGGTCATCTTCAACCAGGAGCTGAAAGGGGTTCAAAACGTGGTCGTGCGAAACCCCAAACTAGAACTCAAGCTCTCTCGCGATGTCACCGTTCGCAAAGCTTATAAAGTCAAACCCCTCATCAACGACATGGGCGCCGTCTCCACCGTGGAGAGGGTGGCCACCGTTGAGCTCTCAGACCTTCAGAAGGGCGAAACTCAGTCGCTGCTCTTTGAATGTGTCCTGCCCTCGCGCAAGCCTGGAACTTATCGAGTCTGCAAGACCAATCTGGTTTACGACATTCCGGAGCGAGGCGAGCGCGGCAAAACCGTCTCTCAAGACGTGCTGGTTACCTACACTCAAGACCAGAGCGCGGCCTCCAAGGTCACCCCTAAGGTCATGGCAGTCGTCGACGCCGTCTCCGTCTTCCGTCAACAAACCCGTGCTCTCCAGATGGCTCAAGCTGGTGACCGAGCGAAAGCCACCCAGCTTTTGCGCTCAGCTGCCACCCAACTGCTCCAGCAAGGTCAGAAAGATTTAGCCGACCAGGCGATGGCCGAGGCCGGCCGTATCGAAGGCGGTGGGGGCGCCACCTCAGCCGGAACGAAGAAGTTGGAATACGGTACTAGGAAGTTGACTCAACTGCTCGATCAGATCCCTATGCCGGAAGCCGCCGCCCCAAAACAGGAGTGACCGCGAGCCCCGCGAAAAAATTTACCTAAAGGAAGAACCGGAGGTTTTATATGGCCATCATCTGCACAGTGTGTGGAGCGGAGAATATGGAGGGTTCGATCTACTGCGAAGACTGCGGTGCTCGTCTTCCGGTAGCGGCAGCGGCCGATCCGG
>CAYRFU010000126.1:0-17932 GCA_964423525.1 uncultured Burkholderiales bacterium | reverse complement strand
GGTCAACTGAGTCTGGCAGCCGACGGCGGTTTCACCTACCAACCAAACGCCGGCTTCTCAGGCACAGACACCTTCACCTACCGCCTCTCAGATAGCGCCGGAAGCTCGGACGCGGTGGTGTCGATCACGGTCGCGGGTCAAGGCCTGTTCGTCAAAGCGAGTGCCCCCCCAGGGGGAACGGGCACGTTGACCGACCCGGCTCCCAGTCTCGAAAACGCCCTTTCCCAAGCTTCCGACGGAGACATCGTTTTTGTTTTCGACGATCCTCTTCCCCAGACGAGTAGCACGGGTGTCTTTACCGTTCCTGACGGAGTCAGCTTGATCGGAGAAGCTGCTGGTTTGAGCGTCGGGGCAACGGTGGTGGTGCCACCGGGAGGACGACCCATCCTCGAATCCGCTGTCGTGCTCCACAACCGGACTCGACTGACCGGGTTGAAAATTTTCCCTGTCAACAACAGTCTCACCGGCCAGACTCCGGGGGTAGTAGCCGGCGGAGTCACAGCTCCGAACGGGTCCTCGGTGGAGGATGTCGAGGTGGTCGATTGTGAGGTTGCGGACCCTCCAGGAGCGACCAACCCTTTGGTGATAGGAATCCATCTGATCAACGCCGGAGGAACGGTCACGATCCGTGACTGTCTGATCGAAAACGCTCCCAACGGGGTCGTCTATTTCGGCTCCAACGCTAACAGCCCCAACGTTACCTACGAGCAAAACATCGTTACAGGGGCGAGTTTCTCGCTCACCCTCGTTGCCCAATTGCAGCCTTTACGGGGGACTGTGGCCATTCGCAACAACGATGTTCAAGGCCGCATGGCCGTCTTCAGCCTAACCCCGACTTCGGGTTCTCCCCTAGTGGCCGAGGTGACTGGCAACAGCGTGGAAGGAGGAATCACCGTCTCCGCTCAGGAGGGTGACCTACAAGCCCAGGTCAGTGGGAATCAAATCATCAATGACCCAGGCGGGGGTGGGCTCGATTTCACTACCAGAGGCGGGGCTCTTCAAATCGCCGCCACCCAGAATACTGTTTCCCAGGGGAGCGATGGCATTCGAATTTTCCCGACCACCAACCCGGGAAGCATCGAAGCGGTCATTACCGACAACACCGTGAGTCAAAGCACTCGCTCGGTTTCGGTGACCTCGGACGGTACTGTCGCCTCCACCGTCCGAGCGAGGTTTGAGAACAATAGCTTTTCAGACGGTGAAGTCCTGGTCAGCCGGGCCTCTGGAAATCCCGATGTCCAGGTCGGATTCTTCTCTAACAACTTCAACAACACCGGTTTTCGAGTCAATACGAACGGGAGCGGGAACCTGTGTTTTGATTTCAACGCGAACGTCAACGTCACGGCCATCGCACTAGAGAATTCTCTTTCTCTACCGGGAGTCTATGAGGCCGTCAATTTTCCGACCTTGGCCGCTCGCAACGGAAACCCACCGATTACCATCATCGGGGCCCCGCCAACCGATAACAGCGTGGGCTGTACCTTACCGTAAAGGAAGCGAATATGTCTGTTTTGTAAACTTTTGGCAGCACCCCTGTAACAACTACATCCAGCTAGTCCAGGACGGCCTAGACGGTCAGTCTTTGGTAGAGCGTTTTTACGAAGGGTTCGACCGCTCCGATGTCTCAGCCCGAGAGTTTAATCGAGCCCTCTTGAACTCGCCCCACGGAAGGGGCGAGTTTACCGAGTTATTTGAGCAAGGCAAGAACGGCAACATCTCGGTTCCCGGGCTCAGTGACAACGGGAACTCAGGCACTCCGTTTTTTGAGGGGCAGAACGGCGAGGTGCGGAACACGTTGCTCAACGCTGCTCAAAACTCGGACCTCCGTTGGGATGGCAATATCGCAGCAACCGAGAGCGAGTCAGGGCGGACCCTCCCTCAGCTCGAGAGTAATCAAGACTTCGTCTCTGGTCTTTATGATGACTACCTCGGCCATAAACCTGACGAGAACGGCTTTGAATTCTGGGTGAATAAACTCCGCGATGGTGCTTCTCGAGAAGAAGTCGAAGCAGCCTTCGACCGGGTAGGCCAGGAGGCCGACCAGGGCCCCGAGGGCCCGGGAGAAGTCCCCTCTGCTCCAGACCCAACCGAGCCAACTCAGAATCTGGAAAATCTTCCTCCCATTGACAAGAGCGACCTGCAGGAGCTTCTCTATGGCTTGGAGGACCTCACTCTCGTTAACGAGGGCTATGACGAACAAGCTCTGCTGGAGCGGGCTGAGCAAGCTTTGACCAACGCTCCTATTAACGAGAACGACTTAAACCTGGCCTTTCGACGGCTACCTCAATATGGCGCCTTGCGGGAAGAATTCGGAACCGGCGACGACGGCAGCCTCCCTCCTCTGGTCCATGATGGAGAGTTCAACATCGGCTTTCTTCTCGATGCCGTCGAAAGGGGTTTTGAGTTCGACTTCACTTTGTCTCAAGACTGGCGCGAAACGCCTGGCTCCTGAGCTCCCAAAGTTGGAGGGGCCTGGCGCGAAATTTTTCCAAGAACCGAAGGCGGGGCAGCCTGGGCGCTGGTCTATTGAAAAACGGGCTCGGCTGGGGCCCGGTCCGCCAACAGCACTAATCGAGAAAGGTCAATAAATAGCAAACAGACCGAGCAAGAGATTCACCCTTCTCCCTAGAATCTAGGATAGATGCCTCCGATCAGTCACGGCCTTTCGGGACCCCGCCATCTCGTGCGGACCGCGTCCGTGACCCCTACCGAGCCAGCCGAGGCCGACCCCGCCCGAGGAGTTCTCGACCGGATGAAGAGCCTCTTCGCTGCCGATGACGGTGAAGAGAGAAGCCCCTCAGCAGCCGCCCCCGACCCCTCCAAGCCAGCCGTCGTCACGGCCGAAGGTCAAGCGGCCTCAACGGCAGGGAAATCCGCGCTAACCCGGGCCAGCGATTTCGCTGAATTCAAAGCCGCGCCCGTCCTCGGCATCGTGGGAAGCTCCGTGGCCACCGCTCAAGGGGTCCGCAGGTTGGCCCAGGGCTCAGCCGATGGAGTGAGCCAGACTCTGGGGGGAGGCTCCGGTATGCTAAGCCAGACAGCCCTGGTGACCGGGGCCACCAAGTTAGCCGGGGCGGCCGGCGGAGCGGGTGCTCTCTTTGATGGTAGCAACGACCTGGTCCAGGCCGTCCGCACTAGCGATCTCGAGAAAGGTATCGCCGGCACCGTCAAGACCACAGGCGGAGCTCTGATGGTGGCAGGCGCCGGATCGCTCAACCCAGTCTTGGTGGCCACAGGCGGGGCCGTTTATCTGACTGGTGTGACCTACGAACACCGAGAGGCTATCTACGACACCACTGTCTCGGCAGCTCGCTGGGCCTACAACAAAGTGTTCTAAGCTCCGTTTGAAAGATGTCCCGGACGTGCCTCTTTTGCAGCACTGAAAATCCCGGTATGAACCTGGCCTGTCGACAGTGTGGGAGGGTGCTGCCTCAGACTCAGACGGTTTCTCTGGGTGAGTCCCTAGGCCGAGTGAATCTGACCGATCTCTCCCTCACCAGTTTCGCCCCAGGACAGGTCTTCGTTCCCCTGGCCGAAACGGAATCGGCTCTGGACCGTTGGGAAGCCGGCCAACTCACCGATTCCCAGCTGGAAGCAGCCCTGGTGGGGGCTCTAGCCAAGCTAGACTCGGTGATCGAGGCTCTGGCCACTCTCCCGCCTCACCAGCGGGCTCGGGCCGAGAGAGCCTTCGCCCTGGCCGAAGAATCGCATCAGCTTTTCGGGAGCGGCATCGAGGCCGTCTTCTCGGCTCTTGAAGCCGATGACGCTGAAGAGTTGGATCAGGCTTTGGAACGATGCCATCAAGCGGCTCGCGACTTCGAGAAGGCCGTGCGCGTCGGAGAGGAAGAACTGGCTAGCGAAGGCTCTTAATCCGCTCGACCACCGACTCGAGATAGGCCTGCCATAAGCCCAAAGAGGCCTCCAGTTCCTGATAGAAACTCTCTAAGGCAACCTCTTCATAGCGATGAACCAGGGCGTTTCGCAAACGAGTGTAGGGTGCGAGTTCCAGGGCCAACTGTTGGCCGATCCAGCCAGTTTGAGCCATCGAGAAGAATGAAGAATAGTAGTCCGAGGGTGGAATCCCGGCTTGGGCTTGGGCCACTTCGGTGTTGATGTAAGCGGCGCACTCCACCAGCAGCTCTAGGAGTCGTTCCCCAGCGTAATGAAGTGGGGTCGTCTCGAATTGACACGGGCCTTGGCCCAGAACCGCTTCAAGCTCCTTCAGGTATTGAGCGAACTGAACCGTCTTTCGATGGACGAGATCCTTCTGCAACCTGAAGCCTCCCTCGAACACTCGTTCGAGGTAACGTCTCTCCCGCCTGCGCCAGGGGTCGCTGCTAGCCGAACGGAGCGCGGCTCTTAAACAGAAATCGTGAAACCGACCCGGGGAGGCCTGATAGAGAGGCGTCCCGTGGCGCGCAACTTGCTGATGGACGAGCCAGGAAGCGTTGGGCAACCAGACAAGGTCGAGGTCGCCCCGGCCCAAATCCTTGGCCCAATCGCTCCAAAGGTCGTCAGGCTTTATCGCCCCGCTAGCCCGAGGCGATAAAGCCAGGTCCAGGTCACGAGGGCTAGCCTTGCCCTGAGCTGTGGACCCGAAGAGAACGACGAGTTCCAGGTCAAGGTTTTCAGCTTTACGGCAGACAGCCTCGCGAAGGTCGCTGGTCAGCACGACTCTAGCATATCACGTTCGGGGCTAGGAAGTCAGCTGACCGAGGGCCAGGGATTGAAGGCCGGTGATGACGGCCACATCGACCAGGTCTTGCACCGAACAGCCTCGGCTCACGTCGTTGACCGGCTTGTTGAGACCCTGCAGGATCGGCCCCACGGCCGCCGCCCCGGCCAGGCGTTCGGTGATCTTGTAGGCGATGTTGCCAGCGTCAAGGTCGGGAAAGATGAAGACGTTCGCCTGTCCCCCCACGGCACTCCCGGGACACTTTCGTTCAGCCACCGAAGGTAAAATAGCCGCGTCGAACTGCATCTCGCCGTCGACCAGAACCTCAGGGCGGGCCTCTTTAGCCAACTCCAAAGCCCGAGTGACTTTGTCGACCCGAGGGTGGTCGGCACTCCCTTTGGTGGAAAAGGAGAGAAACGCGACCCGGGGCTCGTGGCCGAAGGCTTTGACCGTGTCCGCCGTGGCCAGGGCGATGCTGGCCAGGGTCTCCGAGTCGGGATCGATGTTCACCGAACAGTCCGAGTAGAAATAGGTCTTGTCAGGCCAGGCCATGATAAAGACCGATGAGGCCCGCTTAAACCCGGGTCGCATCTCCACGATACGGAAGGCCGGCAAGAAAGGTTTGGTCTCTATTCGCAACCCCGACACCATCCCGTCGGCCAGGCCTAGGCGCACCATCATGGCCCCGAAATAGTGGGACTCAAGCATCTGGTCAGCGGCCTCGTCTCGACTTAACCCTTTGTGCTGACGGAGTTGGTGGTAAGCCTCCACAAAGCGCTCTCGCTCCGGGTCGGTGGCCGGATTGCGGGTCTCGATCCCGGGGATGGAAGAGTCGCTCAAGACGATCGGGTGGCCCAGCTTCTCCGTCTGGAGTTGACGGGCCGCCTCAACGGCTCGAGAGTCGATCCCTTCCGGGTAAACGATGCGAAGTTGGCGATCGCGAACCTGGTCGCGACAGGTATCCATAAACATGCCTGGCTCTTCGCAACCGACCTCGGGAATCATTCTCGACGGTGAGCGTCGGCCTGAACAAACTCAGCCAGTTGCTGACCCCAATCCGAGGCTAACACCAGGCGGTCGGCCCGCACATGATTGAGATACTGCATTCGCAACAGATCGTGGCTGGGCCCCGGAATGAAGGCAGCAAAGAAAAACCCGTGCTGATTGAGCTGCTCGATATTGCCGGGAGTGGCCGGGTCGGCAGGATCGAGCTGAGCCCAGAGAACGGCTATTCCTTCCCCCAAAAGGGCCCTCAAAGCCTCGTTCAGATCACTGGTCACCGGGCCCTTCAGGCGAATGACGGCTCGCTTCATAGGGGGATGGATGTCCCACCACAACTGGCGCTCGTCATCGATCGGACCCGGCTCTTCAAAATACCGTTTCTGGCCCACCCGGGCCACGATCTCCTCGGCCATGGCACGGTAATCGGCAGGAAGATAGACCACCCTTCGAGATTGGCTTTCCCGTAGTCGTACCATCTCGACCAGAGAGACCCTTCCCTGGGAAGGCGCCTGACCTTTAACCGACTCCTCTGCAGGGATGCAGGCCAAGCTCAGGCCACATTCCACGAACCCAAAGGCCAGCATGGCCTTCTGGGAGTAGGGGTGGCTGCAGACGGGCTCAGACATAAGAGCGCGGATATCTCGATTATCGGCCTCATCGAGCAAGACATCGGCCATGCGAGCGAACAGACCCTGGCCACGAAAGCCGGGTGCCACAGCCGCTAGTCCGAGTTCGTAGAGTTCCTGGTCTTCGGTCCGCATCAGAGCAGCGTGGCCTACCACTTCGCCCCGGGGGGTCACCGACACGGCCGAGATCAGGTCTCCTCGCTCGCTCATCTGAGTGACCCACTCAGGTCGATAGACGCTCTCTTCGCCCGTATAGGTGTAGCCGTAAGCCCGATAGATGCAGCGCGACACGCCCACCGCCTCCTCAGGTCTCACAAGTCGAACCACCAATCTCTCGATCGGTGCCTCGCCTTGTCTGGGGGGAGCTGCGGTCAGTCCCCGGAAGGGCCCTTTGAAGCGCTTAACCAGACGGACCTCATTCCCACCACGTCCGCGATTAAAGAAGCGGACTTCATCGACGTAGGCCTGCATCAATCTCAGCTTGAGCACCTCGGAGGTTCCCTCGACGGGGTGCTCGGGGTCGACCGGTAAAGCTTGGTCACGCACTTTGATCACCAGCCCCCGACTAGTCGGTTTCAAGGTCACAGAGTAAGAAAGGCTCTCCCCTTCCGAGCGCTCGAGGACATAGGCGCAGGCCTCATCGACGGCCGCTCGGATGGTCTCCACGTCCTCGCTTCCAAAGCCTAGCCGACCGGCCAGGTCCGAGGCGAACGCCGCCGCTGCCCCCACGAAGAGAGACTCGTTGGGAAGCTCAAGATGAGCCTCCATCAGCAGTCCACGCTCTCGTCGAGAACGGGTGGAAGTTTGCCGCTATGGGGTCTTCTGGGCAGGCTGTTGGGGGGCAGAATCTCCACCACCAGGTCATGGGTGTAGTTCTGTTCGATGTGCTCGACCAACAGGGGTTTGCGATCGAGGATCTGCTGGCGAGCCCGAGCCACCAACTCCCGGGAGCCCGAACCCCCTCGGGCCTCGACTCGAACCACCAGACGGTCTTTGCCATCGCTTCTTTGCTTGACCAACTGCATCGAAGAGGAAAGTTCAGCCAGTTCGGTCAGAGCTCGGCGGATATCATCGTGAGTCACGGTGTCGTATCCGATGCGAAGCTGGTCGTCGCCTCGCCCGAGTAGCTCAAAGCGTGGCGTCGCTCGAC
The DNA here is from genome assembly GCA_964423525.1 of uncultured Burkholderiales bacterium. Classification (GTDB taxonomy): domain Bacteria; phylum Vulcanimicrobiota; class Xenobia; order Xenobiales; family JADMJV01; genus CAYRFU01. The sequence continues at coordinate 10,479 of CAYRFU010000126.1, read as the reverse complement.
CGCAGGGACAATCCCCTGGCACCCAGCGAGCGAGGTCCCCCACTCGATAGCGAATGACAGGCATGAGATGCCGCTCCAGATTGGTGACCACCAACTCTCCAACTCCCTCAGTCGGCTCCAGACTATCCTGGTCGAGAATCTCCACCATCACTGTGCCCGGAAGGATGTGATGTACTCCCCCGATCGAGTGGGGACACTGGTGTCCGATCATGCCGCCGTCCACGGCGCCGTATCCGGCGGTTGCGATCACCTCGGGTCGGTTCTGGGTCAGCAGGTGGTGACGCTCCTCCGGGTGGAGGTGCTCGGCCGCGTAGAACACCTTCTCAATGGTGAGCTGAGGTTTTTCCCGGTGGACTTTATCACAAAGATGGACCATCTGGGTGGCCAGACCCATCACCGTGTTGATCTGGAAGTGCTCCAGGCCCATCACAACCTGGTCGTGAGGGGCGTGAAAGGTAAACGGGAAACTGGTCACTCCCACCTCTTCGAGGGCTCGGTGGATACACAAGAAGGAAGCATACAGTTCGCCCACCGCGAAGCAGTTTGCCACCCGGTCTGTTGGCCGCAAGCCCGAAGCCCAAAGAGCCCTGGCCGTCGATTCCCCGAGGCGACGAAAGTCATCATGGCTGTAAGGGCTGAATTTGGGCACTCCGGTGGTGCCACCCGTCTTGAACACCACCGCCTTTTCCAGGGGCCCGGTCAGAAGGTCGAGACTTCGGGGTGGGGTGGCCGCCAGGAGAGACTCTTTGTCAAGCAGCGGTAGCTCACTCAGCTCGACCTCTCCGGCCGGGATGCTATCCCGGTAGTAGGGTGCTTGGCGAGCCCGTTCCAACAGTCGGGTCCACTGTTGCTGTTCATAGTCGGCCAACTCCGACGGGCTGAGTCCGTCGATGCTGTCGTAAGGGTCACAAACCATGGTTATCCTCTCCCCCCAGAGCGACGGTCGATCACCCGCACCAATTTGCCCGAGCGCGGGTTGGTCTCAAGAGTTCCCATCGGCACCAGGTCTACACGAACGTCGTCTAAGAGACCTTGTTGGAGTCGCTCCTTCAGGACCGGAATCCTCTCCAGAAGTTGGCTGCGGGCAGCACCCGGGTCACCCTGGCCCTCCACCCGCACCACAATGGTCTCTCCCTCACCGACCAGCTGGATCGACCCGGTCAGCCCTTCGACTCCATCGAGAGCCCGGCAAACATCGGTCCAGGTCGTGTTAGTACTCCCGATACAAAGAATGTCATCGGCTCTTCCCAGTAGTTCAAAGCGAGGCGACGTGCGACCGCAGTCACACGGGCCAGGCAGTATCCGGCCCAGGTCTCCCACCCGGTAGCGAATCAGGGGCATCAGGCGGCGATGGAGGCAGGTGATGACCATCTCTCCGGCTTGTCCCCGGGCCACCGGCCGGAGACTCTCCGGGTCGAGAATTTCGAGCAAGATATGTTGGGAGGTAAGATGGTGAACCGAATCTTGACAACGGTCACACTGGAAGCCGATAGGTCCTCCATCGTTGGCTCCGACAATCGAGCGGAAGGAGGAGATGCCAAAACGCTCCCCCGCCCATCGGCGATCGGCGGCAGGATAGGGCTCGCCCCCGTAGATCACGCGCTCGAACGTCCCCTCAAACCCCAGCTGGTCTAGCTGTCGGAAGAAGCGGACTAGAAAGGAGGACACACCCAGAAGGACGTTGAGGTCGAATTTCTTGATGGTGGCCACGACGCTCTCGAGGGAGGCGCCTGAGGTGAAGGGGAAATTCACCACGGGGCACCCCTCCAGGATGCGATGGATCGAGAGGAAAGAGCCGTAGAGGTCGCCTGAAAGAAAAAGGTTGGCACAGCGGTCTCCTGGTTGAAGCCCGCAGCCGCGGGTCAAGCGGATGCCGGCCTCCACATCGGCCTCATAGTCGTCGCGACTAAAGATCGAATAGCGGGGCTCACCCGAGGTTCCTCCGCTGCGTAAGACCGTCCCCCGCTCCAACGGACCGGTCAAGAGATCGTAACCGTGGGGAGGAGTGTGCTGGCGAACATCCTCTCGGCCCATGGTGGGCAGTCTCTCCCAGCCCTCCGGGTCGCATCCCTGGTAGAGTCGGGCAAAGAAAGGCGAATGACGCTTGGCCCAGGCGGCCAGAGCGACAGCCTGCTCTTGTTGGCGGGAATGGGCTGATTGCGAAGCCACCGCCTCCCAGGGATCGGTCACCCCGGGCGCTTCGAGGGTCACCCATTTGATCAAAGCCTCGAGGCCCAAACGACCGTCGTGAGGCTCTCCCGGGCTGCCTCCGGCCATCTGCCCCAGCGGCACCACCCGAGTGGCACCCTGGTCGGTCAGCCAGGTGGCCAACTCACAGGCCCGCCCAGGGGACGCTTCCAGGCCGACCGTTTGAAGGTAAGATCCGGTCCCCTCCAGGTCGAGGTCCTCGAGACGGTCTAATGACCGAATTAGCAAAGTGCGATAGAGGGGGGACGGGCGAAAGCTCCCCCGACGCTCGTAGACCAGCGTGTAGGTGTCACTGTGCCAAACCCTGGCCAGATCTTGAGACTGCTCGAAGCGAGCCAGCTCTCGCTCTTTCGTGATCTCTACCGCAGCTGGCAGAGCGGGAACTCCTGGGGGGATCTCCTGCCCCAAAGAAGCGAGTTGCTCGGCTAGAAGGGGCAAGAAGGAATCGAGATGCTCCTCTCCCTCGAGGTAGAGCATCTGAGGAGCCGAGCAGGCCATCTGGTCCCATAGAACCACGTCTTGAGCCAGTCTTTTGGCCAGCTCGGGCGGGTCTTGCCAGCCAGGAGCGTCCCTGGTGATAGCTGCGAAAGAGAGCTTGGGGCCGTAGTCGATCAGGGCCGTGGTGGCGGGAAGGTCCTGGCGGTAGCGACCAACGGCTTCTTCCCCGCCCGTGATCACCACCCCATCACAACCCTGCTTGAAGCGACTCTCGACCGAGTCGTCGCCCCCCTTCCAGGCCACCACCGCCAGGGCCCCGGCCAGACGACCGTCGAGGTCAGCCTCGGTCAGGCTCTGGGCGAATAAGCGAGCGAAGAGGGGGTCTCCGCTGGGGGCTTTCAAGATGGTCGCGTTACCGGCCAAGAGGCACTCCGCGATGGTGACGGCCGAGCCCACGAACACGTTGCCGGGAGCCACCGCCAACACCACCCCGAGGGGCCTGGCTCGCCAGAAAAAATGGGTGCCGGGCCGGTGGCCCCATCCGTCGAGCAGGTCGAGGCTTCCGATTTCAGCCACCACCCGGGTCTCGAGGCAGGCCTCACTGAGGGCTTCGGCAATCATACTCAGAGAACGGCTCACCATCTCAGAAGAGAGATTCAACAGCTCCGGCAGGGCCGCCTCGGCTTCTAGCCTCAAAGAATAGTCGGGGTCAGCCCAAGCCCTGGCCGCGCGAGCCAGAATGGCGATGCGACGGCGAGCCGTCACTTGAGCCAGAGAGGTGGCGCTGGCTCGGGCTGTGCCGATCACCTCCTCCACCTCGAAGGTGCCCGTCGTTTGACCGAAAAGCCAGTGGTTCATGAGACCCTCCTCAAGATCTGGGCGGCCGCGATGGCACATCCGACGTGCTTTCGGGTTCCTCCTCGACCTTCAATGGTGAGCACCGGGGCGTTTCGCCCGCAGGGGCAACCCGACTCTAGACGGGCCAAGTCGGTGGTCAGAAGGCTATGGTTTGGGACAGCCCTTTGGTAAGGGGTCAGCAGGTGCAACAGACCAACCTCACCCAACGGCAGCGGCTTCAGCGTCAGGGGCTCGCGGATCAAGGCCCGGCAAAAGACGGGAACGTGAAAGCGATGATGTTCGCACTCAACGTAGGGTGGGCCGTGCTCGACCATGCCGAAGTTGTCGCGCAGCGACTGAGGGGGGATTCCCAGCTGCTGCTCCAGCAGTTTTAGAAATTGGGCTTTGGGAACAGCCTGGTCGGCATACGATTTCCAGCCGCCACCAGTCAAGACCCTACTCCCTGCCGGAAGTCGGAGTTGGGGTTGGCGCTCGAGAAGGCGATAAAGAAAGCTGGGGAAGCCGATAATTCTCACCGGCAACGATTGGGCGGCGAACCGTTTCAGTGCGACGAGGGCTTCCTCTTCGGCGAACTGGAAGGCTCCCTCTCGCTTGCGAATAGCATAGACAACCTCCCCGTGAGCCGTGAAGCGCGTCCAGTTCGTGCTGGTGAAAGCCGTTCCCAAGTCGGGCGCCTCTTGGGGATCGTAGCTAAAAATCAAGTAGTTCACGGCCTGGTCCGGGTCCACCAATCCGAACTCGTCAAAGACCGATTCCAGGATGGTCTGGATCCGATTGAGACTCACCTGGTCAAAAAAAATCTGGCTTTTCTGACCGCTGGTCCCGCTCGAGGTGACGTGTAAGACCACCTCATCTGAAGGGACACTTAACAGTTCATAACGCTTGAACACGTTAACGAACATCCAGGGCCCCTGCTCGGCTTTCTGAGCCGGGTCGTAGCCAAGATGACGACAATAGTGACGGTATTTCTCGCACGCCTGGTAGTGGTGCTGGTAAGCCTCCCCCATGGCCGCCCAGAAAAGCTCCTCTCTCTCAGGAGAAAGGTGGAAGGGGCGGTCCAGACGACACAACTGGTCCACTTTATGCATTCCCTTACCCTAGCGATCGGGCGACCCGGCTGGTTACAAACGGGTAAAGACCTCACTCTTTCCAGTAAAGAAGCCTGACTCGGTCTTGAAACTTCAGGAACTGGCTGGGGTCGACGGTGTAAACAGTGGCCTCGCCTGGAGCCCCCTGGGCTTGGTGACGGACGAGGTGACCCCACTTTCTCATAAAGAAGGGGTGGTAGTCCTGGGCCTCCCTCTTATGCTCTAACTCTGCTCGGATATGCTCAACCAGGTCCGGCTCGACGGACGAGCCGGGCCGAACGGGCCATCCCTGGTTCTGGGCCAAATCGACCAGAACAGCGGCAGCCGCTTCCTCGAGGGTAGGATATCTGGTGCCGTTGAAGGCATAAGTTCCACTGATCGTTTCTGCAACGCGGGCAAGCTGACTCGTTCCTGCCCAATCCTGAGCGGAATCCGAGACCGAAAAGACCTCCCCGTTGTCGATGTGAAGATGAGCAGAAGCGGCGTAGACTGCAGCCTTATCAGGGATCTCCTGGGGCCACTGGCCAACCGAACCGACCGGGACGGAACCGGCGCCCGTCGTCACCTCGACTCGGCCCCCGTCTTGGGGCAGCAAAAGGCGAACATCGTTGAGCGAGACCTGCTCTTCACCCCGGGCGATCAAAGTTCCGACCACACTGATGCTATCGGCCTCAAGACCCCCTCCGGTGTAGACCAGACCTTGAAAGTAGGAGCCTTGACTGCCGCTGCCCTGAAGAAAGACATTGCCTTTAGCCATCAAAGCCAGGTCGTTGCCACCCCGAAGCTCGGTGCCACCTTCGACTTTGACATCTCCCTCGACCATCAAAATCCCCTCGCCGTCCAAAGTTCCACGCACCGTTAAATCCCCTTCGACCAACAAGACGCCACCTTCGAGTCGAAGACCACCATCCACTTCGAGCGGGCCCTCCCGAACGGTGGCTCCACTGATAGAAGTGGGACTCTCATTGTAATAGCCTGAGTTGAGGCTTTGATAGGGGACTCCCCTGGCCCGGGGGTCATAGTCCTCAAAAGAGAGTTCAGGGAGGTCAATCGGGTCGGAGTGACTTCTCACTTCGCCCAACACGGCCACTTCAGCTCCTGCCTCGAACACCACCTGGCCGGTGGCCTGGAGATCGCCGCGAATGGTGCTTTGGCCTCCCAACCAGATAGCCTGGTCGCTGCTGGCGTTGCTGGCCATGTCGGCCGTCAGGAGGTCTTCGGGCTGGAGATTCAAGATGGATCCGTCGATCGGCTGGTCAAGCCCCGCCACCAGCAAACCGCCGCCCGAGCGGATCGAGCCAGAAGAAGCGATGGCGTAGGGAAAAGGCGGGATATGAAGGTAGGCTTCCACCACCACCTCGGCGCCCCCGTGACGGCCTCGTCCGACCAGATGAGAGGTGGCGGCCGGCACCGCCCCGCTAGCTCCTTTGACGGAGGCGGTGCCTTGCAGATTGTTGGTGCAGTAAGCGATTCCGGCTTGTTGGGCTAAGTTGGGATCAAAGGTTAAATAGCCTCTCGACGGCAACGGCAAGCTCTCAAAAGAGCTCTCCAAAACCAGGCCCTGAGGATCGGTTCCGTAGGCGGGGTCGTCTAGAATGCGGTCGATGGCCCGGGCCACCACCGAGCGGGCCAGATTTCGAGCCGCCTGCTCGTTAGAGGAGCGAGACATCAGACTGAGATGGGTCCAACTCAAGCTGGAGAGGGCGAAAGCCAGAGTGGTCAACAACACCACGAAAAGAAGTGTTGTGCCCAGGCTCATCCCTCTTGGCTTACACCCAACCATATCTGTAGGATACCATAGTGCAGGTCGGATTGGCCCTTTCCCGAACAAAATCAGGATGATGATGAGGCGTGGCTGGACTCTTGTTGAGGTGCTGGTCGCCGCTTCTCTCCTGGTGCTCGGCCTATCGGTTCTGACAGCCGTGCTGGTGCCTGCTCTAGAGAGTAGTCGAACAGGGAGCCAGTTGGCCCAGCTCCAGCAGCAGGCAGCCCTGATCGTTGAATGGGTCGCGAGCGATTTAGCAGCCACCCCGCCGGCCGGCTTTCGGGCCCAGCCCATCCCCGAGGGCCTGGTGCTGGCTTTGCATCCCGTTTCCGATATCACCAGCAGCTCGACACTGACCTGGTCCGATCAGGCTGTACTCTACAGCTGGGACTTCGAGAACCGAAGCCTCCTGCGAAAACGTTGGCCTGGAATGACGACCAACGGACCCTTCCTACCGGACCCGGCGGCTCTGCACACGGCCGCTACTACAGCTTCTCCTGAGGACCGCGTCTTAAGTCGCGCGGTGATCTTTTTTCAGGTCACCTTCACGGGTGGGGTCAACAACCCCCTGGTCAGCCTGGAGCTGCAGTTAAGTCACCCCGACAGCCCACCCGAACGGACCATCGAACTGCGTCACCAGCGTTCATTCTTTTTGAGGAACAGCGGATGAAGGGAACGACCCTGGCCGAAACCATTCTAGCCCTGTTGTTGGTCTCGCTTTTGGTCGTCTTTGTGGCCACCCTCTTCCCTGGATCGATCACCACCATCCAATACGGAGCGGAGAGGTTTCAAGCCGATGGGTGGGCTCAGACTCTGGTAGAGGAACAGATGCAAGCCCCTTTTTCGGAGCTCACCGCAGGCAAGCGCGAAACTCTCTCGGCCACCCTCGACGGTCGCTCTTATCAGGCCCTTCTCGAAATTCTCGAGGGAGACTCCGCTCGTATGCGGCGCATTCGAGCCACCGTAACCTGGGAAAGCCGGGGTCGTGAGCGCAAGGTCGTTCATGAGACCTGGAGGACTGAGGTGACTCGGTGAAGCTAACGGTCCTTATCGTCTTGAGTCTGCTTTCGGCTGTGGCTGCCGAGACTCAATTCGTGGTCTTCACCGACCCTCCCGGCGCCTCAATTTACGACGCCTATGGGAACTATCTGAACCAGGCTGGAGAGCAGCTGAGCGTGGAACTCCCCCCGAAAGGATACGTCGAGCTGACTCTTGAGGCTGAAGGTTACCAAACGAAAGTGGAAGCCGTTCCCGTCCGGGTCCTGAAAGAGACGGGTCGGTGGCCCCCCGAAGGAGCGGTGGCTCTTGCCCCGGCCAGCCTGGCTGTGCGCTTCAACCAACTAGGTCAGGAACTCAAGCCATCGCTCTTTGTCTTAGCTCCCCTTGCCCTTTTCTTGGTCGTCATCGCTTCCCGCCGCCACAACCGCCTCAAACGCTCAGCCGAGCGGGGAGCCGCGCTCGAGGACCTGAAAGTGCGAGCTGGTGCCGATAGTCTGGCCATGCACATTTTGGGTGGCTACCGGCTAGTGGAGAAGCTCGGGGCCGGCGGTATGGCCTCAGTCTATCGAGGTGTGCCCGATGAAACGCTGTCCGACTCTCGGGCCGTGGCCGTGAAAGTTCTCAGCGCCCAGGAGATCGGTCGACCCGGCTTTGAAGAGCGCTTTGGCCGAGAAGTTCGAGCTTGCGCTCAGCTCCAGCATCCCCGTTTAGTCAGCCTGATCGATTGGGGCCAGGACGAGGATGCCACCTACCTGGTGTTCGAGCTTCTCGAAGGCCAGACTTTGAGAGACCGGATGGACAGCCCGTATTGCCGCAGCGAAGCGATGGAATGGTTAAGCCAGGTTGCAGAGGGGATTCAGTTTGCTCACGACAACGGCATCATCCACCGCGACCTCAAGCCCGAGAACATCATGCTCACTCGCTTCGGCGTCAAGCTTATGGATTTCGGCCTAGCTCGGGCCGAGGACTCTGCTCGGGTCACCAAAACAGGGGAGGCTCTGGGAACCCCTGCCTACATGGCTCCGGAGCAGATTCTGGGGGTAGAATTGGGCCCTCACACCGACCAGTATGCTTTCGGATGCCTGGCCTACGAGCTTTTGCTGGGACGGCCCCCTTTCGACTTTCCCGATGCCCTGGCGCTAGTCAACGCTCACCTCAACTCGGACCCACCGGAACCCAACCAGCTTCAGCCTGGTTTTCCCGACGGAGCCAGTCAGGTCTTGATGGCTATGTTGAGCAAAGATGTGGAAAACCGCTATTCTTCGGTAGCCGAAGCTTTCGCGGCTTTGCGAGACCACTACGAGGGGCCTGAATGAGCGCGGGGGTAAGCGACTCTGGTCAAAAGGTTGTCTTCGAAAGCGCCCTGCGAGCTTTACTGGAGTCGGTGAGGCCGGGACGAGCTGTGCTCTATTTTGACGGTTCCATCAGGGCGGCCCACGGTCTCGACCCCGAGATTCCCCTGGAGGGGGCTCCTATCAGCCTAGCTGTGGCCAACAGAGTTCTTGAGAAGGGGCAACCCCTTCACTGCAGTCAGGTCAGCCAGGATGACGAGTTAAAGGATCGTTTTAGCCTGACCCTCTCTCAAGTCCGCTCCCTCCTTTGCCTGCCGTTCGTTGACCCTCAGGGCACCGTGCGAGGCTTTCTCTACGCCGATGCGGGACCCCAAGAGAAGATTCTAGCCCGGCCAGAACTCAATCTAGCCCTGGAACTCACCCACCGGTTAGAAAGAATCCTTTTCCACCAGCAACCACAGAAGTTGCTCGGGCAACCTTTAGTGGCCGCGCCCCCACCCAAAAGGCGACCCTCACCCAGGCGACTCGTAGCCCGACCCTCCAAGAAAGCCCAAGCCCCCAGGGCTCCCCTGGCCGAACCGTTCTCTCTCAATTCCCGATCTCGGATGCTTCTCTTTCGCAGCCTGGCCACCATGGTGGGAGCGGGGATCCCTCTTCACCGAGCCCTAGTTCACCTCACACTCTCGGCCGAGAGCCGCGAACTCGCCCACGCTTGTGAGCAGATGGCTCGGGTCGTCGAATCGGGACAGATGCTGTCGGCGGCTTTGCGCCACGACCCTGATTTTCCTGAGTTTCACCAGCGCTTGCTCCAAGTGGGAGAGAACTCTGGAAGTCTGACCGAGGTGTTGGGAGGTTTGGCCGACTACGAGGAAAGGGTCCGGCACCAGTCTTACCTGCTTCGTTCCACTCTGACCTACCCGGCTGTCTTAGTAGTGGCCTCGCTTCTAGTGATGCTGCTAGTGCCACCCTACTTGCTCCAGGGCCAGTTCGAGATGATCCGCAATTCGGGGGTTGAGCCACCGGCCTTGACCCAGTTTGTCATGGCCCTGTCAGACCTTTCTCAGTCTCCGCTGTTCCTCCTCAGCCTTGGGTCACTGGTTGGGCTGGCCACGTTTCTCGTCCCTTACAGCTTGCGTCGGCCCAAAGGAAGACGCTGGTGGTTTCGACTAGGACTGCGTCTGCCGGTGGTGGGACGCCTGCTGTTCTTGCTGACCGCCATTCGCTTTGATGAAGCCCTTCAGGTGCAGCTGGATTCCGGCCTCCCCCTCTTTCAGTCGCTGGAGGGGGCCGGCGCCGCTACCGGCAACCCCTACTTTGGGCGAAGTATCGGCCGGGTCGCCGAGTCGATCTTGAATGGCCAAAGTCTCAACCGGAGCCTGGCCGAGACCGGGTGGTTCGACCCGACGTTCCTGAGCCTGGTGCAAGTCGGGGAAGAGACGGGCCGCCTGCCCGAACTGTTGGGCTGGACGGCCAAGCTTCTGGAGGAAGAGTTGCAGGTGGCCATCGAGGTTTACACGGCCCTGGTGGAACCCCTGGTGATGTTAGCCTTGGGGATTTGCGTGGCCATTTTGGTGGTGGCGACCCTCCTTCCTACTATCACCGTCCTTCAGAGTCTTTAACAACCACCAGCTGAGGACAGACGGCCGCCCTCTAGCTCATTTTGCAAACTTGTTAACTTGCCAACAAAAACGGAAAGGTTCAACCTGTTCGCAACTCGGCAACATTCGTGCAACAAGTTTTCAACAAAAGTTCATTTTGAGACACAAGCGCCAGTCACCGGAACATGTCAAGATAAATGAGACACTTTCGGTGCTCAATTTAGTGAGCAATT
>CAYRFU010000125.1:0-17993 GCA_964423525.1 uncultured Burkholderiales bacterium | reverse complement strand
CTAGGCGCCGCATGGCCGCAAGTTAACTTGAACCGGCCTGTCCCCGGCGGGGGGGGTGCAAGTCTAGGCGCAAGTTAACTTGAACCAGCAAATCCGATGAAGACCCAGCCCGTTCATAAAGCAGTAACATCCTATCAAAGTCTCGGAAACAAAGCAGAAACGAACAGGTAAAAGGCGTGAACTAGGCTCAAGTTATGCGAATACCAATCCATCCTTCAGTCCAACTGAGAAGAACCCGCGAGAAACGTGGCTGGTCCCAACGAGAGCTTGCAAAAAGAACGACCCTTACCCGACGCAGAATCGGGGAGTTAGAGAACAACAAACGACCTATGTCAGAAGCAGAAGCGAGGGAACTATCGAGCGTCTTGGGCGTCCATCTGCAGCCGTTCAGAAAGCTCTCGAGGAAGACCCCGGCATCGCTTCTTGACATCGGAGAAATCCATATCCCCGAGACAGAACGCGATTTCTGGAGTCACCTCTTTGGCGCGCGCAAACGGCGGCCGCGGCTTGCTGACAAGCTAGAAAGCAGGGTCTTCGAAAGGGAGGATTTCGAGGAGGTCTGGGACTTTCTAGCCGCGGCGCCGTCGGAGTCGAGCCTCGAAGCTTTGACCTATCTCCATTTCCTCGCCGATGGCGCTAGAGTATCCTACGACAACCCAGGCCGATACGGATTTCTAGCTGCAAAAATCGTGAACCGCGACGAGGAAACGATCAATCACTGCCGTTTTCCTGTCCTAGCCTGGAAAGGGGTCCTGTTGTTCCCCCAACTGACCCTGAGCCGAACCAGGCGAATCCGTCCCGACTTTCTGGTGGCCTACCAAATCGGTCGAGGGGTTGACTGGGCTCTGCTCGAGATCGATGGGGAAGGCCATCAAGCGGACCACAGTAGAGATGAATTTCTGCTGCTGGTCCTGAGGGCTCAACCCGGTCAAGTCCACAGTGATCTTCCCGGTTGGTTGGACGAACAGCTAGGCCGATTGAGAGATCGATGAACGGTGGCCAGGAGCGGACAAAGGGGAGACAGGAGAAAACGGTTCAGTCAGGCATTGATCGGCATGAAGAAGATCTCTGCCCTCATCATCGCTCTTTGTTTGTTTCTCCAACTGCCCTCCTGGGCCTACCAGTCGGTCGGCACCTGGCGCGCCCCCAATGGGGCCGTGATGAAGATCTATCCTAGCTTCCAAATCTACTTCCAATGGCCCAACGGCCAACAAAACTGGGGTCAAGGCTGGTGGCTTCGCGAAGGCGCCATCTTCGACTACCAGATGCCGGGGTATGGCCAGTATCGAGCTGAACTGGTGACCAACGACCTGATGCTGGTCAGCTGGAATACAGGCTCTGCCTACTGGCAGCGGATCGGCCACCGCGGCGCCGACGACAACTCTCCCGCCCCCCCCGACGACACCTGGTTTAGCCAACGACCCGAGACGGCCACCTCACGCTTCTAAAGCAGGGTAGAAGGCCGCCAGCGCCCAACCATAGCCAGTGCCAAAAACCGTCATTACGGCCGCACTGACAGGGGTGCTCGCCACCCGGGAACAGTGCCCGGCCATACCGTATAGTCCGGTGGAAATCGCCCAGGAAGCGCGCCGAAGCGTCGATGCCGGGGCCGCCATCGTCCATATCCACGCCCGAAACGAGGACGGCACTCCCGCCTACGATGAAGATACCTATGCTCACATCGCTCACGAGGTGCGAGAGCGCTGCCCGGACGTGATCTTGAACTTCTCCACCGGAGCGGTCGGCGTCGAGCGCAACCAGAGAATCGCTCCCGTCAAAGCCCTCAAGCCCGACATGGCGGCCCTGAATATGGGCTCGATGAACTATGCCATCTACTCCCAGAAACACAAGGAGTTCCGCCACGATCACGTTTTCGAAAATCCGTTTCGGGACATCCAGTTCTACCTCGAAGCCATGCGGGACGCGAACACGCGACCCGAGATGGAATGCTTCGACATCGGTCATATCAACAACGCCCAGCCCCTGATCGACCTGGGCCTGCTGGGGCCGCCCTACACCTTCAGCCTGGTGATGGGAGTCTTGGGCGGCATCCCTGCCTCCACCAAGAACCTTCTCTTTATGGTCGACTGCCTGCCGGCCCGCAGCCACTGGCAAGTGATCGGGATCGGTCGCATACAGTGGCCGCTGGTCGCGGCGGCCATCACCCTAGAGGGCAACGTTCGGGTTGGATTAGAGGACAACTTTTACGTCCGTCCGGGTCAGATGGCGAGTTCCAACGGCGAACTGGTGGAGAAAGCCGCTCGCCTGGTGGAAGAGCTGGGAGGAGCGGTAGCCTCCCCAGCCGAGGCCCGTGCCCTGTTGGAGCTTGAGTGTGCCAAAGTTAGCTAGCCGGCTCAATCCTCGGTCCCCCGAGTTCGAGGCTAATCGCCACCACATGCTGACTCTGGTCGACCAACTCGAAGAACGCACCCGTCAGATCGGTGAGGGAGGCGGGCCGAAAGCTCAAGAGCGCCACCAAAAGCGGGGCAAACTCCTTCCTCGGGAGCGGGTGAGACGTCTGCTCGACCCAGGCCAACCGTTTCTCGAGCTATCTCCCCTGGCGGCCTACGAGATGTACGACAACGAATGCCCTGGTGGCTCCCAAATCACCGGTATCGGTGTCATCAACGGAGTCGAGTGCCTGATCAGCGCCAGCGACGCCACCGTGAAAGGCGGGGCTATTTACCCCATAACCTTGCGCAAAATGCTCAGGGCCCAGACGATCGCTTTGGAAAATCGGCTGCCGTGCCTGACCCTGGTGGAGTCGGCAGGAGCAAATCTCGTCTACCAGGCTGAACTTTTCGCCGACGGCGGGGGCCGCGTCTTCGCCAACCAGGCTCGTATGTCGGCCCTGGGAATTCCCCAGATTGCGGTGGTCTTCGGTTCGTCCACGGCCGGTGGTGCCTACATCCCAGGGATGTCGGACTACGCCATTTTCGTGCGCAACCAGGCGAAGGTCTTTCTGGGCGGGCCTCCCCTGGTGAAAATGGCCACCGGTGAGGAGGTCGACGACGAGACCCTCGGGGGGGCCACCATGCACGCTCGAATTTCAGGGGTCAGCGACTATACGGCTGAGAATGACGTTCACGCTCTGGCCCTGGCCCGTGACCTGGTGGCCCGACTGAACAGGGTCAAAACGTTAGGCGGACGAAGACGTTCGCCGCGGCCGCCGGCCTACAACCCCGAGGAGTTGTTGGGTGTGACTCCCATCGATCCCCGTCAGCCTTTCGACATCCGGGAGGTGATCGCTCGCCTGGTGGACGGATCAGACTGGCTTGAGTTCAAGCCGGAGTATGGCTCCACCCTGGTAGCCGGGCACGCTCATCTCGATGGCTACCCGATCGGAATTCTGGCTAATAACGGGGTGCTCTTCTCGGAGGCCGCCTTAAAAGCCGCGCACTTTATTCAGCTCTGCAACCAGTCGCGCACTCCCCTGCTCTATCTCCAGAACATCACCGGATTTATGGTAGGGACCAAAGCCGAGCGGGAGGGGATCGTCAAGCACGGTTCCAAGATGATCAACGCAGTGGCCACGTCCACGGTGCCTCAGTTCACCGTGATTGTGGGCGGCTCTTACGGAGCTGGAAACTACGGCATGTGCGGGCGAGCCTACGATCCCCGCTTTCTTTTTACCTGGCCCAACAGCCGAATCGCTGTGATGGGAGGCCAGCAAGCGGCCGGGGTGTTGGCCCTGGTAGCAGAGCAGAAAGCCCGAAGCCGAGGGCAAGAGCCAGACCAGAAAAGACTGGAGGCTTTGCGGGCCAACACCCTGGAGAAGTTCGAGTCCGAGTCGTCGCCTTATTACGCGACCGCCCGGGTGTGGGACGACGGAATCCTCGACCCGCGCCATACTCGACAAGCTTTGTCGGTGGCTCTTTCGGTGGCCCATAACGTCGACTTTGTTTCGCCCGGAGCGCCAGCCTACGGAATCTTTAGAATGTAAGGAGAAGGATGCCCAACCTCACGCCTGAGCACGAAATGTTTCGCACCACGGTGCGAAAATTCATCGACACGGAGATAGCCCCCAAAGTCGAGCAATGGGAGCGAGACCAGATCTATCCGGCTCACCAACTGTTCGCTAAGATGGCCCCGTTGGGGTTACTCGGGCCCTCCTATCCGTCCCAATTCGGAGGCTCCGACGGCGACTACTGGTTCAACGTCATTCTGGCCGAAGAGTTGGGCCGAGTTGAATGCATGGGTGTGCCGATGGGCATCCTGGTTCAGACTGACATCGCCACCTCTGGCCTGGCTCAGTTCGGTTCCGACAGGCTTCGCGAGCAGTTCTTAAAGCCAGCCATCGAAGGGCGCAGGGTGGCCGCTTTGGGAGTGAGCGAACCCGATGCAGGGTCTGACGTGGCCTCCATCGCGACCCAGGCCGTGCCTGACGGCGACGATTACCTGATCAACGGCTCCAAGATGTGGATCACCAACGGGACCCAGGCCGATTTCGTGGTGACCTTGTGCCGAACTTCACAGCAACCAGGCTATCGAGGCATGTCGTTGATCGTCATCCCCACCGACGTGGAAGGGTTTTCGGTAGCCAAGAAAATCGAGAAGATGGGCAACCACAGTTCCGACACCGGGCTATTGAGCTTCGACAACGTGAGGGTCCCGCGCTGGCATTGTGTCGGCGAGGAGGGCCGGGGATTTCATTACCAGATGGTTCAGTTTCAGAAGGAGCGCCTGGTGGGGGCCGTCTTGGGAGTGGCCCAGGCTCGGAATGTGATCCGCTTGACCGTCGACTACTGTCGCCAGCGAAAAGCCTTCGGCAAGCCGTTACTGGAGAATCAGTGGATCTACTTCCGCCTGGCCGAGCTGACCACCGAACTGGAGATTTTGCGGCAGTTCAACTATAGCTGCGCCGACCGCTTTGTGGAAGGTGAGGACATCACCCGGGAGATCTCCATGGCTAAGCTCAAATCGGGCCGCCTGGTGAGGGAAGTGGCCGACACCTGCCTCCAATTCCACGGCGGCATGGGCTACGCCGAGGAGTATCCGATGGCGCGCTACTTTCGCGATGCTCGCCTGCTCTCGATCGGGGCCGGAGCCGACGAAGTGATGCTGGAAATCATTGCCCGTTACGAAGGCTGGGTAGCGAAATGATCCGACGCCTTCTGATTGTCAATCGAGGCGAAATCGCCGTCCGCATCCAGAGGACCTGCCAGACTCTCGGTGTGGAAACGGTGGTCGGCTTCTCAGAACCCGACCGTCATAGCCTGGCAGTGAGGATGGCCGACCAGGCCGTTCTCCTGGGACCAGCACCCGCACAAGAATCCTATCTCCATATCGACTCCGTCTTGTCTGCGGCCCGCCGGACAGGCTGCGATGCCGTCCATCCTGGTTACGGATTCTTAGCTGAGAACGCCGTTTTCGCCGCACGTTGTCGAGAGGCAGCCCTACTTTTCGTGGGGCCTAGCCCCGAGTCGATCCAAGCCATGGCCTCCAAAGCCGAAGCCCGACGCCGCTGCCAGAAGATCGGATTGCCCCTCGTTCCGGGAAGCCCGGTGGGAAGCGACGAGCAACTGGCTGAGTGGGCTGAGGAGATCGGTTTTCCCGTGATGCTCAAAGCCTCGGCCGGCGGTGGTGGCAAAGGGATGCGCCGAGTGGAGTCGAGCGAGCAGCTCCGAGCAGACCTCAAATCGGCCCGTCGGGAGGCCCGCAAAGCTTTTGGGGATGACGCCTTCTACCTCGAAAAGGCCCTCACCAAGGCGCGCCACCTGGAAGTCCAGGTGGTAGGGGACGAGCACGGCAACTTCCTCCATCTGGGCGTGCGGGAGTGCTCTCTTCAACGTCGTCATCAAAAAGTGGTCGAGGAGTGCCCCCCGCCCGGCTTTTCCCAGGACTTTCTCGACCGCCTTTGCGAGCAGGCTTTGAACCTCTGTCGCCACCTCAACTACACTAATCTGGGAACGGTAGAGTTTCTGGTGGAGGGCGACGAGTTCTACTTTCTGGAAATGAACACGCGACTCCAGGTCGAGCATCCGGTGACCGAATGGGTGACGGGGCTGGACCTGGTCGAGTGGCAGCTTCGCATCGCCGAAGGAGCTCCTCTCCCCCTCAGCCAAGATCAGGTCGCCTGGCGAGGTCATTCGGTCGAAGCCAGGGTCTACGCTGAAGACCCGGCTCGAGACTTCCTTCCCACCTCGGGCCGGCTAAGGGCGTGGCGACCACCAACCCAAGCGCGGGTCGACTCGGGCTTGACCGCTGGTGAGAAGATCGAAACCTTCTACGACCCGATGCTGGCCAAGATCTCGGTGTTGGGACCCGACCGACCGAGCGCCCTGAGACAGCTACGGCGGGCTCTCCGTCAAACAGTCCTGTTAGGAGTCACCACCAATCTTGACTTTCTCCACGACCTGGTGTCGAGCCCCAAAGTTGAAAAGGGTCAGCTCTCGACTTCCCTGATCCGGAGTTGGGTTGCCCCTTCTCCTCCCCGTCCCGTGGTGTTGGCGATGACGGCTTTGCGGGCTCTTTCCCTCGGAGGTCAAGTCAGCTGGACGAACCAGCCCTCTCGCCCTATGGTTTTGGCCTTCGAGGGCTATCCCGAGGTGGTGGTCGAAAACTCCCTCTATCGACTAGAGGACCAGGCTTATCAGGTGCTGGTCTCAGACGGCTTTGTGGAGGTCGACGGCCTGCGCTTCCCGGTGGCGGCCAGCTTTGAAGGGAACGAGGTCTGGACCCACACGCCCTACGGGACCTTCCGTTTTCGCGCCTTAGACCTTCTCCCCCGGCCGACCGCCAGCCAGGAATCCCATGGCTCTTTGAGAGCTCCTATGCCGGGACAGGTGGTGGAGGTCCTGGTCTCTCCAGGAGACGAAGTCGAAGAAAACCAGGCCCTCCTGAAACTGGAAGCCATGAAGATGGAGCACACCATCGTAGCTCACTGCGGGGGACGGGTTGAGGCCGTCTTTTTCGAAGTCGGAGACCAGGTCGAAGCGGAAGTCGAGCTGGTCAGCGTCGTTCCCGGCTAAACAAAAACCGGCCTTTCGGCCGACTTTGTCGATGTTGGCGGGAAAGCCTACTCGGCAGTTTCTTCCGAAGGCTTAGCGGCCAGTTCGATTTCGAACTCTTTGGCCAGGCTCTCTTTCTCTTTCTCGATGGTCTCTTCGTATTCGTTGTTCTTGCCACCGAGTTCCTGAAGCTTCTGCACTAAAGGCTGGACCTGCTTCATAGCTTCCTGGACCTCACCCTGATACTGCTTGGCTTCCTTCGGGTTTTCTTTGATCTTGGTCATGGTCTCGGACAGGCCGCCCATAACGTCGACCAGCTGCTCGACCAGCTTGAGCATCTCCAGGTTGACGTCGTAGCGACCCAGAGTGGCGGTGTGAAGAGCCTGGGCCTTTTCAGGAACCTTCAGGGCCTCGACTTTGCCGCGATTCTCTTCAATCTTGGCTTCAAACTCTTTGAGCTTGCCTTTGATCTCTTCGGGGTTGAAGTTCCCCTCCCGCATGGCCTGCTGGAGGCTATTCATCTCGTTTTCGAGACCTTTGCCCATTTCTTCGACCTCATCGGAGTAGCCCACGATGGCCTGCAGGTAGTTGGTGATTTGAACTTTCTCTGACTCGCCGCAAGCGGTCAGCAGGACGGCGAGAGCCAGCCCGGCCACGGCCAGATGGAGTAATTTACGCATAATGATTCCTCCCAAAATTGCGATTGGCGTTCCGGGAATGTCGTGACATTCCCTTTCTTATTCCGTCGCAGCCGGGGACGAAACTAGCGAAACTGGGAGGCGTGCTGTTTGGCCTGCTCGGTGAAAAAGACGGCAAGCTCCTGGGCCAGGCCCTCAAGAGAGCCAGTCAGACCTCCCCACAACCGGGCTTTCGTCATCGAATAGGCCGGTTCTGGCAGTCGGGAAAGCTCCTCACCTTTGGCCCAGCCCAACTCGGTCAACTGGTCAGTCTCGACCAACTCATCTAAGAAACCGGCCGAGAGCGCACCGGGAGCGTCGTAGAGACGACCGTGGAGAACGGCTGGTCGTAGTCTTTGAGAAGGCATAACCTGACGCGCGAGTTCGATCACGAAGGTCGGCATGGGCACCCCGATGGCCACTTCATTGAGACCGACCTTGCACTCTCGGTTGACTCCCATCCGGTAGTCACAACACAAAAGAAGGACCGCTCCACCGGCTACGGCGTGCCCCCCCGCAGCGGCCACCACGGGTCGGGGAAACTGAAGTAGACGCAAACAGAGCTCGGCAAACTGGCCCAGGGCCTGGGCTAGCTCGGCCCGCCCCAAGGTCGGCAGAAGCTTCAAATCGAGGCCACCGCAAAACACTTTCTCTGAACCGGTCAAAATGACGGCTCTGGCGTCTTGGCACTCGGTTAGGGCCTCATCCAAGGCGCTCAGCATAGTGGGATTGAGAACGTTGGCCTTGCCATCGTTCATCATCACGCGAGCAACCTCGCCTCGCTTTTCGATCGTCACGACACTCATCGCTGTTTCCTCAACTCCTCACAATAGACTTGCAACACGTCGGTGGTGGTGACGATTCCGACCACATGGTCGCGATGGGTCACGATGACCCGGTGGATCTCCTCAGACAGCATCAGTTCGATCGCCTCTAGCAGGTCGTCCTGGTCGCTCACGGTGTAGGCCCGCTGAGTCATGATGTCACGCACTCTGGTCGGCTTCTTCTGACCCTTTTGAGAATGAGTGGCCACATCGGTCAAGGACACCACCCCGACGAGATAGTCGCGAGAGTCGACCACCGGTGCCCCGCTGATATCGTTGCCTTTGAGGAGATCGTATAGCTGGCCCAGGGTCGCATCCTGGGGCACGCACAAAGCCGGTTGCATCACATCGCCTACTTTTTTCACCCCCGACCCTTCGAGGGCGAAACCCCGAGGTCCCCTGGTGGTTGAACCTAGAAGCAGGAATTAGGTTCAAGTCGCCTAAACTTGTGGGAAGAATTGAAGGTGAAAGTTATGCGAAGTCTGTTAAGTAGCTTAATCATTGCAGCCCTCCTCGTAGGCGGGGCTCAGGCCGAGCAGCCGAAACAGCAATGTATCGGCGACGACCTGAAGTTTCAAGGTCTCATTATTGAGTCAAGCGAGCAGAGTTTACAGCTCAAAACCGAGTCTGGTCTCGACTTTCAGCCCAATATGGAGGCCTACAAGCTCGACCTGAAGCCTCTGCGCGCCAACCAGCTCAGCGAGTTGCAGCTGAACACGGTCAATAATCTGGGTCAGGGGGCGGGCTACGCCTCCCCTTATCTGTGGGAAGTGGGTCAGGGACCTGGCTTTCGCGGCAACGGGGTTTTCCGGAACTCTTTTCCCGGCGCCGCCCCACCGGTTCCCTATCGCGTCCGGCGATAAGCTTGCCTCACTCGAAAAGCCGGCCGAGGCCGGCTTTTTTTCATGATCGGCTGAAATCCGTTAGGCGGCGACGCGAGCCCGGGCCCGAGCAAAGCGAACGACGTCTTCGACGGCCTCACCCAAACCAGGGTCGAAGAGGAAGGGACGGTCCATCACGAAGCGCCGACCTGCTTTCGTCATGGTGACCGGGCGAGGAGAGTCGAAACGCAACAGGTCCAGCGAATCATCAGAGACCTGAGGAACCAGGGGAATCACAATGACGCTGGCGGTTTCAACCCGCTCCAAAGCTTCGCCCCCGCTGTGAACGCGAGCCACTGGTGAGAGCAGGTTGATTTCGGCTGCCAGGCGTTCGGCGTCGGGACCAACCAATACCGCTTCCGTCTCCCGGTTGTCTAAGTTGAAAAGTCCGCACAGCTCAAAGATTCGTTGACCCAAGCGTTCACGGAATCGAGCAGAACGGCTGATGGGAGTGGTGACCAGCCCCTGAGAGAGAACCATCATCTTCGCCGGTGAGAGGGACGACCACGTCGGCCTCTCCCTGGCCAACTTCGATCTGGCTTGCCAGGGCCTTCACCCGGGGGTGGTTCTTAAGGTGGTCGAGCTGATGATCTAGGACCGGACCGGTTGCTTTTAGTAGAAGGGTTTCCATTTCTTTCTCCTCGTTGTGTCAAAAAATCCCCGGAGTTTCCTTCCGGGGATTTCTGGTCCCGAGGGCCGAGAGATGGAGTTACTTCCCCGGAAGGCGGCTACATGCGCAACAGGGACAACAACAGGTAGAGAGAAAGGCAAGCATCAGAGTGAAAACGTATAGAGAGAGACTTGCCACAGCCTTAGATTACCACTGTTTCCTCCTTCTGTCCACCTTTTTCTTCCTTCTTTCCCCTGTCGCCGCTCAACCTGAGCAGTATGACGGGCTAGAATTGGTGCAGCAAGCGGGCCGATTCAAACTCGACCGCCACTCCATCTTTCACTTTGCCGTGGTGAAAAACAGCGCCAACGAGCGGCGGATGGCGCTTTTTATTGAGCTTCCCCAGGGTCAGGCCCGGTTCTATCTCGACTCGACCCGCTGGGCCCAGTTCCGCCAATGGCTGGAACAGTCCGACTCCGTTCAGCCCCCCGAACGAGGCCGAGTTGTCCTGGGTGAAGTGCAAGGGCTGAAAGTCGGGAACTCTTTGGCTAGCCTGAGGTTAGAAGTTATAGGGCAGACTCGCTTGGACAATCGAAGGTTGATGATAGTCGTCCGAGGTCGGAGCCCCGAGAGCGTGCGTCAACCCCTCGATCTGACCCAGAAACAGACCGAGGATTCGCTCACGAAACTCGAAATGGTCAACACCATTCTGAAAGGATATTCATGAGAAAGTTTCTTTTGCTCATAGCTTTAGCCGGCTTGGCGCTGGCTTGCGGCACCCCGGCCCCTTCGTCTCAGGACGGGAGCCTTCCGACCCTAGAGGGCGGCTATACCCTGGTGAATTTCGGCGCCCCCTGGTGAGGGGCTTGTCGGCAGATGAAGCCCGGCCTGGCTCAGTTTGAGTCAGAACAGAAATCTATACCGGTTGTCTTGCTCAACATGGATGAGCGTGAAAACGACCAATTCACCCAGTATGGCGACCACTTTGAAGGCCGCTCTATCCCTTACACCGTTCTGGTGGATTCAGAGGGTGAGAAAGTGAAGGCGTGGACCGGTTTCAAGTCCTACCAAGAACTCGTCCAGGACATCGCGGCCCTCCAGAAGTCATGACAACAGTCGGGGCGCAAGCCCCGGCTTGGCGGACTCCTTTTGAAAAAGGCGAAGGACGCTGGAGTGGATGAGTCTCTTCAAAGTTTTCTAGAGCGCGAGAAGTCGACCGGCAGGCTGGAATCGCCAGGCCGATTCACGATGAGCTTGCGCGAAGCCCGCGCCAAACTTGCCCACTTCGGACAAACCGACCCCGACTTATGGACTTTGCAGTTTGCCCAGATGTTCTGCCGCCTGGGAGCCTGGGAAGTGACCATCCAGGCCGACGGAAGTCGCTGGCATTTCGTCTCCCACGACACTCAGCAAGACCTCAACCCAGGAGATCTCGACCTCGCCTTTTCGAGCGCATCTCCTGAGAAGCACCTGGCACTTGGCCTCTGTGGCTTGTCGGTTCAGCCTCTGGTGGGAGCGGCCTGGAATCATCAGGTTGTCTTTGGCGAGGTCGAAAACACGCTGCCGGGCCTCACCCTGGCTTTCGAACCTGGAAAGGCGCCCCGTTTCCCCAAAAAGCTGTGGAGCAAGCTCCTCTGCTTTTCCCCGACTCGCTTCCTCTACCACCGTAGCTGCTTGAGCCGACCCTCGAATTTTTGCCCGGACACCCATTGGCTGGAGCTCTTGTGGTGTGATGCAGAAGACTCATCCATGCTGGTCCGACCAACCGGCGGCAGCATCCACCAGATGGGGATCCCCCAGGTTCGCACCACCCTTCGTCTGGCTAGCGATCTGTGCTGGGCGGGTTCAGCCGACGGTCAAGGCTCTTGTCTCATTCAGGTCCGGCCTGGGCTGACCGGCCCGACCCAGTTCTACCCCGTCCAGGCCGGGTGTCTTCTGAACTCCTTCGTCGAGGCCGACTTTCCGCCCGGGTTTCGGATCATTTTCGGCGCCGACGGGCTCCCGGTCGACCTGGGCCAACGAGACCTCCGGCAAGGTCCCGAGCGGCAGGCTGCCCTCAAGAAGATGATAGCCCCGTTCGAGAAGGCTCTCGAGGTTCTAACCGCCTCTATCCGAAGCGACGACCGAGTGGTCAAACCCGCAACTCTTGGCCTCTTTGACCTGCCGGCAGCGATGCTCGCCGTCCCTGCGGCGGCCGCCCTGCCCGGCCTCAAGCCAGAATGGACCAACTCAGCCTGGAAGGCGGGACTGGCCAATCCCGTTTGGACCCCGATCATAATGGGCGTGCCCATAGCCCCAAAAGTGACGGCTGTGCTCTGGATCATCATCCCGACCATCACCGCGGCTGCGGCCGGAAAGCCCAGCGCCACCAGTAAAGGCGCGGCGATGGCGGCCGGTGTGCCAAAGCCCGAGGCTCCTTCGAGAAAGGAGCCGAACAGCCAGGCGATCAGGATCATTTGGACACGCCGGTCAGGGGAAAGCTGGGTGAACCCGGCCCGGATCGACTGGACCGCTCCCGAATACCGGAGGGTGTTGAGCAACAAGAGAGCGCCGAAGATGATCAGGAGAAGATCGGCTGTGACCCCCAGGCCCTGCAGGCTCAAAGCCACCACCCGTTGCCAGTCCATCTTCCAAACACCCATTGCGACGACTACCGTCACGGCATAGACCAGCGGCATGGCGAAGCGGGCAGGCAGCCTCGCCCCCACCAGCAAGAGAGCGGCCATCCCGATGGGGGAAGCCGCCGCTAAAGCCATCATCAGCCCCTCTGGCATCGGGGAGGATTAGGCGGTCAGACAGAACTTCCCGCTCACCAGGGGAGTCGACTCCCGTCCCAGGAGTAGAACTCGCCGCTATCTTTGAGTTCTAACTGAGCCATCACCCCTGACAACAGGTGAACCGTCTCCTCCACCGAGGAGAGTTGAGTCTCGGGCACATTCGCTTGGAACGGCTTCGAGAGACGGGTGTCGGTGGTTCCAGGATGGAGGGCTACCACGATGGTTTTAGGGCAGCGGCGTCTATACTCGATGGCGATGGTTTTAACAAACATATTCAACGCGGCCTTGGAAGCCCGATAGCCGTACCATCCACCCAGGCGATTGTCCCCAATGCTGCCGACTTTGGCCGAAATGCTGGCAAAGAGGCTCGGGGTGTCTCTTCCAAACAGAGGAGCGAGATGCTTGGCCGTGAGAGCCGCTCCGATGCTATTGACGTGGAAAGAGTAGAGAAGCTTCTCGGCGTCGAGGTCCCTCAGGCTTTTCTCGGGAGAAAGCTCGCCTTCGTGCAAAATTCCCACGCAGTAGACGGCCAGATGAACGACCCGGCTTTGGTCGCGCACCTGCTGGAGGGCAGAGGCGATCTGGGACTCGTCGGTGACATCAACCTTCAAGCAGCTCAACCGTTCATCGCTCTGGAGAGCCAAAAGGTCTCGGGCCGTGGTCGGCTGTCGGAAAGTGCCGTATATCCTTCGGACCCTCTCGTCGCCAAGGAGAGAACGGACAAACCCCAACCCGATGCCCCGACTGGCGCCCACTACCAGGGCGTTGATCTCTTGGAGGTCCTTCAGCATATTTCTAAGGGGTCAGGCCCCGTCTCACCAATTCCCGATCGATGTCAGCCAGGCTGGCGTAGCCCGAGCCATAAAGCGGCCCGAAGTAGTCATCCGAGCGATAAGGGGCTCGGTAGGCGCGAAGGATGTTGACCTCCCACAGTAGCGAAACCCTTTCTCTGAGAGCCAAGTGGGCCGCGCTGTAGGCTCGCCTCGTCTCGTCTGTTAGGTCTCGGAGACGGACAAGCTCATTGTTGGAGAACTGTGGCAGATGCTGGTCTTCCACAACCGGGCGAAGGAATCGAGCTTCGTTTAAGGTCAGGTACTGGTCGACGCTATACTCCTCTGGCGAAAACACCGGTATCCACGGCGCCATAGAATCGTGGTAACTCGGGTTAACGATGGCCCGCCGGAGGGTCTCTGGGAAGAACCTCTCTGAATGGCTGTTCATCAGTCCAAACGTCAAGAGCGGATAGAGCATCATCACCGTTCCCACCCGAGCCAGATTGCCCCGAGCAGCCTGGCAACCGCACCGCCGATCCAGTGAGACCAGGACGAGGGAAGCCAAAAGACCCGTCAGCGAGCCAGCCCAAAACCAGCTGTCGCCAAAGACGGGAGTGAGGTCGGCCCCGTAGTAAATCAGCTCGGCCTCCTTCATCGACAGCATCCACCAGGCGGACGCTCCCGAGAGCATACCGGCCAACAGAGCCAACGCCTGAGCGTGAGGACCGCTCAGGTTGCGAAGAGAACGACCGACAAATCCAAAGGTCAAGATGACCACCACCAGGCCCAGAATGAGCGACTCCCAACCCAGGAAGCGCCACCCCCAGATCCAGCTTAGGGGAAGGCTTAAAGCTAACGAGAGGGTGACCAGTGAAAGCTGAAAGGGGAGTCTCAACAAGCGACGAGCCCCCCGAACCGAGGAGCTGGCTGGAGCCGAGCTCTGAAGAAGCCCAAAACCGCTCTTCAAGAAGCGAGAATTGCCCCACCAACCGCCTAGACCGATCAGCAAGAGAGAGAGCAAAGGCAAAACACACTGGACCAGGCCCTCCCAGGCCCAAGCTTGGACTCTCACATCGAAGCCAAAAACGGCCAGGTCCAACCCGAAGGTCAGGCCTCCCCACAGAAGCAGCCAGCCGATGAGGGTCTTCCAGAAGGTCGCGACGAGTTCTGCTCCGGCCTCCCGTCGCGTAGACGACTGGGCCGACAGGCGCAAGCCTGCCTGGGCTCCCGAGAGCGGTGCGAGATAGAGCAAGGCCCCGGCCAGGACAAAGACCAGGACTGTTAGCCCGTCGAAGCGACCGCGAGCCACTAGCGGCACCCCGTGAAGATAGACCAAGGCGGGCACTAGAGCAACAAACAACAAACTGGAGCCGAGGTGGCCGGTCGCCACCTCCATCCAACCCTGGACGAAGGTGCGGCGATCGATTCCGCTCTGGAGGAGAGTTTCCCAAGTGTTTCGTTCTCGCTCGCTAACCACCGAGGGCAACGTCTTCCACACCCCGTAAAACCAGAGGCCGACGACCAGGGCGCTCAAGAGACCCCAGAACCAGCCGGTCGATTGAGCGCCCAGGAAGAAGCCCAGACCCAGCAGCGGTAGACCCATCCGTGCCAATCCGTAGCCCAGCATCCCCTGGGGGATTGCTCCGGCGCAGCGGGCTTGCTCTCGCAACACGATGGGGTTCTCACTCTCGATGGTGACGGCGGGATTGCGATAAGCAGCCCGGGTGAGGCCGCTATCGTTCCAACGATCAACAGTGCGGGCATTGGCCAAACCCCAGCAGGCCAGAAACCGGCTCCCGGCCGTCATCAGGACCAACGCCACCAGTGCCACGGCCACCCCCTCGACGTAATGGGTCAGCCCGATCTGATAGGCGGCCAGCTGCAGCAATCCTAACAACGGCAGCCCGAGGGCCAGTGAGAGGCCGGCTTGAGCCAACGAGATCGACTCACCCCGATGGGACCAGGCCATCTGGAACTGAGCCAGGTAGGAACCGACCCAGAACACCAGAGCCACAGATGGAACGAAGCCTAGAGCGATAGTCAAGGCGGAAGCGACATATTTCCCGGGGAGCAACAGCCAGATGGAAGGTAAAATCACGGCCACCGAGGGTATAGCCACCTTCACGATCGAGCGCAGGCTGTGCACTGCTAGGGTATCCACCAGCCCTTCAGCTCTCACCCCGGCGCACAGAAGGTCCTCCAGGCAGCGACCCTGGCGTAAGCTTTTCAGCACTGACACGTCCGTCTTGAAGTAGAACCAGGGCAGAGCCACCAGGAGCCCCAGAGCCTGGACAGTCAGGAAAACCAAGACCGTGAGGTCGGTGCTTTGGTCTTGGATGAAAAATGGCGGCAGGCCGAATAAGCAGGCTATGAACAAGAGGCTGGGAAGCTCCCGGCGAGCCCGTGAAGCCCGCGATTCGACCAGGGCCACAATGGGGTGGAGGCGACCGACTCGTAAGGTCAGGTGACTGAGAAGTCTCTCACCAAAGGACCACAACGGCCAACGTCCCTGGCTTCGAACCTGAGCTGCCACCCGACTGGTGAAAGCCCGGTCGAGCGACAGGTCAGGAGCTTTCAGCGAGGCGGTGACCCGACTCAAGCTAGCCTGGGCCGAGGCATACTCGAGGTCGCTAACGACTTTGCGAGCCACCTCGCTGGCTTGCTCGGGAGGGAGCTCGCCGTCCATCCATTCCATGACTTCCTGGGTCATCTTATCCACTTTCTTCCTCCGTCAGGGCTTTCAAGAGGCGAAATCGAGCCTTACTCAGGCGCGAACGAACCGTGCCTAAAGGCAGGTCGAGCAACTCTGCGATCTCTTCATAGGTCAGCTGCATCCACTCTCTCAAATTCAAGATGATCCGGTCTTGCTCGTTCAGGCTCGCCATCACCCTCTCGACTCGGATCCGATCACTGATCTGGTCGGCCGGGTCGGCTGAGACCGGCGGTGGGGCCGCCTCTAATGGCTCTGAGGGCTTTTCTCGCAGGAGTCGGCGGCAACGGTTACTGATAATTCTGGCGAACCAGGTGCGAAACGCTTGCTCGCGACGCAAACCCGAGATCTTGCGATAGACGACCAGGTAGGACTCCTGGAGAACATCCTCAGACAGGTGACGATCTCTCAAGAACGAGTAGGCAAGACGATAGGCGAAGTCACGGGTGGCCTCGATAAACGGCTCCAGAGCCGAGTCATCGCCGCTTTGCAGCCTCTCGATCAGTCCTTCGAGTTTGTTCACTCGAAGCGGTTTATCCAGAGGCACCCGCATTCCTAGAGTGGTAGCCATCGACCCATAGAGTCACCCGCTCCCGGAAAAGTTCGCACTGGCAAAATTTTTTCAGCAGGGGTCGCTAGCCAACACGAGAAGGCGAAGGCGTGTTTCAGGCCGTCCTCCTCGATCTTGACGATACATTACTGGGCAACGACGTTGACCGCTTTCTCGAGCATTACTTCGCCCTCATCAGTGACTTCGCCGCCCCCTACATGACCCGAAGCGATTCCTGGGAGAGTTGTTGGCCTGCACTCGCTCTACCATTGCTGACGTCGACGGGCGCACTACCAACGAAGAGGTCTTCTGGCGCTCCTTCGAAGAGCGGAACCCAGACCTGGTGCACGACCTACTCAAGACGGCTCTGGCCGAATTTTACCAGCGAGAGTTTCCCAAACTCCGCTGCCGCACCCAGCTTCGACCCGAGGCGGCCGACCTGGTTCACCATCTTTTGGCTCAGAAGTCACCACAGGCTTCCCCTTTGGCCAGGAAGCTCCGGAAAAGGAGCTCGCCCGCCACCATGGTCAAACCGCTGGCCAGCGTCAAACCGAATCGCAAGGGAAAACCTGCCATCCCGTCTTGGAACATCAACCCGAACCCAACTACGAAGCCCCAGCCGGTCGCGTGGGTTATCGCCTTGGTCACAGAAAGCCTGCGGTCGTTGCTACGACTCTTGCTGAGACCGTCCCCGAGAACTGAGCGATATTCCTCGAGCTGGCGCCGCTCTTGGTCGGGAGCCTGAAGCCTCTCTGCCAACTCGACTGTCTCGTTTAGGATCTCAAGCTTATCCTCCCAATCGGCGTGACGCTCTCTATTCCAGCGGTTAAACACAGGATAAGAATCGAGATAAGCTTGGATGTTCATCCTCACCAACTTCGGGAGCCACCCTTAATCGGAGCTAAAACGGCCCAGGCTAGACCGGGCCAACGGCCCAGGCTAGGGCGGGCCGCGCCCATTTCAGCCGGAAGGCCCAGGCTAGGGCGGGCCGTCGCCCATTTCAGCCGGAAGGCCCAGGCTAGGGCGATCGGCGAATAGTTAGTAGACCTGAGCCCGTTCTTCCTCTTGACGGAGCTGGGCGAAGGCATCAGCCATCCCCTCTTTGAGCCCGGCTGTCGCGATGAACTGAACTCCCGGGGTGTTGACGGCATGTTGAGCCAGAGGAAGCATCTCCTCGGGGCTCGAGCCTTCGGCATCGGTCAGAATTAGAGCGACAGGGCCCTTAGCCTGGGCGGCGGCCA
>CAYRFU010000124.1:1801-18064 GCA_964423525.1 uncultured Burkholderiales bacterium | reverse complement strand
ATTGCTCACTAAATTGAGCACCGAAAGTGTCTCATTTATCTTGACATGTTCCGTCCGGTCTGACCGGGGGCTTTTTTCTGTTGCGCAGCGTGACCAGCTGTCAACCCTATCGAAGTTTACCGTTCAGGCTCGTAACGTAAAGGGCATAATGTCTTGGAGTCAGTGGCAGATTGGTGGGAGTTGTTCTTGCAAATGTCCTACCATGGTAGGACTCGAGAAGCCGCATCTGGAGCTATACTAGTTAGTAGTAAAAACTACGGAGGGTATCATGAGAAACGAGCCCAGAAAAGGGAGGAAGCAACGCGGTAGTGTTCTGCTGCTAGCACTTTTCTTTCTTTTCGCTTTGTTCCTGATGGCGATCGCCTTTTTCAGGCTGTTGCCAACGGAACTACACTCAGCCGCCCGTTCAAGTCGAGCGGTAAAGGCCCATTACGCAGCTGATGCTGGAGTTCGAGAGGCTGTCGCCTGGCTCCAGAGTCAACCTGCGGGTGTGCAGACCGCACCCGTTGACGACTTTAACGACGTGAACGACGTTTGGTCCGACAACATGATTGACGAGACTTGGGGCTATACGACTTCGATTGAAGTCACCAATGCACCGATTAAAGTCTACACTATTACCGGAACGAGCTTCCGTGACGGGCGACCCGTTCGCGAAATCACCGCGATGGTCCAAAATCAATCTTTCGCCAAATACGCTCTATTCATCGACACCTGGGGCACCGGTCAAACCGGCGACCCTTTGATGTTCGCTATGGGTAGTGAGGGCATCACCGGCCCGATCCACACCAATGACCATTTTGTCATCCAGGTTCCCGACTCGGGAATCTGGGGTGACGGAAAAGAATCCTGGATCACGGGCATACGGGACCCGCAGGGGAACCTGATCGAGCCTGCCAAAATGACCCAAGCCGGGAACTTCGACATCTCCGACAACACTCTGGACGTAGCCGGTGACGGTCTCGCCTACGACGGCGGGAACTTCAACGGGTCCGACCTCGGCTTGATTCCGTACAATGACAGTGGAGCCCCCATCGCCAGCCGTTACGAGCGGTTCATCGAAGGGGGTCGCGAGCGAATTAGCCAGGTCAATCCGATCGAGCTACCGACCGAGAATGACGAGATTCGAGTCAAAGCCTGGGATGGCAGTGACAATCCGGATCTTTCCGACCTGCCCAATGCCACGGGGGTCTACGTCAATACCACTTCCGGGCCGAACGATCCGAGCGGCAACGTTGAGGGCGGTATCTTCATCAAAGGAAGCGGGCAGATGACTCTGAGTATTGCCCCGGGCGAGAATCAGAAGATTCAGATGCAACAGGGTAAAACGGACGGTGAAGTGACAGCCTATCGTAAATTGATCACGCCTCCCGATAAAACCGTCGCTATCAAGGACTGCGTCGGGTGGAAACAAAAGACTAAATACAAGAACGTTAAAAAGACCCGCACAGTCACCAAGGCCAACGCCAGCAAGTGTGGCACTGAGACGAAGACCGTCAAAGGTGAAGGCGGTATCATCACCAAAATCGACGTGCCGAAAACCTGCACTTACCAAGAAACCTACTACGAAAAGGTGCCCAACGGTACTAAAACTGTCTGCGCTAAAAAAGAGATCACCGGTTACAAGAATGTCCCGCAGGACCCTTATTACACCGATGTCGATGCCAGCGAGCCTGGAGCAGAGAAATACACTAAGACCGTCGATGTCACTAATGTCACATCGGTCATCGAGGTCAACGAAGGCGACTTCACTTTCGAGTATGATCCCGACCGGATGCCTGATGGGATCACTATCAACGGAACGACTTACGACGAGACCAGCATCAGCGGCGCCGCCGGCATCAAAGGGGTTACAGCGAATAGCGACGGCACCTTCACGGTAGCCGTGGACCAAGGCTCCAACGGGCGTACGGTCGTCATCGAAAAAGACGCGACTACGACAGTGGATGGACAGAAGCGCTATTTCGGCGAGTTCAGTATCCTAGAGGGCCGTACCAACGGGGTTGTGTTCTCTGATGACAACATCTGGGACCTTCGAGGCGTCAACAAAGGGGCCAAGCACGAGGGGTCGGACGGTATTCTCAAGTATCGCGGTCGAACCATCGCAGCCAACCTTAGCGGCGGCGGAATCATCGAGATCGAAGAAGACATTCTTCAATACTACGGTGGCAACGAACAGAACTCGGCTGGCGAGGACCTCAACGACGGTAACAACCGCCTCGTGGTCGGAAACGGCTCACCGACAGAGGAACACATCCTCGGCCTGATCGGCCGTGACGTCTATATCGACGTCGAGAGTAACTCCAGCAACTTTGCTGCCGACAAAAACCCCCTCGAAGTCTACGCTGTTATTATGGCGGGCAAGAAAAATCCCGACGGCAGCGTGACCGGAGGCTTCGGAGTTCGCGACAACGATATGGACAAGAACGATGGCCTCGGCTTGTTGGAACTCTATGGTGGTATCATTACCGGCATCGGTAAAACCACCCAGACTCCTCACCAAAAAGGAGGAGGGTTCGTCACCTCAGGCTTCGGCCTCGACCTAAATTACGACTACATGGCAGCCCAGAATCTGGAGGACTTTCCGACTACTCAGACCTTCACGGTTTTGCGCTACGTCGAACGTTTCGTTGGCGATTCATAGCTTGACGTCAGGATAAAAAGGAACAACGACCCCCCGGGAACGGGGGGTCTTGTTCTATCCGATAGAGCGGGTCTTGTTCGAGAACATCATCCCCTGGTATGACTTCAACCCTATGGAGAAGCGCTAATATCTTCTCAGTAAAACTACGGAGGTATTATGCAAATCGGGTCCAGAAATGGGAGGCGAAAACGGGGCAGTGTCTTACTGCTTGCGCTGTTCTTCCTCTTCGCATTGTTCCTGATGGCGATCGCCTTTTTCAGGCTGTTGCCAACCGAGCTTCACTCCGCCGCCCGCTCAAGTCGAGCGGTTCAAGCCCACTACGCGGCCGATGCCGGAGTCCGAGAGGCAGTCGCCTGGCTCCAGAGTCAACCTGCGGGGGTGCAAGTCGCCCCCGTTGACGATTTCAACGACGATAACGATGTCTGGTCGGACAACATGGTCGATGGGACCTGGGGATACACCGCTTCGATTCAGGTCACCAATGCCCCGATCAAAGTTTACACGATCACTGGTCCGAGCTTCCGCGACGGACGGCCAATTCGCGAGATTACAGCGATGGTCCAAAATCAGTCTTTCGCCAAGATGCTCTTTTTATCGACACCTGGGGCACCGGTCAAACCGGCGACCCTTTGATGTTTGCGATGGGCAGTGAGGGCATCACTGGGCCGATCCACACCAATGACCATTTTGTCATCCAGGTGCCTGACTCGGGAATCTGGGGTGACGGAAAAGAATCCTGGATCACGGGCATACGGGACCCGCAGGGGAACCTGATCGAGCCTGCCAAAATGACCCAAGCCGGGAACTTCGACATCTCCGACAACACTCTGGACGTAGCCGGTGACGGTCTCGCCTACGACGGCGGGAACTTCAACGGGTCCGACCTCGGCTTGATTCCGTACAATGACAGTGGAGCCCCCATCGCCAGCCGTTACGAGCGGTTCATCGAAGGGGGTCGCGAGCGAATTAGCCAGGTCAATCCGATCGAGCTACCGACCGAGAATGACGAGATTCGAGTCAAAGCCTGGGATGGCAGTGACAATCCGGATCTTTCCGACCTGCCCAATGCCACGGGGGTCTACGTCAATACCACTTCCGGGCCGAACGATCCGAGCGGCAACGTTGAGGGCGGTATCTTCATCAAAGGAAGCGGGCAGATGACCCTGAGCATCACCTCGGGTGAGAATCAAAAAATAGAAATGCGACAGGGTAATACGGACGGCGAGGTCACGGCCTACCGTAAGCTGATCACGCCGCCGGACAAGACTGTCGCCATTGAAAAGTGCGGCCAATCGCTGGTTGCCAAATCACGCTTCGTTCCGGCCCGAAAAGACGGC
The DNA here is from genome assembly GCA_964423525.1 of uncultured Burkholderiales bacterium. Taxonomy (GTDB): domain Bacteria; phylum Vulcanimicrobiota; class Xenobia; order Xenobiales; family JADMJV01; genus CAYRFU01. The sequence goes on along the minus strand of CAYRFU010000124.1, from coordinate 14,083 downwards.
TTTGATCTGCGCTGAAAACGATATGCGACTCACCTACGAGGAGCTTTACCGACAGACTCTGTCAGCTTGCAAGGCGCTGAAATCGGTGGCGGCCCTGAGAGCGCGGCTTGGACTCTCGGTGCGGGAGTTCGCGCTTGAGCTGGGGGTCACCGCCGCCAGCGTTTATCGATGGGAGTCCTCGGAGGCTTTGAGCTTGAGGCCGAAAACTCGGGAGGCGCTGGAGGGGTTGGCCGCTGAATCTAGTTGACTCTGTAAAATTTCTCGGGTCAGAAGACCTCAATACTTTCAAACTCTATCAGTTGCCAGTGGGGGCCACAGTTTACCACCGAGCCCACCAGTATCAGGTCGTAGTCAAAACAAAGGGTGTCGCACAACTAGCAGGCCTCTTCACCCACCTCGAGCCAGAAGGGTGCCATCTTGGTAGGCGCGTCACTCTCTAGCTCTTCGAATTGGATCTCATATCGACCCACCTGTCCCCTCATGAACTTCCCCGACACGGGTTCGCCGATGGGGTAAACGGGGCGGGTCGTCCAATCCTTCAGAATGCCAATGAACATGCCCCAGGGATCGCGAAGTAGCCGGTTTCGCTCGTTGACCAGCTTGATAATCTCTCGGGCCCTGGCCCGTTCGGTCAGCCCCGCCTTGTCGAGGTAACCGGCGAATTTCTTGAGCACCGTCCCCGCCCCTTTGCGAAACTCAAGATCGTGCCACAACTGCTGGTCCACAGACTCCAAGAATTCCGGCACCTTCGAGAGAGCGCTTTCTATTTCGAGATTGCTCGGGATGAACTCCTGATAAAGGCCCATCGTGTCCTGATAAGTTTTGAAAGTTTGGGGTTTGAGGCGCCCTTTCTGGTCCTGGAGGTAGGCTGCAATTGTAGATTCGATAGGGATAGTGCACGGCTCAGACATGGGGGTGGTTTTCTTGTTTGTGGGCGGTCGCTTACTCATCGGGAATATCAATATCCTCGGGCGGGATTAATCGGTCTCACCGTCACGCCGACTGAACCCTTCAATCCAGCGAGGGCTCCGACAGATCTGCCGGAGCACACCGTAAACGTCGTAGTTGTGCTGGAGCTGAGCGGTGAACGAAGGAGCCGACGGCCGGTACGGGTCGTGCAGCCAGGTGGGCGAGAATCCTTCCAAATGGTCCTTCTGGGGGCTACGCCCGATCAGGAACGGTGAAAGGTCGAGGCCTCGGAGATCCCTATGAGCCTGGACGCTCCTGGTCCACCAGACCAGAGGGTCACCAGGCCGTGAAGTCTTCCGTCTTCAGGCAGACGATGGGGCTCAACAGCTCTTCGGTGGGTGGGGGAGTCCGCAGGGTGAACGTTCCAACGACGCTCACGTCTTCGATCTCGAGTTGGTCCTTCAAAAAGAGGATGAACTCAACGGTATCCCACCAGCCTTTGCTGTAGGAAAGGTTGTGGTCGGGGTTGTTGTCACTTACCCACTGCTCAAACTTGACGGCTTCGATGGTCGGCATCGGTGTCAATGAACTTCTCGGCTGAACTCGCTCATCCCCCTCACTCTTGCTCTGCTCCACGTGAGCTGGCTCGGCGGCCAACTCTATTCCGAGCGGACCGCGATCGAGCACCACAAACCCGGGATGGCCTTGGAATCCGGGCCCTCGTTAAGAAAGGTTCTCAACGTCGGCGAGGTCCTGGGGACGGCCTGACGCCAGCTTGTTCTTCTTCAATGCATCGAGACCGATGAAATTGATGAGCGTCCCATCTATCTCGATTTCGAGTCGATCGGGGAAGCAGGTTACAAAGTCCACCCCAGTGGGTCCGGTGAGAATGTCAATCCGGCGAGGTGGATATCCCAGCTGAACGACCGTGTCTGGGGCCAAAAAGTCTTCAGATTTCAATCCGAGGGACTTGAATCCGAAATCCTCGAGGGCCGAAATCAAACGTTTGGCATTATCCTCCGTGGGCTGGACCCAGACATCGATGTCCTTGGTGTAGCGCGGATGGCCGTGAGCAGCCACCGCATATCCGCCGACTACGAGATATTCAACCGCGTTCGAGTTTAGAAACTGTAAGAATTCTCTGAAGTCTGGGTTCAGATGCAAGCTCATATCCGTGGTACTCAGCTCTAATTTCTTCAAGTGCGGACAAGCGGTCAGCGACCGGCCGGGACTGCCAATACTCGAAGTCGCTACCGGCTTCTGACATGCGAACTATCTTAACGACTCTCTCTATAGCCACGGTTGCTACTTCGAGTCGTCATCGTTGCTGACCTGTGATCGTCTTTCTTCGCGCAAACCTTTGTGCGAAGTGATGTATTGGCTCGATCGGGTCAACGCCTAAGGAGGACAAAGCTGGAGCAGCTTGCTGGGCCAAAGAGTGGCGCACGCTCCTTCCAAATCCGCCAGAGCGGATTGTTGGAGGCACACAACCACCGAACAGCACATCTGTTAGCAACGATCGAGAAAATCGGGTTTGCGCCGAGAGCCGGCAGAGATTACGATGACCTACTCTTTACTGGGGCATTATGGAGGGGTAGGGGAGGGGGTCGGTGGAGAGCGGTGGAACGGCTTGGTTGTGCGGTTGTGTTGGTGTTTTGTTTTGGGCGCTGTCGGGGCCTTTTTTGGGCGTTTTGGAAAAGTTGGCACACCGTTGGCACACCAAATTCGGGTCCCAGGTCACTCCGAATTTTCTCGAGTTCTCCGGTGTTCGGACCGCCTCAAGATTCGTTCCCTGGCTACCGACCAGGGCACGGTTTGGACCTGACCTGAATCGAGTTCTTCGATCCGCTTGGCGACCTCAGCGGACCAGGCTGGACCGAGCCCGGGATACGCGTCCTTCCTTTTCTGGCTCTCAAGATGTTGCGTCCCCACGGGTTTTTTTTTCTGCCACCAGAGTGCCAGTATACCACGAGCTGCCCCTGGCGGGCTACGACCCGCAAGAGATCGTCGATAATTCGTGAGGCACCGTCCCCCGAACTACTGAACGAGACACCGATGGCGAGAAAGAGAATGAAGTTTACGGTCCCGGCTCGAGGAGCCAGCGAGGAGGAGTTGATAGAATTCGCCCTCTCCTTCGACGGCTATGAATACTGGGGTGAGGAATCGTTCGACCGATGGGGCCAACTCCAAGCTACCTACCGAGACGGTGGGCCGCTGCCAGACACGTTGGAGGATCTCCGGGCCTGCCTTTTCCTGGAGCAGCGGGCTCACCGCCATGGTGGACGCGGGGACTTTGGCGATGACTTCTTTCGGATTTTGGCTCGGCTGAAAGAACTCGTTTCGGGATAGCGGTTGCCCGGTCTTGGAAGACTTCACGGGCCCGGACTGCGGCTTGAATCGTGTGGAGACGGCATCTTGAAGACCCTTAATCTTCCGTTTGCGTCGCCCACGGCCAGGTGATAGTCACAGATTCGGGCGCACGCTTCATCAACGCCATCAAGATGGAAGACGGCGCAGACGCGCTTGTTGGGCACGTTAACCAACCGAAATTCTAGCCGCGTCCCGTTGGGCGCCCAAACGAGTGCGTGAGGCCAATCGCTGACCAGGCCCTTCGATCGATTAGGCAGCACCGTGAGCGTCTCACCCGAAGAGTTGATGAGCCTGGGACGCAGATGCGATCCGCCTTGACCCGGTATGGGCCAGGTGGTGAAGACCGACTCTTTCCAATAGGGCGTATGGTGGACATGAAGACAACACTCGGCAGGGAAGTTGATCGATACCTGGTCGAGATCACCCTCTCTGATGAGTTCGAGCTCCGGATAAGACAGTACCTGGTAGTGAGCCGCGCCGATGCTGGTCGTTTCGAGGTAGAGTTCGTCCCCGACCACCTCGGGATACACGGTAAAGAAGGACTGGAAACGATACTCTAGAGTCAGGTGGTCTCGGCCCAGGCGCAACAGCCGGACTTCATCATGCACCAGCACCGCCCAGAACTCGCCATCGTGTCGGAAGGCCCAATCCTGGACCTCCTGGACACCGAGGTCTTCCAGGATCGGTGGGCCGTCAGCGGAAGGGAGCGTGAGCCTGTGGACATGCCGGGGACCACAATTGGGTTCAAGCATTTCCGAGAGGACGAGCAGCTGGTGGGGATCTGGACCGGGTATCAGGTGTTCAGCATTCACACCGAAGGTTTTGACCAGTCTGTCACAATCACACACGGCCAATCCGTCCGTCCCCATCAGCGCCACCAGCAGTTTGCCGTGACGGTAAACGTCGTAGATTCGATGGGGTAGTTCGACTTCCTCAATGACCGAGAGCTGCGGGAGGTGCGTGGACGAACTCATCGGGTTCGATTACCCAAAGTTTCCGATGCACGGACTCGGGGAAATTGCCGGGCATGAGAGCGCGAAAAGAGTACCGAGCGTCAATCCGAGAAGCAGCGTGGAGAGCTGGGCCACCAATCGTGAGGACCGCTCCGAGCGTGGGTCGCCCCGCCACAGAAGCCAACCGATCGGGCCCGGTGCTAGGGCCACAAAAATGAGAATGGCGAGGAAGGCCAGGGATAGGTTGTTGTTCGAGTTCCAGCCGGTCACGAACTTAGTGAACCGCCAGAGCGCCAGAAGACTCAGATTAGCGGTGCCCCAGACCAGGCTGAGCCCTAGCAGGCGCAGTCTCCATACCGCAGACCAACTTGCTTGCTGGGCGGGACCGTTCTGAATGCCTTCGAAGAACTCTACGACTCGCGCTTCGCGAAGTTGCCGCTGTCGACTCCAGAATCCCATGTCTCAACGATACCAGAGTTCGTGCGTTCGTTCTAGATCGCTTGACTGGACGGCGTGGAGAAAGCCACCGGGTGGAAGCGCCGGAAGATCACCGAAGCTGGAAGACCGCGCAGCGCTTTCACCCGCTTTGGATTATGCCCGAGGGAACACTGAGCAATCTGTGAGGCAGGGGCCGAGGCATAATCCACTTTCACCACCCCACTATGATGACGAGCACCCACCCGAGGAGACCGGCAAGACCCTCAGCGAGCTAATGGATCAAGGTGGGAGTGCCCGTCACTCGATCGGGTATTACCGGAAACCGGATCACCACCGGGCACCGGGGAGGGGTGGTGGTAATCCGAGAAGCCATATGCTAATCTACTTCAGGATGCTAGACCTGGAAAGACGTAGAAATCCACCACTCCTAGCTGACGACCGTGGCACAATCAGGGTTGGGCAGACTCGTGTGACACTCGATAGCGTGGTAGAGGCATTTCGCGAGGGTGCTACCGCGGAGGAAATAGTATGTCAGTATCCGACCCTGATTCTTGCCGACGTCTATGATGTCATCGCATTCTACCTGCGACAAAAAGAAGAGGTCGAGGCCTACCTGTTAGCCAGGCGTAAAGAGAGTGACGCCCTGCGGAAAGAATACGAGACAAAGAGCACCAAAGGGCTTCGTGATCGTCTGCTGGCGCGTCGGGCCGAGATGAATTCAGTCGAGGGGTAGAAACATTATCTGACCCTCGCACTCCTCCGGGAAATGGATAAGAAGTTCAATGCTTTCAATGATTTCCGGTATCTTGTAGGGACGCTGGACGAGTAATACCCCGGCCATCGGTAGTCCCTCTGCCAGCCGCTCACCTGCGCAGGCAATCATGGTATTAACATCATGAGTTAGCAGGACCCTGTTCTCGGTGGCGGCCCACTCCAGGACAGCCGGGTCATCCGCTCCCATCAGTCCCGTATCTTGAATGCGAACAATGTCGAACTCATCACACCGATGCTTGAGGCCCCTCAGAATTCGGTTGTCGAAGTTCTCGTCCGCTGCGAAGGATGTCAATCGGAGGCACCCGTTCTCGGGACGTGTCCATTTCCGGGGCGGAAGCGGTCTAGCGCGCTGATGTTCGGACGTAGTGTCATTTTCTTAGCGACACTTTGCCCTGAGGGCTGATTTTCATTCTCGCGGGCGGGATTGGCGAAGTCTACGTGTTTCGAGCCGCTCAATCATAGGGCGGAGGTTTCGGGGGTAGCGCGGAAAGGAAATCATTGGCTGATCGCCGCGGAAGTTTCGAGCAGACCTCGGCAGTCGTTTGCTCCCAGCGATGAAGCCAACCGGCCACCGCCACCGCGGCCAGCGGCGCCAGTATGGCAACGAGTTCGATCAAGGTCCGGTCAAGCCCGACCCGCCGGGCTCCCCTCCAACGTGATCATCCTGGCCGCCGCCGCCAGGGATTCGAAGTCCTCGGGGTGGCAGGTCAGCAAGATCACCTGGGTGTGTTCCGACGCTTCGCGAATCAACTCGCAGGCCGTCCTGGCTCGCTCCCGGTCGGTGTGAACCAGGCTGTCGTCAAAGACCACCATGTGCCGGCCGTTCTCTGAGAGAAGCTCCGCCAGACACAATCTGGAAAGAAACGCCACCTGCTCCTGAGTGCCGAAAGACAGGTCTCCCAGGGTTGCCGACTCATCGGCGGCCGTCACCAGGGCACGGGGGGTGAAGTCACTTTGGATATCAATGCTTTGATAGCGGCCGGCAGTCAGGCGTTCCAGCTTGGCGGCGATCCGGTCCCGGAGGGGGCCCACCAGCTCGTCCTCGAGCGCCTGCTGGGTTTCGCTCAGGATTTCGTTGAGCATCCGAAGACCGTTGGCTTCGAGTTCCACCTCGCGTTGCTCGGCCTGGGCCTCTCTGAGAGATTCTCTGGCCTCGGCCAACTGGGTGTACAGGTCGCTGTGGGCGGTCAGGGTGCCGACCTGTTGGTGAAGCCGGCTGGTCACTTCGTCTAGTTCCCGTTGGGACGCCTCAGCCTGTTCAAAGGCCAGCCGAAGTGGATGGTCGGTCGGACCGGTGGTCGGGTCGTCCAGAAGTTGCTTCAGCTTCACCGCCTGCTCATCCCGTGCAAGACCGCGCTCGGGCAAGGTCAGCTCGAGAACTTCGCTGTTGAACTGCTCGGGAAGTTCCAGGGTCGGTGCCACCGGATCGGCCCCCAGCTTCTTCAAGCTTTCGTAACTCTGCTGCAGCGCCTTCTCGGGATTCTCCTTGAGTAGCGCGTCCAGAGCGTCGCGCCGCTCGATAAAACGACGGTGAGCTTGCTTCCATTCCGATTCCACCTGGGCCAACTGATCGGGGATCTGCTTGAGCCGGTTTTGAAGCTGTAGCCTGGGTAGCGCCTTGAGGGTCTCGGCTTCGTCCAGTTGCTCGGCCAGAGACTCGATTCTGGATAGATCCGGAGGCTCCGGATCCAGCAGCGGCAAGAGCTTCTTGCGCTCTTCGTCGTGGTGGCGAAGGTCGTCCATCGTTTCCGCCTGGAGCGTCTCCAGACGCTCGGACAGCGACTCCCGCAACCGTTGCAGCCGTTCCTGGGCCTCGCTGCTGGCCCGGCTCAATCCCTGGGGCTCCAGATTCTCAAGCGCGGGGAACCAGGACACCAGTTCCGGATGATTCCCGATGAACTTCCTGGCCTGCTCCATCACCGTCTGTTGCGAGCCCTGCCGGCGCTGATACTCTTCCCCCACACGGGCCCGCTCTTGTTTGAGCTGTTCCAGCTTGGACTGCTTTTCCCGGAGCCCATCCTCCAAGAGCTTCTGGGCGTCGGAGGTCACTTCCGGCAAGGCGTCGAGCTGGCTCCGGCGCTCCTGCGCGACTTTCTTCAACCTGGCCAGGATCCGCTCGCTCTTGAGCTTCTCGACCCATCCCTGGTCACACTCCTGGGGAACCTCGATCTCCAACGACGGATGATTCTTGACCACCCCACGAAGTTGGTCCATCAGGGACTCTAAGCGGCGTCGTGGATTGTCGCTGATCAACTTCTCGCGGGCTTGACGAGACTCGGTAGCGCGGGCCTGGTCTTCTTGCCACTGGTCTTCCGCCAACTTGATTCGGGCGGGCATGGCTTCGAGTTCGGTGGCCAGTTGTTCTCGGCCCAGCTTGGCCAGGTCTTCGAACTCGAGTTCCGTCGGCTCCGCTTCGGGGATCTTCTCCAGTTGAGTCTTCAGTTGTTGGGCTTGCTGAGAACGACGCCGAGCCTCGTCAAGACTGTCGCATTTCAACGCTTTCAGGCCTTCCTGAAGAGCCTTTTCAGCCTGCTCGATCTTGTCTTTGGTGCCGGCCGCGACCGGTGCCGGTTTCCCAAATCCCAGGGCGGCGCCGATGCCGGCGGTGGCCACCATCAAGACCGCACCCAGTCCCAGGCTCACGCCCAGGGCCAGACTCAAAAGAAGCCCCAGGCCGATACCCAGACCGCCCACGCCCAGGGCCAGCAGAACCAGCTTGGCGGGAACGGGGGAGGAGGCGGGGACCTGCTTTTCTTGTTCTTCCGACTGCTCGCGAAGAACCTTAAGACGCTGCTCGGCCTCTTCAAGACTCTTCACCCCGTCGGCGGCGGGGGCTCCGAGCGACTCGAGTTCGGTGGCCAACGTGGCCCGGAGTCTTTGGCGAAGGTAACTCTGGCGGTTCTTTAGCGTTTCAATCTTGGAGCGGTCCGGCGGTTCCCCGGCCTGGGCGTTGAAGGCGTCCAGTCGTTGCTGGTAGTCCTCGGCTTCTCTCCAGGTTTCCATGACTTTCTCCCTGGCCTCGCTCCAACGTTGGCAAAGGTCTCGGGCTGCGGCATGTTCCTGTAGCAGAGATTCGCGTTTGAGCACCGCCGTCTCGTGGGCTCGGAGCCGCTCTTCGCAGAGCTTGACGTCGGTCTGAAGCTCTTTGATGTTCTTCTCGAGCTCGTCTTTGCGGGTGCCCAGGTCGCTCACGTCCCCGCTCTTGCCCTCGTCGGTCAGCAGGGGTAGCAGGCCCTCCAGAGTTTTGATTCGAGACTCTTCCTCTTCAAGCTGGTGGCGCAGGTCGGAGGGAATCTCGAGCTGTTCGACCTCTTCTCTCAGCTGCTTCTGAAGGATCAGTTTCAGGAACTCTTCTTCATGCTGCAGGCGCTCAACGGCGGCCCGAGAGGGGGCTTCGCCCACCTCCTCCTTCTTCTGATTGAGGCGCTGGTCATATTGAATCTGGTCCTGCCACTGCTCTTTGAGTTGCTCCACCAGGCCGAGCCAGTTGGCCTCCCATTCCTGGAGTCGTTCCCGGGTGCGGCGCAGTTCGGCCAGTTCCGTTCTTAGTTGGTCTTGTTCGGCTTTCAGTCGCTGTTGAGCCCGGGTGTTGCCCTGGCGATAGGACTCAAGCTCGTCGTCGTGGGCCTCGGTTTCTCGACTCAACTCGTTGGCTTCTTCAAGCTGGCGCTGCAGGCTCGCGACCCTTCCCTCGGCTTCGTGGGTGTGGTCGCGGGCCTGTTTGAGCTGGGCTTTCGGGTCCTGGCGTTTACTGGTCCAGAACTCCTCGTAGCGTTCTTGAACCGTGCTGGCCAGCCAGGCCGAGCCCGGGGTGATGGCCTCGGAGGCGGCGAAACTTGAACGCAGATCAGCGGGCACCCCGGCGGGCTTCGAATCGCCCTGAACCGACCAGAGGGCCGACAGACCCTCGACGGCCAGGAGTTCGTTGAGCTTGGGCTGGACGTTCACGCCCTGCGCGATCACGCGACCGGCCTTTTGCAGCTCGGAATCCTCGGTGTAGAAAGCCTTGGTCACGCGCCACTCTTCGCCGCCGTGCAGAAAGCAGAGTTCCACGAACGGTTTCTTCTTGGTATTCCAGGGGCGGGCGGCGGCCACCACGGTCTTGCCTCGGGGGCGTGAAGGATAGATGAAGGCGGACCAGAGCGCCTCTCGTACCGAGGACTTGCCCGATTCATTGGGACCCTCCACCACGTTCAACCCGGGCGCGAACTCGAGCTTCAGGTCCTCGATGGCGCGCCAGTCCTTGATATGTATCGACTTGAGATACATGGTCTCAGACCAGATCCTCCATGGGACTCTTTTCCAGGGTTCGTTGCAGATAGGCCAGGGCCCAGCGAGCGCACTCGTAGTCGTCGGGAAAGGTGGGGTCAGGTTGGGGCGGGCTTCCTTCCAGTCGGGTCCTGAGAATCAGTTTTTCAACCACGCTCTTGAGAAGGGGATGGGCATAGCTGTCGCCCTCGCCCATGATCAGTTCCGGCGGTGGTTGAAGATTCAGGTGCAGAAATCGAGGTCCCACCTCGCTCTTCCACTCCTCGAACGCGGCCAGGTCTCCCAGCGGGAATTGACCGCTCAGGCGAAGTTCCAGAAGGGTGGAGTGGGCCTCGTCTAGGTCATCGATTCGCTGTTTCAAAGACTCCTGCCCCTCGAACTCCCATTGCTGGTCGAGCCAGATTCGGTGACCGGTCGGTCGTTCTTCAATCTGAATTTCCTCGTCGGTGAGTTGGACCAGTTTCACGCTGCCTTTGACCTCGCCCGGGCGGGTCGCCTCGGGTGCGCCCGGCCACTGAGCCGTGTCCACCGTGTGCGGGCGGGTGGTTCCGCCCAGGGCCTGGTAGCGAAACGGTAAAGGTTCAAAACCGTCGGGCGAATGGCAAAAGAGGCCCACGCCGCCCGAGGTGGTGGGCGGAGCGAACTCTTGCCATTGGTCTCGAGTCAGAACCGGAAAGGGGTGAAAGTCGACCCCGTCGAGGGTAACGGGGCGCCGGTCCACCAGCAGCCTAATCGGGTCTTTGAAAAGTTCCGGACGGGTCGAATAGGGGCTGTCGACGGTATAGGGGTCGCGCAGACCCGGCAGCAACAGCACCGGTATCGAGCTGGAGGCCAGGATCTCGGCGAAGTCTTCCACCATGGCGGCGGCGATGCGGTTGTCGGCCAGGCTGTTACCCGCCAGCACCAGAGCCTGGGCCTGCTCGTGTTCAGCCAGGGCCACGATCTCTCGAACCACCTGTAGACGAGCTTCTCGCAGATTGTCGGCCGGGTAGCCGGGCAACGGAAAAGCTTCGCCGATCAAGAGATCCGAGGTGTGCACGAATTTCATCGGGGTTTCTGCACAATCCTGAACAAGCGGTTGGGTTCCACGGTCACGAACCGTTTGCGAGCCAACGCCTGTTGTTCTCGAGCGACTTTCTGAGCCACCTCCCGCAGGCGGCCCTCCCGGTTGCGACGCAGGCTATCCAGGGCACCACGGCACTGGTTATACTGGTCGCGGGCCCGGCGCTGTTCGTCGCTGCTCCGGGCGTATCGACGAGCCTTCTCGGCTTCCTTGACTTTCTGGCGCAGCTCCTTTTCTTCGGCGTCCAGGAACCTTTTCAGGTCTTCTCTCTGGTTGTCCAGCCGTTTCTTAATCTGGTTGATTCTGGGGTTCTGCTCGGCCTCAACCTCGTTCTTGATCTGGTCCAATAGAGGCTCAAGTCCGTCATCGCCCCAGGCGCCGGGTTCCTCGGTGAGTGCCTCAGCCTGGCCCAAGGCGGTTTCCAACCCCTGGTGACCCTGGTGGCCCAGGACCAGAATCCGCTCCTCGACCTCCAGGCCGGTGATCAGCACTTTGTAGACGCGCCATTCGGCAGGGAAGGGCCCGGGCACGGACCAGCTGGCTCCGTTCTCCAGCGCCAGAGTTTTTCGACGGCGCCGCTGCAAGATCGGGTGCTCCAGATGAAGCGGCTCCCCGCAACGAGGCCCCGGCGCGGGGGGTCCGAAATGATAGCGGCGCCCCTTCCACTCAAAAACGAGTCGCTGATCGTCGGGCTCCAGTCGCTGCACCGGGCTCTCCGCCTCTAGCACCTTCAACACGGCTTCGTCACGGCGACTGATGGCCACCGGTAACTCGTCGGCGGTCAACCTCAGGCGAGCCCGCACGTCTTTGTCGAGCCCCGAGATAAGTTGACGGGCGTTTTCAAGACGCCGGTCGCGCTGCCTTTTCGTCTCTTCGTCGATTTCCAGGCCCAGCCGGTCAAACTCTTTGCGTCGCTCCTCGGGAGTGCGGCACGAGCTCAGCATCTTGTGGACCCGGTTCTCGAAGTCGAGCGCCGAGACCACCGTGCCCAGCACCTGGTCGCTGGCCCCGAACAGGCCCTCGAAAAGGTGGAGCTTCTCTTTGAGCAGCTCGTAAACCCGCAGTTCCCCTTCGTTATGAAGGTTGATGAAGTTGACCACCACCGCGTCGTGTTTCTGCCCGTAGCGGTGGATTCTGCCGATGCGCTGTTCGATACGTTGGGGGTTCCAGGGAAGGTCGAAGTTCACCAGGCAGTTGCAGAACTGCAGGTTCAATCCTTTGGCCCCCGACTCGGTCGAGACCAGGACTCGGGTTCGGGTTTTGAACTCGTGGATCAAGGCGGCACGGATGGCCGAGCCCTTCTCCGGTTTCTCCGACTCGAGGTGGACCCCGACTTCGCGGTTCCACAGCTCCAGAGCGGCCTCGGCCGCCGGGTAGTCGTTGTTGCCCGAAAACGAGGTGATCTGACCTTTCAGGCCGCGTTGCTCGAGGAAGCTGACAATCTTTTGCAAGGTCTTGACGGACTCGGTGAAGATGACGACTTTATCGGAGACGACCCCGGGAACC
>CAYRFU010000124.1:0-1791 GCA_964423525.1 uncultured Burkholderiales bacterium | reverse complement strand
GCGGCGGGCAGCGGCACCGGGGCCAGGCCGACCGTGGCGTCGTCGAAGCCGAAGATGCCGGCGACCCGCTGCAGGAACTCCCACAGCTTCTCCAGCTTGCTCGAGGGTCGGGCCAGGGCCTGGCGCGCCAGGTCTTCCAGGCGGCGGACCTTGCGCAGGTCATCCTCGAGCAGCTCCAGGTCGACCTCTTCCTCCAGTTCTCGGCTTCTTGACTGGGGGCCCCTCTCGATACGTTCCCGGATCTGTTTGAGGGTGCTTTGCAGGGCGGTGATGGAACTACCCATGCGCCGGCGCAGCATCAGGGTCATCAGGTTGCTGTGACGCTGCCGAAAGGCGGCGATGGGGCCGGAAAGCCAGTTGGAAAGACCTTCGTAGAGTTCTTTCTCGACCGCGTCCAGGTGAAAGTTGATCGTTTCGCACCGGCGAGCGGTGAAGGGGGCACGAAGGAAGGGCTGGGCTTGCTCGCGCAGGGTGCGGCACATGACGCTTTGAACCCGCTGGCGAAGGTTTTCTTCCAGGCCTTCACTCACGGCTCGACCTTCGTTGGCGCAGAAGAGTTTCGAGAAGCTGGACAGCTCGCCCAGAATCGAGTTGCTCCGATCCACCAGATGCACCAGACCCCAGAGTTCAAACAGGGTGTTCTGAAGGGGGGTGGCGGTCAGTAAGAGGGTGGGGATGTCGGTGGTCAACTCGCGAATCACCGCGGCCCGGCGGGCGTGACCTTTCTTGAGGTCGGTCTGAAGCTTGCCGGTGCGGCGATTGAAGCGCCGGTACACCGAGCTCAAGAGTTCGTGAGCCTCATCCACGACGACCAGGTCCCAGGGACCGCGTTGGGCCAGTTCTCGGGACCACCTGGGCGTGCCGGCGAACTCGCGCCCTACGATGTAGATACCGGGCTGGTGAGGCTGGTCCATCTTTTCGCGAGCCAGAGTTTCCGATTTCAGGCCGAACAGGTCGCGAAGCTCGACCTGCCATTGGCGCATCAAGGGAACGGGCACGATGATCAGCACCCGGCCTTTGCCCTCGGCCCTGAGCTGGGTTAGCAGCAGCCCCGTTTCGATGGTCTTGCCCAGGCCTACCTCGTCACAGAGTAGCGCCCCGCCTTCAGCCAGGCGGCCCAGGGCGAAGGCGACCGCCTCGACCTGGTGGGGGTTGGGATCGACGGCGGCGCGCCGGAAGGTCTCCACATAGCGTTGAAGGTCGGTCACTCGCCGCTGGCGGCAAAGCTCTTCGAAGATGAGCCGCTGCCCCAGTAAAACGGGCGTTACCTCGGTGGTTGTTGGCGTTGCGGATTCCTGCAGAAGACCCTCCCCAGTCTGGAAATGAAAAGTATGTTCGATAGGGGAGGGAGAAAACCTGGGCAATGGCATTGGCCAGTCGGATGGGATCCGGCTAATATTTAATGTTGCCTTTGGGTACGGTATCCCGAGGGACCGACCAGGTCTTTCTGGACCTATCTTCATCCATTTTTCGTTCCAGCCGGCTTTTGGTTTTGATATTGCTTTTCACGCCCTCGATGCCGGAGAACCTGACCGTGGCTCGGTAGTTCAGGCCTGAGGATTGAGCCGCTTCCTCGTGGCGCACCATACTGAAAAACTCGAAGACCTGGGACTCGCCCGGCGCCAGGGCCGGCACTACTTTCGAATCGACCGCGAACGGCTTCTCCATGAAATCAGTGAAGTAGCAGTTGGCCGTCACCGGGGTGCTGGCCACGCTGCCCTCATTGAAGATAAGCAGTGAGGTGTCGGTGAGCAGGCTTGGAATGAAATTTTTTCTATGCTACTCTGGCTG
>CAYRFU010000123.1:17811-18080 GCA_964423525.1 uncultured Burkholderiales bacterium | reverse complement strand
CCCTTTTCAGCCGGAGGGAGCAGGCCAGACTGCGCCGCCGGAGCAGGCCAGCCCGGGCCGGTAGCGTAGCCGGCCGGCCAGGGTCTCCAGCAAAAGAGGGTCGAGGTGAGCCTCCATGCAGAGACCATCCTGGAAAGGACCAACCGGTTCTTCCCCCCTGGCCCGTAAAGCCGCCACCGAGAGTCCTCCCAGGTAGTGGCCAGGCAAGAGTGCCGCCACCTCAAATCCGTACTTCCGGTAGAGCCCGATGGCCGGCGGGTTATCGGCGC
>CAYRFU010000123.1:0-17801 GCA_964423525.1 uncultured Burkholderiales bacterium | reverse complement strand
CACCTCCAGCGCAGCCCTCTCTAAACCGGAATGCGTGGCTGCCCTGAGGCCGTTAAGCAGAAGGCGCTCACCGATCTTCTGGCCCTGCGATTGAGGAGTCACTGCCAGGGTGTCGACATGGAGAAGACCAGACTGCTCGCTCATCAGGAGATAACCCAACCCGGGAATGGCTGGCGAGCAGGCCAGCAAGGCCGATTTATGAGTCAGTTGGGTGCGAATCTCAGCGAGGGTGTACGGGTCAGAGAAGGTAACCCGGTCGATCTGCTCGATCAGTTCCCCATCCTGGACCCTCGCAGGGCGGACCAAAACGTTGTCGTTGTAGCGAACAGAGTGAATCTTCATCATTGCTTTTGAAGGGCTCTGTCCTGAAAGAAACTTGAAAAGCTGGGACCGTCTTACAACCTTAACAAAAGCGTCATCTTTAAGGGCTGAAATCTGAAAAAGCCACGACCTAAGAGGGTCATTCTAAAATCAGGAGGACACGATCCTGCACAACGTGACTAGTAGGGAGCCCTCCAACGCTCAAACTCATCGTCGTAAGCATTTAGAGACGGCCACAAAACTGGCCTACTCCACCCTGGAGGCGGCCAACGCCGAGCCCAAACTTTTTGACGAGAAAGAGACCGTCGAGCTGAATGGAGCCGCGGCCAAAGTTTCCTGGGGAGCGGCCGCTTTTCAAGCAATGGGACTCCCTGGTGCTGGGCTGGTGGGTCTGGTCTCCAACACCGCCGCTCTCAGTGGAGAGCAAGAAGATTCACTTCTTCCCGCTTGGGCTGGCGTCAGCCTCGGGACAGCAAGCTTCATGAATGCCCTGGGGTTGACCGGGGTGGCCGGCTGGACCGTCGCTGGTCAGGTCGTTAGTCTTTTTACAGGCTCGACCGCCCTGGCTATGGGGGGACACCATGACCTTGAGAGTCGAGGGGAATCGCAAAAACGAATTAGCGAACTGCAGAAAACTCTTGAGAGTGGGCAGACAGAAGTCGAGGTACAAGCCTATCGTCTGGACCCTTTAGCCGGACCCACCGCCGATGGCCAGGTGAAAGTTCCTGTGGCCAGGGAGTTGGAGCTGGAAAAATCACGCTCCCGTGAAAAACTGGCCAAAGGCCTCCAGAAGATAGGAGGAGCCACGGCTCTGGCCTGTGTGGGAACGGCCGCCCTGATGGGACTACCTATTTTCACCACCGCCGTGGTGGGGGCCACCATCTTCCAGGCCAGCCGCGGCCTCGGAAAATTGATTCAAAGCGTGGGGGATGGGCGCCTATTCGAAGCCAAGAAACAAGCCATTGACCAGGGAGAAGCCGCCTTGCTTCGTTCTCCGACCGGAGAGTGGGTCGAGCGTCCCAACGACTTCAGCCAGAGAATTGTCAAGCGGCTGCTAAGAGAGAGTGAGGCCCAAAGGCTTGGCGGAAAGGCTTCCCTGGTCGGTGCGGTAGCCTTGGGCTCCGCTTTGGCTTGTGGTCTGTCTACCGGGTTCGGAGTCGCCCTCTGCCTGGCCTCGGTTGTCGCCGCCGGCGTCGACATCTGCGCCAGAGACACGGCCGGAGATCCGGCTCCAACTCGCTGGCTTCCTGTATCGAAAGACTGGGACGACGAGCGCTATGATAACAAAGTTCATGAAACTATCAGCCACCTCCAGCCCGTTGGCTTGAGAACCAGCAAGGCTTGCCAAAAATATCGCTCGGTGATGTTAGGCTACACCCTGGGCCTGATGTGGTCCAACCCCGATCAGCGGATGGAAACCTTCCAGGCCGAACGGCGCCAAGTGATCAGCGCTCTCAGGGGAGCTCTTCACAAAGAAGCTCCGGCAGAGAAGGCGGAGGAGCATTTTCAAGCCTTCCTCAAAGCCGATGCGAGACTGATGGCAGAGCTTGGTAGGCCTGTTCGAGCAGAGATCGACGGTAGCGGCTTCGAAGCAAGTTTGAATCAATCGCGAGCGGTTGGCTACGAACTCTTGGAAGAAGGCCTTGATCCGATCGGCGCTAGGGCACTCTATCCTTTGACCTTACCTTTCCTTGGCGAAAGCCACGACTACGCCAGCGAGGAGCTTGAGACTGCCCACCAGGTGTTCGAAAACCATCGACGCCGGAGCCAGCTTGGACTCCGAGTTCCCGAGTTCGAGCGAGATCTGTTGCTACAAAATCGAATCGATCCGGGCGAAGCCGAAGGGCTTTGGTGGCGGGCCCTCGACCTACAACAGCCTGAGGTTCTAGCTGAAGTGACGGCAAAAGCCGAAGTTGGCGACCGCGACTCTCAGCGACTGCTGGCGATGCACCGCATCTATCCAGCTACTCCAGCCCAGCCAGAATCGACCTGACCATCACTTGCACTCCCGTTCGGATGGCCGGTTCAGCTGCCGGAGCCCAGCGAGGGGAATGAAGTCCCGGGCCTTCCCCTGGTTGGAAGGTCTCGGGGTCGACAGCCCCCAGGCCCACCATGACGGCCGGGCATCCGAAATGGCGACCGTATTGAGAGAAGTCCTCACCGATCAGCATCGGCTGGCCCTGCTCGATGGGCCAATCCGAAAGAATCTGGTTGAGGCGCTCCACCCAATCGGGGTCGTTGTAGAGAGCCGGAGTGTATTCGTCTTCCACTATCTTGGGTTCTTTGGAGGCCCCATGGGCCAGAGCTACGTGGCGGCTGGTGCGACCAATCTCGTCGAGGAGTCTTTGACGGGAGTCCTCGCCATAGGAGCGGACAGTTAGCTGAAGCAAAGCGCTGTCAGGGATGACGTTGTGGGTCGTCCCAGCCTGAAAGCGACCCACCGTCACAACCGCTCGCGTCCCGGGAGGGAGACGGCGGCTGACGATGGTCTGCAACGCAGAGACGAGCTCAGCCCCAATGACAATCGGGTCGATACCCAGATGAGGTCGAGCCCCGTGAGTGCCTTGACCGAACACGGTAATATCGACCGAGTCGACATTGGCATAAGTGAAACCAGGAGTCAACTCCAGACTACCGGCGGGAAGGGACGGAAGATCGTGGAGGGCGAGGGCGAGCTGGGGCCGCCCTAACTGACGGACAACCTCTTTCATTGTGGGATCGGCTAGCATGGCCGCCGCCCCCAATCCCATCTCTTCAGCCGGTTGGGCCACGAATAGAACTTGACCACTCCAGTGAGAGCGCCGGGCCACCAGCGTCTCCACCACCCCCAATCCTATAGCCATGTGAAGATCGTGCCCACAAGCGTGCATCACCCCCGGGTTCTGACTTGCATACACCAATCCGGTGGCTTCCTGAACGGGAAGAGCGTCCATGTCTACTCGGTAAAGCACGGTGGGCCCAGGCCCGCTCCCCGATACGACCGCAACTACACCGGTGCCACCAATCCCGGTCACAGGCTCAAGACCCAGCTTGCTTAACTCCGTAGCTAGATAAGCTGAGGTCACCTTCTCCTCGAGAGAGAGTTCGGGATTAGCGTGGAGCCAGCGGTAATGAGCGACCCAACTGGGCAGCTTCTGTTCGACAAACAGATCAAGCTCGTTGGCCGAAGCGACAGCCGAGAGCAGTAGACAGATCAAGACAAGTCTTCCCATGACGGTGGTCTTTCAGAAAGCTGCTAAAGGGCCTTCAAAATCGAGGCCCAGGCTGACAGAAGAAGGTTCCCAACCGCCAATGGAAAACTATGTTCGCCATGCGTGATAACAGGCTACAGTGGGGCCAGCCCCAAACGTGTGGTTGGTGCGCTCAGATCACCTCGGCAGGGACCACTTGCGTCCACTGCCAACGGCCTTTAGCGCTGGCCTGGGGGGCCCCGGTGGTGCGCCTCGGTCAAGCCCTGGCCCGCCTGGCTCGAGCCGCCGTCCTGGTTGTGCTAGCGGTGCTAGGCCTGGCCCTTCTGTTTCAACTTTCTCCCATCATTGTGATGCTGCCGGTCATCGCCACCCTGGTTGGCAGCAACAGTCTGGCCGCCCGCTCAGCCAACCGTCCCCACCAGGAAACCTGAAGAGCGTTTCGAGGTCTAGTTTTTTATGAAGCGATTGTTCGTAGTCTTGCTGCTCCTAACTTTACCCGCTTTGGCGGGCCTGATTTCCACCTCGCAGGAAGTCGATATTGGCCGTCGAGCTTCCCGGCAGTTCGAGCAGAAGTACGGACTGGTCCGAGATATCGGCATGCAAGAGAGGGTCAATCGGATCGGTCAGAGAGTGGCGGCCCAGGCTGACCGCCAGGATGTCCAATACAGCTTCAAAGTAGCCGAGATGGAACAGTTTAACGCCCTGGCTTTTCCGGGCGGATTCATCTACACCACCAGGGGTCTCATAAAGGCTCTAAGCGACGAAGAGCTGGCTTTCGTACTGGGCCACGAGGTGGCTCACGTCTCTCGTCGTCACTCAGTCAACCAACTCGAGAAACAGATCTACGCCCAGACGGGAATGGCCGTTTTCATCGGGGTGTTGAGTGACGGTCGTATCGACCAGAGTGCCGCTACCGCAGCCAAACTCGCTAACGCTGTCATGTCGAGTCGATGGAGTCAAGCCGACGAGAACGACGCTGACGCGGTAGGCATCAAAATGATGGCGAAAGCCGGCTACGACCCGATCTTTGCCATTTCGGCGCTGGAGAAACTGTCGCGTCAAGCGGGTGGAACACCCGGCTTTCTCAACACTCTGGTGGGCACTCACCCGTTACCTCAGGACCGCATCAACAACGCCTACACGGCCGTTCCCACCATCCCCTATCAAACAACCGCAGCGGCCCCGGTGACCACCGCTCCGAGCCGACCGGCCCCACCCCCGGTGGTCGACAAGGTATGGCAGAACGACCTCCATTTGACCGTCAAAGATGCGGCCACCGGATTAAGGGCCAGCCCAGCCCTGATGAATCAGGCGCGGCGCCAGGCCCTGGCCTGGCAAACAAGAGAGGGTCTCTCTTTCGAAGTCCCCGCTCCCGCGAGTAGCGTTCAGGCCGAGTCTATCCTGGTCGGTCAGAAACTGCCCGCCGCCCTGGCCAACGGAAGCTATAGCCTTTACGGCCTGGCCGTGGCCCGCAATTCGGCAGGCACTCGCCTGGTCGTCGTTCTCTTGAGGCCCTAGTGCAGTAGGTATAAACCCCTCTGAAGCGAAGCCATCCTTCCATTCCACTCATAGGTCTAAGGGGGTTGCTTTTGGTCAAACAGTACGACGCCATCGTGATCGGTGGCGGCCACAACGGGCTTATCACCGGAGCCTATCTGGCCCGAGCCGGTCTGAAGACGGTGATTCTTGAAAAACGTCGCGTCCTGGGAGGTTGTGCCGTCACCGAGGAGATGATTCCAGGCTTTCGATTCTCGGTCTGTTCCTACATCGTCAGCCTGCTTCGACCCGAGGTGATCCGCGATCTGGACCTGACTCGTCACGGCCTGTCGATTGTTCCCTTGCCTTCAACATTTTGCCCGCTGCCAGACGGCCGCTACATTTTGCGCACCGACGATTGGGGCGAGACCTACCGGCATCTTTGCACTTTCTCTCCGAAAGACGCCGAGATGATGCCTCGGTTTTCTCGGCAGATGATTCGAATCTGTCGTTTTGTCCGGCCCTTTCTCTCGATGGTTCCGCCCCGCCTGGAGTCCTGGAACCCGAGCGAGCTACTCAAGTTAGCCCAGGTGGGCAAAAAATTCCGAGAGCTCGACAGCGACCTCATGACCGATGTCATCAAGCTGTTTACGATGAGCGCGGTCGACTATCTGCGTGAGTGGTTCGAGTCCGAAGAATTGATAGCCAGTATGTCGGTGAGCGGGATCATCGGGACCTTTTTGGGGGTCAGCTCTCCGGGGACGGCTTACGTGCTCCTCCATCACTATATGGGCGAGATCGACGGGGTCTACCGCGCTTGGGGCATGCCGGTAGGTGGGATGGGAACGATCAGTAACTCCATCGCCCGCTCGGCCCAATCGTTCGGGGCAGAGCTTCGACTCGATGCTGGCGTCGCCGATATCGTGGTTGTCGAGGGCCGGGCCGACGGAGTTGTCCTCGCCAACGGAGACGAACTGAGAGCCCGCACAGTAGTCTCTAGCCTCGACCCCAATCTCACCTTTGCCAAGCTTATCGGTCGAGATCATCTGGAACCCGAGTTCTTGGAGGGGTTATCCACCTTTAAGTATCGAGGCTCCTCCGGCAAAGTCAACCTGGCTGTCGATCGCCTGCCAGAGTTCGGCTGCCTCCCTGGCAAAGGCAAGCACCTTCACGGAGATATATCCATCGCCCCTTCCGTTGAATATCTTGAAAAGGCTTATGATGAAGCCAAATATGGCCACTACAGTCGGCGCCCCTTCCTCAACGTCGTAGTGCCCTCGGTCATCGACCCTGGCATGGCTCCCCCGGGGAAACACGTGATCAGTTGCTTTGTCCAATATGCCCCCTACCACCTCAAAGAGGGGACCTGGGACGACCATCGAGAGGCCTTCGGAGATGCCGTGGTCGACACCTTGGCCGAATACATTCCAGGTCTGAAAAAGGCGATCGTCGGTCGCCAGGTGCTCACCCCTCTCGATCTTGAGCGAGAGTTCGGCCTGACCGAAGGCAACATCTTTCACGGCGAATTGACTTTGGAGCAGATGTTCTTCTTTCGACCGGTGCCTGCTTGGGCCCACTACCGAACTCCCCTTCAAAACCTCTACCTGTGCGGATCGGGAACGCATCCCGGTGGTGGGGTGATGGGAGCCCCGGGCGCGATCGCGGCCCGAGAGATTCTCAGAGATTTGCGCAGCTCGAGAAACGGAGAGGTCACCAGGGTATGAGTGAGTATTACGACGCCATCATCATCGGAGCTGGGCACAACGGCCTGGTGGCAGCCGCCTATTTCAACCGAGAAGGAAAGAAGGTGCTGCTGCTCGAGCAGAGGGAGCAACCTGGAGGTTGCCTGGCCACTGAGGAGTTCGAGCCCGGATTTCGAGCCAGCCTGGCCACCCCCTACGGTGAGAGATTGAGACCTCAAATCGTCAGCGACTTAAACCTTCATTACTACGGCTTGAATTACTTCGAATTGGACCCCGTGGCGTTTTGCCCGCTTGACATGGAAAGACACCTGACTCTACGCCGAGACTGCGAAAGTAGCGTGGCCGCCGTGGCTGAGTTCAGCCATCAGGACGCGGCCGCCTATCGTGACTATCTGGGATTTCTCGAGCGCGTCCGACAAGCTACCGAGTCGGTTTTAGACCAGATTCCGGTGGGGCCTGACTCGAGCGAGCCTTTGGGGCTGGTCGAGTTGGCCAACCTGGGAGTCAAGATGAGACTGATGGCCCCCCAAGACCTCCATGCTCTGATGCGAATGCTGACCTCCAGCTTGAAGGACTTCCTCGACGAAAGGTTCGAGACCGAAGCCCTTAAAGCCGCCCTGGCTGTGCCTGCTTTAGCGGGCCACCACTACGGCCCCTACGCCCCAGGGACGGCCGCCCTTTTGCTCTATCGCCAACTGGCCGGCCCTGCGGTCCTGGCTCAGGGAGCCATGGGAGGAGTGACGGAGCGATTGGCCACCCTATTGACTGATGATCACCAGCAGCTGGAAACCGGGACAACAGTCCAAAAAATCCTGGTTGACGCAGGCAGCGCCATCGGAGTGGTCACTCAGGACGGCCGAGAATTTCGAGCCCGCCAAATCGTCAGCTGCCTGGACCCGAAACGAACCTTCAACCAGCTGGTCGACCCTTTGGAGTTGTCTCCTCGCTTCCGTCGTCAGATCAAGAACATTCTCATGCGGGGAACCACGACCATCATCACCCTGGCTCTCCAAGGCCTCCCCCTTTTCGACTGCCTGACCGGATGCGACCAACGAAAGTATTTGAGCGGCCGCATCCTTTTGGCCCAAAGTCTTGAGCAGGTGGAGAAAGCTTCTGATGCGGTCAAGTATCAAACTCTCTCCGACCCCCCATTGGTGACGGCCACCATCCCCTCGCTACTCGATCCTAGCCTGGCACCGGAAGGGCAGCACGTGCTTCAATTAGAGGTTCGTTGGACGCCTTATCACCTGAAAAGTAGCTGGAAGCGCCAGAAGAAGTTTGTAGAGAAAGCCCTGGCCCAGGTGGCAGCCTTCGCCCCCAATCTGGAGGAGTTAGTGATAGCCACCAAAGTACTCACTCCGCTCGACCTTGAAACGGAATACGGGCTGACCGAAGGCCATATCTTCCATAGCGAGCTGAACCTGCACCAGCTTTTCTTCGGCCGTCCCCTGGCCGGGTGGGCCGGCTACAGGACGCCGATCAGGAACCTCTTTCTCTGCGGTTCGGGCACCCACCCAGGCGGGCTTACCACCGGAGCGTGCGGAGCCAACGCAGTGCAGATCTGTCTGGCCGACCTTCCCGGTAGCAGCCAGCAAGTCAAGCGGATCAAGAGGGCCGTGACCTCGCCGGTGGGCGCTAGCCTGGCAGCCGCTGCCGGACTCGGGCTCCTGGGTCTTGGACTGGCCCTCAACGCCGCTTTCAAAAGCCGCAAGAAGAAAGAAAAGGAGCAAGCCTAATGCCGCAGCCTACAGCTTTTCACCCCCGAACCTCGGCTGCCTGTCAGAGTCTCGCCTACAAAGAGTGGGCCGGATACTACGCCGTCTGCCGCTACGATGTGAGCGTCGAGCCTGAGTATTTCGCCATCCGAGAAAGGGCCGGACTCCTCGACATTTCTCCGCTCTTCAAATATGACATCACCGGTCCCGACGCGACCACTTTGATCGACCGAATGGTGGCCCGCGACGCCACTCGCTTAGAGGCTGGCCAGGTCGCTTACAGCTGTTGGTGTAACGAAGACGGCCACATCATCGACGATGGTGCTCTGTTCTGTTTTGCTCCGGACCGTTGGCGGGTCACGGCCGCCAATCCCAATTTCCTCTGGTTGAGTGAGGTCGGAGAGGGGCTCAAAGTCACGATTCAAGACCGCAGCGCCTCTTTGGCAGCCCTCGCCCTCCAAGGTCCAAAATCGCGAGAGGTGCTGTCTCAGCTGACCGATGCCGACCTCACCTCTTTGGGCTTCTTCCGGACTCTCGAGACCTCTTGCGGAGGCTCGGAGGTCACGATTTCCAGGACCGGATTCACGGGCGACCTGGGCTACGAGCTTTGGATTGAGCAGCAACACGCCCTGACCCTCTGGGATCAGTTGCTCGAGGCTGGTGGCGACTACGGCCTAGAGCCGGTCGGTCTAGATGCCCTCGACATGACTCGTGTCGAAGCCGGCCTACTCCTGATCGACTGTGACTTTAACAGCGCCTTCCACTGCCTCAATGATAATCAGAAATCGACTCCCTACGAACTCGGATTCGACTGGATGGTGCACCTCAACAAGGAGCGGTCTTTCATTGGTCAGAGAGCTCTGGCTCAAGCCAGGCGCCGTGGACCTGACTGGAAGCTTGTGGGTCTGGAGATCGATATGGAACATCTCGAAGAACTCTATCGACGTCGCCGGTTACCCATCGCCCTCTGCCCTACCGCCTGGCGGAGCCGAGTCCCTCTCTACGACTCGAGTCGAAAACAAGTCGGCTATGCTACCAGCGGAGTGTGGTCTCCGCTTCTCAAGAAAAACCTGGCCCTGGCTACAGTCGACAGTCGCCTATCCAAGGTGGGAACACGGTTGACCATAGAGGCCATGGTGGAGTTCGATCGGGAGTATGTTCCTGTCACGGTGGTTCAGACACCCTTTTTCGACCCTCCTAGAAAGCGGGCCTGATCATCTCAGAGCAGCGCCAATTTCGTTATCCGTGGGGCACCCTGGCCGTTTTGGTGGCTTTGGGTTTAGTCGGCTTGGTCTTCGGCATGAGCGTCTACGGCGCCCTGGTGAATTTCCCCACGGGCAACTGGGTCACCGTACCCGGGGATTTCACCGGCCAGGCCCGCAGTCGCCAGATTCTGGTCGTCATGGTGGAGGGACTGAGAGCCGACACAGCCAGCCGTCTCCCGATTTGGGAACAGGCCGCTCGTGAAGGAGCGACCGGTAAGCTCTATGCCGAGAACCCGACTTACGCCTGGCCTAACTATACCGCCATGATGACGGGAACTCCAGTGAGTATCTCGGGGATCCTGACCGACCGGCACCCGGGTCCAGCGACGGTGGACTCGCTCATGCTCCGTCTCCAGAAGGCTGGCCAGGGAGCCGCAGTGGCCGGGTCCTACGCCTGGCCGGTCCTTTTCGCAGGTCAGTTCGCCCGAGCCCAACCTCTGCCCCACGAAGAAGGCGCCGACGACCAGGTCACAGAGTCGGCTCTGGAGTTTTTGTCGGAGGGTCACTCTCTGGTTCTCTGTGAGCTTCGAGACCTCGACGCGGCCGGCCACGCCAGCCGGCTGGGGACGCCCTACGCCGAGCAAGCCCTAAAGCTCCAAGAACGACTCGACAAAATGATGGTCGGGCTTGATCTCGCTCAGGTCACCGTAGTCATCTGTTCCCCTCACGGACTCTCTCAAGCCGGTGGTCAGGGTGGTCTGGAAGCGGAGGTGCGAGAGGTTCCGGTGATGTTCTTAGGAGCCGGTATCAAGCCTGGTTCCCAGGTCTACGGCCTGGTCCGAGACCTGGCTCCGACTCTGGCCGTGTTGCTCGGTCTCCCCTACCCTGCCGACTCCATCGCCACTCCCCTAACTGAGGGGCTTAGCGTGACCGAAAGTGAGGCCCAGAGGCTGGCGGCACTGGCTGATGAGCAGCGGCGCTCGATGGCCACCTCGATGTTGCTCTCAGAAGGTCGAGATGCTTACGCTGAGCTGGATGGACGAGAAGCCCTGCGCCAGCGAGAAAAATTGATCGGGCGCAAGCTGTTCTGGCGATGGCCTCTGGCCTTTGGTTTACTCGCTCTTCCCGTGATGTTGATCCTACGCTTTGACCGTCGTCAGGGTAGCCGCACGCTCACCCAAGCCGCCGCCTGGGGAGTGGCCGTGATGGTGGTCTTTCATGGGAGCATCTGGTTGGTGATGGGAGGCTACTCCCCCAGCAACATCGCCGATTACGGCCAACTTCGCAAGCTGGCTCTTTTCTCTACTCTACTGGGCTTTTTCTTGACCACCCTCTTCGCCTTTCTCCGAGGACTGAGACCAGAACCCGGTCGAGCTGCTGGGTCGGGAGTTCAGGTGTTCATCGGCACGGCCTTGTTGATGGAAACTCACATTCTGGTCTACGCCACCATCTACGGTTTCCCCCCTAATTTGAGTGTCCCTCACCCGGGGGCGACCATGATGGTCTTCTGTGTCCTGTGCGGAATGGTCGGGATGGCCGTAGGAGCCCCTATCGGCCCCGCTTTGGCCCGCCAGGCTTCTCGCTGGCACGAGTAAAGTTACAAATCGGCAAACCCACCCTGGTGACCTGGTGTTAGTTTGCCCAGGCATGATGACGCCAACAATCGGGCTAGGACCCGCGACCAAGTTTCCCGCCGCTTTACCGGCCAACAACTACGGTGGGGGGTCCTGGCAAGACGACCAATACCAAGACGGAACACGAGACCCCAAGCGCGATTACGAGAAAGCTCAGCGTCTCCAATGGCTAGCCGCCAAGATGGACGATCTGCAGTATAAAATGAAGGCTTGCGGAAGTCGCTGCGGCGAGATTGAGCGAAAGATTGCCGATCTCGGCAACCAGAACTACAGCCTGAACACCAGCCGAGAGCGGATGACCTACGAACTGGGCCAGCTCGACACCTCGCTAGCCCGAGCCAAAGGTGAACAAGCCCGCATCAAAGAGAAGCTGAGAGACCCTTACTACAAGTCCGAGTGGGGCTACCTTAGCACCCGCCGCTACCAGATCGCTGATGAGATCTCTCGCTTGAGTGACCAGCGCCAACGGGTCTACTGGGATCTGAACGACGTCAGCAGCAAGCTGCGCTACAACCAGCAAGAGATCGAGTGGGCTCAGAAAGAGCTTTCAACCAAGCAGAGCGAGTGTTATCGGTATAAGTATGAGTACGATGTCTACGCAGCCGAATACAACGACCTGCGCTACTGATGGATGGATGGAACGATACGTTTGACAAAGATGGCTATTTGAGCTAAGATGCAATTCCCCAGCGGCCAGCCTCGGCCAACCCCCAGAACCGCAGCCCACGAACGTCCCCTCTGACGAATTGGCAGGTTCTCACTCGCTCCGAGAGGCCGCAGATTCAAGGAGAAATGTCATTATGATTACGATTCGAAACCTACCTCACCAACTCGGCGAAAGGGAACTGCTCAAAATTCTGGAGAGCTTTGGCTCGGTGGCCCGGTTGGTTTTCAACCCAACTGGGGCCCAGGTCCGGATGCGAGACCGAGAAGCCGCTTTGGACGCCGTCTCGCACTTGAACGGAAAGAGCATCGCTGGCTCTCGACTGGTGGTTCGCTCAGTCCGTTGAGCGTTCGGGTTACACTAGCCCCCTCATAGTAGCCAGGAGGAACAACGGTCGAGGGCAAATCTCTGAGAATGGCCTTTGAAGAGAGAAGCACCGAAGCCCTTGGAAGCGTCCCCGGCTTTCTGGTCGACCAGTCCCAAAAGCGCCGGACCGTGCTGTTAGCCATCCAGGGCCCAGCCAAAGGAGCTGTCTTTCCGATTGAAAAAGACAGCCTGACCTTGGGTCGGTCGGCCCAATTAGCCGACGTCGTTCTGGAGGGCAGGGGGCTGAGTCGCGCTCACGCTCGCCTGAACCGGGTCGACGGTGTCCTCTATATTATCGACCTTAACAGCACCAACGGAGTGTTCGTTAACGGCGAGCGAGTGACCGAGTCGGTGGTTCGAAACGGGGATGTCGTGGCCCTCGGCCCCGAAGTCGCCCTGAGACTCGAGACTCCGGACGAGACCGTTCGCGAACTGTTGGAAGACCTCTACACGGGGGCGACCAAAGACGGGCTCACTGGAGTGCTCAATCGCAAAAGCTTCCTCCACCGTCTCCAGGAAGAGTTCTCAGCCACCCGCCGCCATAAGCTAGAGGCGGCTGTCGCCCTGCTCGATGTCGATCATTTCAAGTCGATCAACGACACCTACGGCCATCCGGCCGGAGACGCCGTCCTGATCCAATTGGCTGAGCGGGTGGGAAGCTCTCTGCGCGCTGAGGATATCCTGGCCCGCTACGGCGGTGAAGAGTTTATCGTTTTACTGCGCCATACCCCGGTCTCTGGAGCGATGACCGTCGCCGATCGGGTCCGTGAACAGGTGGCCGCCATCCCCTTCGTTGTTCCCACCCCCGATGGCGACCGGGCCATCACGGTCACTGTTAGTATCGGACTGGCCAAACTCGAGACCGACAGTCATTGGGAGGCGGCCATCAAGAAAGCCGACGAAGCCCTCTACACCTCCAAGAGCGAGGGGCGCAATCGAGTCACTCGGGCCAGGACATAGTTTTTACACATTTGGATGAAGGTTCCGTAGAGCGTTTCCGCTAAGGTGGATAACAAGGTTCCATCTGGGTGTTTCGACTCCCAGAGGTTGGAGAGGCGATGCTGAAAACGGGAGATCGACTGTCAGGGCGTTACGTAATAGAGCGCCCCCTCGGTCAAGGCGGAATGGCGGCGGTGCATCTGGCCCGGATGGAGGCTCTTGGCAACAAGCCCGTGGCTATTAAAGAAATGTTCCCTCAAGAGAACTCCTCTCCCGAGCAGAACAAGCGAGCCGCTGCTCAGTTCAGACAAGAAGCGAGCTTTTTGGCCAACCTGGACCACCCCAACCTGGTGGCGGTCACCGATTATTTCCAAGAATCGGGTCGCTCTTATCTGGTCATGAGCTACGTCAAAGGCCGAACCCTTTCAGAAGAGCTTCACGACCGCCAGGGCCCTTTCCCCGTGCCCCAGGTTTTGGAGTGGGCCAAACAGTTAACAGCCGTTTTAGGCTACCTCCATAGCCAGAACCCACCGATCCTTTTTCGCGATCTCAAGCCTTCCAACATCATGCTCGACGAATCGGGGACCATCCGCCTTATCGACTTCGGAATCGCACGGGCTTTCGACCCTGGCACCGAGACCGCGACCTTTCTCCAGGGGATCGGCTCAGCCGGCTACTCCCCCATCGAACAGTACCAGGGCGCCGGTAGCACCGACCCTCGTTCCGACATCTACAGCCTCGGCGCCACCCTCTACCATCTCTTGACCAACACCCTTCCCAAGAGTCCCGTCGAGTTGATCAGTCAGGGCACACAACTGGCGGCACCCACGGCCCTCAACCCAGCCATTTCCCCTGGCTTGGAGACCTGTATCCTGAAAATGATGGGTCTACGAAAGGAACAGCGCCAACTGACGATGAGCGAGGTCCAGAAGGACCTCGAACAAGCCGAAAAATCGTCTGGGGGCCTGGAAGACGCCACCGAGAATCTTGGGGCCAGCGGGGGCCTGAATCCCGTCAGCCTGCCGCCTCCACCCCAGACCATGGCTCATCCGGCGGTGGCCGGAGCTATGACCGACCGCTTCGACGTTCCGGCGAGCACGAAACCGATGGCTTCAGAAGCACCTCAGGTACCGGGAGCGCTGCTATGGGTATTAGCCCTGGCCTCGACCGTGATGCTGACCATCGGCTTGATGAACCACGACTCGCCCAAAGCCGCCAGCGCTGAACCCGAACCGACGCCGATGGCCCGCCAAGTCGAAGTCGTAGAACCCCCCGAACAAAAGGTTCTTCAGATCACTCCCAAGCCTCCTCGTCACGACACCAAACTAGGAACCGCTGTTGCGCCGCCCGCCCCTGTGAAGCCGGTCCCCTCTGCTACCGCCCGAGTGAGCCGACCACAACCGAAGGCCAGCCCGCCTAAGGTTGTCGAACCCAGGCCCACTCGAACGGTCCGTTCAGCCAGCACCTACCCCAAGGCCCGCTATCCCAAAGCCAAAAAGAGAATCGTTCCGGACGCTCCTCCGGCGCCTCCCCCTCTGCCGCCAAGACCAACCTTGCCCACCCCGGAGCCGGTTAAGACGGTCATCATGAAGGAGACGGTGGTCCGAGAGGGTCCTCCCCCCGGCTTTCCCCCTCATATGAAGCATCCTCCGGGAAGGCTCCCGCCGGGTGGACCGCCCGGTGGGCCACCCGGCCCGGGAGGGAATCCTTTAGGCTACTAAGATGGAACGAAGAGAAGACTTTGAACTCCAGGAAAGGGCCATCCCATCGGCTCGGCCTCATCAACAAAGCGTCACTCTGGCCCAAGAGATTATGACCCGGGAACTGGTCTCGGTAAGGCGGATCGAAAGTCTAGCTGCGGCCGCCGGGAAGATGCGCGAAGGGAGCTTTCGTCATCTCCCTGTTGTGGAAGAGCAGAGTCATCGCCTGGTGGGCCTTCTCTCGGACCGGGACTTACTCCGCCAGCCTGACCACAATCTGCCGGTCGAGGTGGCCACCAGCAAAGCCCTCCTGACGGCTATGCCGGACACCCCTATTCGGCTGCTGGCCCAGACGATGTTGGATAACCGGGTCAACTGTGTCCCTGTTTGCGACCTCTACGGCAATCTGGTCGGATTGGTTACCAGCACCGACATCGTCAGACTGTGCGTGACGCGAGCGCCCAGCGGTTTTTGGAAAAGTTAACCGTTTCTCAATCTTAGCGGCTTCCCTTCGGGATAAAAAACACGAGCTACCATAGCTCATTTTCTATCCATCCATCGGTTGCCGAACCGTTTCTGCCTCCGATGGTTACCAGAGGAGCCTGATCTCAAATGATACTTCAAAATGGGTTCCCGCAAGCAAGAGCGGCTTCCGGGAGCCCCCCACCCACAGCACCACCGAAAGAGAAGGTCGTCGACCCAGACTACGAACGACCGCTCGATCGCTACAACGCCTCCAGGAACGTCGGAAATTACCTTT
Organism: uncultured Burkholderiales bacterium; assembly: GCA_964423525.1. GTDB lineage: Bacteria > Vulcanimicrobiota > Xenobia > Xenobiales > JADMJV01 > CAYRFU01. The sequence continues at coordinate 2,127 of CAYRFU010000123.1, read as the reverse complement.
CAGGGGCGGCTCTTGGGGCCGTCACCGAAACAGCTTTCACGACTCTCCAATCGCCCCTCCTGGCCTATGAAATCGTAGAGAACGTTTGGCAGGCCGAGACCATCGGTCCCAACCTGAAGGTCCTGGGAACTCTAGCCGCCATTCCGGCGGCCGCCCTGTCCATCCCCGTGGCCCCGATCGTGGGGCTCGTCCGGGGCTCGGTTGCCACTTCCGAGGCCATCTATGACGACGACCGTCAGCCACGAGAACTGGCGCGAAACTCCAGCCCAGGAGCAACGGCCGAGATGTTCACCAGAACCGATGGCGGTCCGATCACCTTTACCGGAGGCCTGATCGAAAGCTTAGAGAAGCTGGGTGAGGCCGAGCTTGGAGAAGGTCAAACACCCTATGACATTCCGATCCTGAGCCCAGCCTTCGCCGTCATCGGTGGAGCCTGCTCGGGAGTCATTTCGGGAGCGGTGGGACTGGTCTCTGGCGTCCTGGCCGGCGGGCTCACCACGGTCAAAGAGATGGTCCGGTCCGTCACCGAATCGGACCAAACCGCCGGAGAGCGGGTCACCCGTTTCCTCTTCTCCCCCCTCAACCTGGTCGTCATGGGCCCGGCCCTGGCCTGGAACGGTGTCAAGGAGTCGGTGCCGAGAGGCCTTTCCGACGGCTGGACCCACGGGCCGATCAAACCGATTTGGGACACCGCCCGAGCCTCTTTGGCTTTGGGCGCTGGCGCCATCAAGGAAGCTTGGGAGAGATAACATGCAGTTGCAAAACATCCATAACCGTTACGCGTCAGTCTCCGCCAGTCCCAGAGTGGTCAACGACCAGCCTGCGACCGAACCGCCCGACCAGAGCATGGTGGACAAAATCATCGATAACACCTACCTGGGAGCGAACTACACCGCCTCAGCTCTCAGCGGAGCCATCACCGGTGTCGGCTCGTTCGTTTACTCGGCTCCGATCTTCACCGCTCGCAGCCTGGGTGCCGTCATCCCAAACCTGTGGAAGGCCGAAACCCTCGGACCCAACATCAAGATCTTGGGAACGGTGGCGGCAGCTCCCCTGCTCCTGGCTGGTGCGGTCGTCGGTCTGCCCGTTTCGTTGGTCTCTGGGATCTGGAACGGGGTTAGCGAAGTCGACCCTTCAACTCCTCGCCAGTTCACCATCGGTTCGGCCGCTCAGGCCGGATTCGTTGACACCAACAACGGCTGGCGCGGCTTGACCGATGGTCTGGTGGAAGACTGGAAGTCGCTGGGCGAAGCGAAACTCTCTCCCGGTCAAAAACCGTTGGACATCCCCATCATCAAGACCGTCAAGACTCTCTTGGTGGGAGCGGCCGGTGCCGCTGTGGGAGGTGTGACAGGCGTCGCCGCAGCCGCCCTTAGCGGCCTCCGCGAGGCTGGCGTGGGAATAGTGGAATCGGTGACCGATAAAAACCTCGGCCTGCTCGGCAAAGCCCACGCGGCCGTAGGTTCCGTGGTTGGGGGAGTCGTTCACGGAGCGACCTTCGGCGTCGGCACGGCTTTCGGCTCCCTCTTTGTGGGCCTGGGGGAGACCTGGCGTCAAGATTCTCTCTTTGGTGGCCTCGGCAGTGTTCTCAAGCACGCCAAGAATACGGTCTTCACAGCCGTAGCGCCAGAAACAGCGGCCTTCAACGAGGTTGAGCCCGACCCGAGACCGTAGTGCCCTCTAACGGGAACTAGAAAGCCTCGTTGTTCCAACGGGGCTTTCTCCCTTTCTTCCAGGAGGTTTGTCAGGGTGGCGCAGCCAAGGCATTCTCATGGCTGATCCTCGTAAACAGATGCAAGACGCCATCGCCGAACGAGACAAATCTACGGTGAAGAGTCTGCTCAACTCTGGCGTCGACATTAACGCCAATTTAGGTGGGGGGATCCGTCCCATCCATTGCGCCATCATGAGCCACGATCGGGACATGATGACCTTCTTAGACAAAGAGGGGGCCGACCTCATGATCCGCAGCAGCGACGGTTCCACCCCCCTCCATTTCGCTGTAACCGAGTGGAAGGCCACCGACACCCCCCAGGACAAGGTCCGCACCATCGAGCAACTTTGCCGCTTAGGAGCCGACGTCAACGCCACCAACGCCAAGGGCGTGACAGCCCTCGACCTGGCCGT
>CAYRFU010000122.1:0-18101 GCA_964423525.1 uncultured Burkholderiales bacterium | reverse complement strand
GACGCACGTCGCCCGGGTCCTCCACGACCTCGTTCGCCGCCCCGGGACCACCCGGTGCAGGTCTTGGACCTCCGGGCCCTGGCGCCCCAACACCGTTGCTGCCGGGCGGTTGATTTCCAACTCCCCCGCCTCCAGCGCTCGGGCCAGGAGGAACACCCGGCCCACCTGCAGGATTGCCTGCTCCACCATTCATTTGCTGCTGGGCGGCAGCTTGGAGAGCCCGTTGCTGGCCGACGACCTCTCGATTGAAATCTCGAGCGGCTTCTCGAACCGACAGAAGCTGCCTCAATTGTTGACCCTGCGGGGTGCTTTGCTGGATAGCATCTCGGCGCTGCTCGGCCGTCATGCCCGGGGTGAGGTTTAAAATCTTCTCAGCGGCAACCTTGTCAGCGACATCAGCCAGCCGGACATACTCCAGCACGGAATTCTCGCCCGGTCTCCGGCTGGATTCAAAACGCTGGACAATCTCGTCTTGAAGCCCAACTTCGGTCTTGTCCAGCTTTTTGGCGAAGGCTTGTCCCGCTTCTATGATGGATTCGATCGGGTCCTTAGGAACTCCCGAGTCTGGCGCAGGCGATCCGGCTTGTCCATCTTTCGCAGCCCCGGTCCTCTCGAAAGTCTCGCGAGGCCCCTCCTTCTCGGCCCTCTCGGCAGCTTTAGTGTTACCAGGCCCGCCTTCGGCGACCTTATTCTTGGCGGCCTTTGTGTCACCTTCGACATCTCTTTGTGCGTGGCTGATAGCAGCCTGCCTGAGCTGCCTTATTCTTGCGGTATCCATAGTTATCTGTTTCCCTTCACCCAACCATTATACCGACGCCTTTCCTGAGGGTAAAGCAGTGGTGGTCGAGCTGGTGTAAATTTTCGGTTAAATGAAAAAGACGGCCCGCGGCCGCCTTTTTTGTAAAGTCCGACTAGGACCTAGGCCCGAATATACTGGTCCATCGCGTTGAAGGCCTTGTCTGCAGCCTTCGCCTTGTTGGTCGTGACATCCTGAGTGATCTCGAAAATCTTGGTCTGGGTGTCGGTCATAATTTTCCAGCGTTGAGTGCGCTGCTTTTGCGCGTCAGCTGCAACCTGGGTATAAATCGTTTGGGCCTGCTGCAAATCGGTCGCCTGCATCTGCAAAAGCGCTGCCTGACTTGCCTGATTGAATTGGCCTCCACCTACTGCTCCGCCCATAGTCTTAATACTCCTCCTTGAAACCAGCCTTATTATTGTTGTCTGTTGCCCATATTATCTCATCGTGGTTACTAAATGAAAAGCACAGATTTGTTAATTTTTTGTTACGGCATTAGGGCTTCACAACATTCTCTGTCAACCGCTATGAAAACCTTATCCTACAGGCTTTCTGATTGTCTAGATCGAGAAAGAGTTTACCAAATTATTGAAACTCGGAACCGGTAACCAGGGATGACCCATGAGGCTCGAGATTGACGAAACCGGACTCCGTGGCCGAACCCCCTGGCCAGCTGTTTACTTTCTAGAAATCCGATAAGACGAAGCCAACCTAGTCTCCTTTAGGAACCGGGGTCCGCTGGGGGAGCTCGATGCCGGCCTGGCGGAGGTCTTCGGCGATCTGTTCGTTATTCTCGTAGATAGTCAGAATAGCACCGTCTCTTGCCGCCGTAATGACGACCTCCATCAATTCGACCAGCAAGTCGGCGATATCGACATCTTTGCCGGACTGAATTTGTTGGGAAATCTGAGCCGCCTCCCAATTGACGCGCTCCTTGGTCTTAGACCAAACCTCGAGATACATGCGATTAAAGATGGTGATCAGCTCTTCCGGGGTCAGTCCGATTCGCGTCTCCATCACCCCTCCTTAGCCATCTCAGCTTGGGCCGCTGCGATCACTCGGCTGAATTTCTCATGGACCTTTTCAAAACCGTCTTGCTTCATCTGCTCGACGACCTGGCGGGTTGATTCGATAAGCAGGTCGAGGTCGTCGTCACCGCAGATGAAAGGCGGCGAGACGCGGACGTATTGAGGAATGTGAGCCATAGCCGCGGTCAAGATGTTCTTGTCGTTACGCATCGACTCCTGAAAAACGTAGCCGTAAACAGGATGGCTGAACTCCAAACAGCGCATTAAGCCCATTCCGTGTTGGCCTTTGAGCACTTCGGGAAACTGCTGGCAGATTTCGCCATAACCTTTCTCAAGACGTTCGCCAAGAAGCCTTGAGCGTTCTAGCAAGCCGTCTTGGAGGACTTCGATGGTGGCCGTGCCGGCAGCGCAGGCCAACGGGTTGCCGCCGAAGCTCGAGTTATTGAACATAGCTCGATTCTTCTCGCCTGCGAAGACCCTCTTGTTATAAACTGTAGCCGCCACCGGCACGACGCCCCCAGAGAGAACTTTGCCCACACAGAGCAGGTCGGGAACAACCTCGAACTGCTCGCAGCAGAACCAGGTCCCGGTCCTTCCCAGCCCCGTTTGAATCTCGTCAAGAATGAGCAAGGCTCCAGCCCGCTCGCAGAGACTCTTCACCTTTTTGAAGTAGTCTTTATCCACCACCCGACAGCCAGCCGCCCACTGAATGGGCTCAAGCACCACAGCGGCCGTTTGGTCGTCGAGAGCCTTCTCCATCAGTTCAAGATTGCCGTGAGGGACAAGCTTGCTGCTGGCCAGCATGTCTCCCAGTCCTTCTCTCCACATACCCAGGCCGCTCAAAGAGATGGTCCCAACCGACATGCCGTGATAGCCCTGGTGGGTACCGACCAAACCACTGCGGCCAGTAGCCAAACGAGCAAGCTTGATGGCGGCCTCAACCGATTCGGTTCCACTATTGGCGAAAAAGACATGGTCGAGCCCTTCAGGGGTCACTTCCACGAGCTTTTGAGCCAACACCGACTGACCCGGGACCACGCCCATACGGGTAGCTAGCGGACCTCGGTCCAGCTGGGCTTTGACAGCCGCCACCACTCGAGGATGGCGAAACCCCAGACCGAAGACGCCCCCCGCTCCCAAACAATCGAAAAGCCTTTGCCCGGTTGGACCATAGACGTAAAGACCTTCGGAGCGCCATTCCACGAAAGGAAAATTGGAGGCCTTGAGACCGATGGCCAATAAGCGGTTGACGTGGTCTTTGGTGGCCTCGAACCAATCTCGCTCCAAGTCCTGAGACTGGTCGGGGTCGAGTTGGTCAGGGAGTTGCAGCCACGAAGGAAGGGTCTGGGCCGTCGTGCTTGGGGTCATATCTGCTCCTTATCGATTAGCTTGCTAGCTCATGAGCTTCGACCAGGCCTGTCGACTGCAGCAGTTCGGCCACCAGACCATATTTGTTGGCGGCGAAAGGAGGGATGATGTAACACCCTCGGATCTTCGTTCGAATGCGGGTCAGCAAGTCGCGAGCAAGGTCCAAACCGAGCTTAATGCCGTCCTCCTTCGAGGTGACCTTCTCAAAAGCATCTACGACCCACTGAGGAACCATGATTCCGGGGATCTTCCCGGCTGCAAAAAACTCGGCATTGCGCCGTGACGTCAAGGGCAAGACTCCGACTAGAACGGGCAGGCCAAACTCTTCGGTGGCCTCCAGAAGGCGGTCAACATCTTCTTCCTGGTAGAGAGGTTGGGTGTAGACAAATTCGAGACCAGCGGCGATCTTCTTTCTCAGCCACTTGAGTTGCGGGGTCAAGTTTCGCATCGGATTGAACCCTCCCCCGATGTAGAAACCGGTTCGTACACAAGCGGTGCCGTTGAACAGTTTGCCTTGATTGAGGCCGTCCATCAGTTTCATCAGATTGACCGAACTCTTGACGTCGTTGACCCGGCTGGCGTATTTGTCGTGATCGCCCACATTGGGGTGGTCTCCGGTGACCGCCAGCACCGACTGGAGGCCACTCTCCCAAGCCCCCAACAGATAAGACTGAACAGCGATCAAGTTGCGATGAGAAGTGGACAGATGCATAATGGTCGGGATCCTCGTCTCACTCTGGAGACGGGCGGCTGACACCATCGGATCGAGGGTCACTTTGGCTCCAGCATTGTCCGGCACATCGAACAGGTGGACCCCTTCGCGGGCCAACATTTGGCCAGCTTCAAGATACTGGCTGAACGAACCGGCTCGAACCGGTCGCATCTCCACGCTGACAATGGTGCTCACGGAGTCGAAAACTTGCTTGACCTTGTTAGGTTCACGCTCTTTGTTCTCGCTGCGAACCGGGACCGCCACCACCCGCACCGGGGAAACGACTCGAGCGGGAGGGAGAGGCTGGGTGCGGGCCTCTTCGGCCATTTCTCGAATATGCTCAGGACTGGTGCCACAACAGCCACCAACCAAGGCCGCCCCCGCCTCAATAAGACGACGAGTGTAGTCGCGGAACTGTTGCGGCTTGACGTGATAAGCAACCCGTCCGCGGTCGATCTCAGGGGAGCCCGCGTTGGGCATGGCCAGCAAAGGTAAAGTGGTGACCTGGGCCAACAGCCCAACCGTTTCCAGGATGTCAAAGGGTCCCCGACAGTTGGCCCCTATGACCGAGACTCCTCGCTCCACTGCTGTCAGGGCGATTTCCTGAGCGGCGGCTCCTGTTCCGGTGCGACCGTTGTGAACCCCTCCGATCGAGAAGATGATGGGGAGGTTAAAGCTGCTGGCAGCCGAGAGGGCAGCAGCCGATTCCATCGGGTCCTGGAAGGTCTCAAGAGCCAGAAAATCGACTCCGCCATCGACCAGGGCTGTCATCTGTTCCCGAAAAATTTTCTTCATCTCTTGATCGGTGAACTCATCGCGGAAGGCATAGACCTCGAGGGGCCCCACCGATCCCCCCACCAGCACCTCCTTGCCGGCTGCCCTTCGAGCTAGCCGAGCTCCCTCCAGGTTGATGGCCACCACCTGAGACTTACGCCCATAACGTTGAAGCTTGACAGCGTTAGCGCCGTAAGTGTTAGTGAGAATCAAATCCGCCCCCGCTTCGATGTAAGAGCGGTGGACAAGAGAGACGATCTCCGAAAAGGTGGGGTCGAGATTGAAACCGTCGATGCACGAATGCGCGTTTCCGGTCAGAGCCTGGAGTCGGGTTCCCAAGGCTCCATCGGCCACGACGACTTGCTTTGCTAGTAGCTCCAATAAAGACGGCATACTTTTCGTTTTAGCTGCCCTTTAGAGGAGACCCTTTCCTGGACCCAACAATACCGCAGTTGCGGTAGATCGGGTAGAGGGCTACATGCTGACCATAGCGACCGAGTTGACGTTCACCTTGGGAGCGATCTCGTTCCAAGACAGCAAGACAAGATTGGGGAACGAGCGCTCGGTCAATTTGCGCAGAGCCGGCCGCACCGGAGGTGAGGTGAGCAAAATGGGTTGCAAACCACGCTCTTGAAGGCTCTGAACCTGGGCCGAGATGGCCTGGAGAATCTCCTGACCGACGTTGGGGTCAAGGGTCAAAAACGAGCCTTGCTCGGTTCTCTGAATGGCAGCCTGAATGGTTTGCTCGATGCCGGGGTCGAGGGTGATCACATTGATGGTGCCTTCGTTGTTCATATATTCTTTGCAGATCGATCGCGACAAAGACACGCGGGCGAATTCGGTGAGCATCTCGGGGTCCTTGGTCATGCTGACGTTGTCGGCCAAAGTCTCGAGGATGCTGACCAGGTCACGAATGGAGACTCGTTCTTTGACCAGGTTTTGGAGCACTTTCTGGACTTCACCCAGGCTGAGTGCGTCGGGGATGACCTCTTTGACCACCGCTGGGTGAGTCTTCTTGATGGTATCGACCAGGGCCTGAACCTCCTGACGACCGAGAAGCTCAGCGGCGTGGCTCCTGACCACCTCGGTGAGCTGGGTGGCCACCACACTGACCGGGTCAAAAATCATACAACCGTAACGTTCGGCGTCACCACGCTGCTCGGGCGAAATCCACACCCCTGGCATTCCATAGGTCGGGTCGACCGTCTTAATACCACGCAGGTTTTTCAACTTGTCCTCAGGACCGATGGCCAGGAACTGGTTCACCTGAACCTCACCCTGAGCCACCTCAATCTCTTTGATCTTGATGACGTACGTGTTTGGCTTGAGTTGCAAGTTGTCGCGGAAACGCACACCTGGAACCACAATACCGAGTTCCATGGCCACGTGACGACGAATCGAAGTGACGCGCTCAAGCAGCTTGGCGCCCTGGTTGGGGTCAACCAGGCTCAGCAGTCCACGGCCCACCTCGAGGGAGATCGGGTCGACCTGCATCAACTGCACGACGCTCTCGGGCTTCTTATTCTCTTTCTTCTTGGTCTCTTGAACGTCTTGCTGAACGACTTCTTCGACCACCTCTTTCGACTTGACCAGGACGGTTCCGAAGTAGTAAAAGAATCCGCCCAGCACCAGGAAGGGCAGAGGCGGGAAGGCTACCAACCCCGTGAACCCAAGCATGGAAATCAAGACCATAAAGCCGGCCGAGAGCTTCATTATCTCAGGACGATGGGTGATCTGCTTGGCCAAGTCGTCACCAAGGTTGGAGTCTGATGCAGCACGCGACACGACCATACCCATCGAAGTCGACATCAAGAAGGCCGGAACCGTCGTGACCAGGCCGTTCCCGATGGACAGGATGGCATAGGTATTCATGGCATCAGAAGCCGTCATTCCGTGGTAAAGAATACCGATCAAGATGCCGCCTACAATGTTGACGATCATAATGACAATGGACGCCGTGGCATCGCCTTTAACGAACTTACCGGCACCGTCCATCGACCCGTAGAAGTCGGATTCTCGCTCGATCTGTTTTCGTTTGACCTTAGCCTCGTCGGAGGTGATCGTTCCCGAGTGGAGGTCGGCGTCGATCGCCATCTGCTTACCTGGCATAGCGTCGAGAGTAAAACGGGCGGCCACCTGGGCGATACGTTCAGCACCGTTGGTAATAACCATCAGCTGAATGATGATCAAAATCAAGAACATCACGAAACCGACGATCAGGTTACCGCCGACCACAACGTTACCGAAGGCGGGGATGAGACGGCCCGCCCCGATCGGGTCGCCTGTGACGGGGTCCTTAATGTTCCCGTAAAGCAACACCATTCGGGTGGAAGAGACGTCGAGGGCCAGCCGGAAGAGGGTGGCCACCAGCAACAAAGTCGGAAAAACGGAAAATTCGAGCGGTTCCTCGATGTAGATCGAGATCAAGATGGTGATAATGGCCGAGGCGATGTTGAGGACCAGCAGCATGTCGAGCAGAGCTGGAGGCATCGGGATGATCAGCATAAAGACAATACCGATCACGCCGACAGCCGTGGCTACGTCAGAGAATTTGAGTAACTTTAATAAAGGATGGTCGTCCACTTATCGTTTCCCTCTTCGCTGTTTCATCTGCTTCTTCTTCTTCAATTTGATAATATAGGCCAAAATTTCCGCCACAGCTTTGTAGAGTTCGGTGGGGATAGCCTGGCCGACCTCGCAGGCCCCGAAGAGAGCCCTGGCCAGCTCAACGTTCTCGATCAAAGGCACGTCGTTGTCTTCTGCCACCACCTTGATCTGCTGGGCCACCAGTTTCTCGCCTTTGGCCACCACCGTGGGAACAGGCGCCTCGTCCTTGTCGTATTTGATGGCGACAGCCAGGTGAGTCGGGTTGGTGATCACGGCTGATGAGTTGGGCACCTCTCCCATCATCTGACCCTGAGAGGCCTGGCGCATCAGTTGCTTCATTTTGGCTTTGACCTGAGGGTTACCCTCGGTCTCTTTGTATTCGTCTTTCAGTTCTTGGAAGCTCATCTTCATCTGCTTCATGAACTGCTTGTATTGGAAAGCGTAGTCGACGATAGCGATGGCCACCATTCCTACCAGCACCGATTTCACGATCTGGAGTACCAGGGCTTTCACCAGGCCGATCGTCTCCATCAGCTCCCACATGGGAGCCAGGCTAAAGCTAGTGATCTCTCCTTTCACGATCGAGATACAGATATAGCCCACGATGGTCAGCTTGGCGATCTGCTTGACCAGCTCCATCAGGGACTTAACCGAAAAGATTCGCTTGAACCCCTCGACCGGGTTAATCTTGTTGAGGGTGGGCTTAAGTGGCTCGAAGGTGAACAGAAATTTTATCTGAGCGACGTTCGCGATGATAGCCATCATAAAGACACCGGCCAGCAGCGGAGCCAGAGTCAAGCCGACGGTGCCCACCACCCAGATAATGTCGGGGAGGAGAGTTCGGGTGGAAAAGTCGATGTTTTCGATCAGGCCCCAACACTCTTCGGTGAAGCGGCGCATCGTACCCCACATGAACTTCCCGCAGGCATAGATCATTCCCACGGCGGCCAAGAGGCCAGCAGTCGAAATGACCTCCTGGCTTTTCATCACCTGGCCTTTTTTCCGTTGTTCCTGAAGTTTGTGCTCGGTTGGCTCTTCCGTTTTGTCGCTGTCGTTGCCGCCCAACTCTGGTCACCTCCTTCCTGGGCTTAGGGTCCGTCATGTCCATACCGAATCGGCATCTTGGCATCGGGAGGCATCAGCTCTCCGATCGCACGAAAGGTGTCGTCCAGATTGACATCAAATCGTCGTTGTAGGAGTTGAATGATCACCGGCAACCCAATGGAAAGCATCATGAGACCGATGGCGATGTTGAGAGGGAAACTCAACATGAAAACGTTCATTTGAGGAGCCACTCGGGCCAAAAGCCCCAACGCGACCTGAGTGATGAAAAGGGCCGCCAGGGCAGGGGAAGCGATCTGAAGACCGATGATAAAAATCTCTCCCGTCAGCCGAACCATCTGCAAGAAGAGTTCGCTGCTGATACGGAACTGGGTTAAAGGCACCACTTGAAAACTTCGAAAAATGGCCAGCATCAGCTGATGGTGTCCATCCACGATCAAGTAGAGCATCATAGCGATGTAGAAGTTGAGACGGAACAGAATCTTCGAGGCGCCACCGGTGGAAGGGTCCATGGACGCGGCTACCGACAAACCCATCTGGATGTCCATCATTTCTCCGCCAAACATAGCCGCTGACATCACCATGAACGACACCAGGCCGATGGCCAAGCCGACCACCACTTGAGTCAAGACAGCCAGAGCCAACCCTAACAGGTCGGTCGGAAAAAATTCGGGAACGGGAAGATTGGGAACGGCAACCAGCGTGATGACCAGGGCTACCCCGGCCCGCACCGCACCTTTGTAGTGCTTACTCCCGAAGATGGGCGCTTGGATCATGATCATCACGATGCGAGCGTAAGCCAATATAGCAAGGCCCAGGCTGACAAACATGACCTCGTTGAGTTCCGCTGAGCCGTCCATCAACATAGGCGCTTACCCTGATGGACCGATGTTGGCGACGTCAGTAAAGATTCGAATAGCGTAACTGCTCAACATACTCGAGATCCAGGTGCCGCAGATCACCAGAGAAAGGAAGGTCGCCACGATCTTGGGCACAAACGAGAGAGTCTGCTCTTGTACCTGAGTAGTCGCTTGCAAGATACTGATAAATAAACCGACCGCCAGGGCCGACATCAACATCGGCGCTGAAAGAATCAAGATCAGATAAAGAGCCTCGGTGCAAACCTCCATCACATAGGCATCGGTGAAGAGCTCTTCAGCTAGTATCAGCATCGTTTACCTCCTTTCTAAAAAAGTACAGACGGGTCCCCTGGCTTCCGGCTAGGGCGGCATGTTGTGCATATTGAAGCTTTTGACCAAGCCCTTAATGATCAGGTGCCAACCGTCGATCATGACAAACATGAGCAGCTTAAACGGCAAGGAGATCGTCATCGGCGAAAGCATAAACATACCCATCGACATCAAGACCGAGGCGACCACCATGTCGATCACCAGGAAGGGGAGATAGAGCAGGAAGCCTATCTCGAAGGCGGTCTTAATTTCCGACAGCACAAAACTGGGGAGCAAGACGTAGAGGGGGACATCGTTACGGGACTCAACCTTTTGATTGGCCAGTTCCAGGAAAAGAATCAGGTCTTTATCTCGAGTCTGCAACAACATAAACTGCCTGGGGGGCTCGAGCAGTTTAAAGAAAAATTCTTCCTGACTGATTTCAGGCTGACCCTTGAGATAAGGTTGAATGGCCTCTTTATTCATCTTGATGCCAACCGGAGCCATGACATACATGGTGATGAAGAGAGCCAAGCCCATCAAGACCTGGGTCGGTGGAACCTGCTGAGTACCCAGGGCCGTTCGCAAGAAACTGATCGTGATGACGATACGAATGAAAGCGGTGCTCATCACCAGAATATAAGGCGCCAGGGTGAGCGTCGTCAGCAAGAACATGACTTGCAGGAAGCTCGACATCTTAGCCTTATCGGAGGTGTCTTGCCCATCGATAGTGAGCTTGGGCAGCTCGATGTTCATGTTGGGCTGCTGAGCGGCTGCAGGCTCGAAAAGACCGAGTAGCGCTACCAGCACAACGGCCGCCAGGAGAACTCCGCTGAAACGCTTCCAGGGGATCATTTTTTGGCCCCCACTCCCGGAATGATAGAAGCGTAGTGCTTTAAAATTTCGCGGTAGGTGTCGGGCCGAGGCGAAACAGCGTCGAGGCTAGTCTCCTCTTCCTCAGACTCGGCTGTATAAGCCTCGAACTCCTGGCGGGAAAGCTCACACAACGGGTTCATTCCCTGCTCGGTCATCCCCACTACCAAGAGCTTGCCAGCGATATCCACTAGACAGATGCTCCGCCCAGCTCCCAGTTTCTGCTCCTCCACAACCTGGAGTAGTGGCTTCTTCTCGGCTTTGGTTCGACCCATCAGAATCGACGGATTGGTCTTGGCTAGCAGCTTGAGAGTGGCCCAGATCAAAAGGCAGATAAAGATCAGAGGCAACAACATCGCCTGAAGGCGCGAGGTGAAGTCTTGACTGGGCGCCCAAGCCGGCTCGGCCGGTGGACTCCAGGGGTGGGCGTTGTAGTAGGAAGGGCCCACAAAGTCTTTGCCCCCCAACTTGTGGCTGATCAGGGTGCCGACCGTTTGACCGCTGTTCTGAGTGGCGGTAGGGGGTTGAGACTGTTCTCCCTCTTTTTCGGGCAGAGGCGGGGCCAGAGACCCGATGAAGAGCATCATGATCAGAAGGCAGCCGAGGACCGAACCGGCCATCATCAGGTTGTGCTGACTGTGCTTCTGATCTTTGGTTAGCATCAATTCATCAGCTCGGTGATCCGAACCCCATAATTCCCCTCGATTTCTACAACTTCTCCACGCGCTATCAAAGTTCCGTTGACCACCAGGTCTACAGGATCGTTTCCGTCCTTATCGAGCTCGATCACGACCCCTTCGCCAATCTTGAGGACGTCTCGCACACTGCGGACGGTGCGTCCCATTTCGGCCTCAATAATAAACGGTACGTCGTAAAGGATAGAAAGATCTTCCCTTCCCTTCTTAGACGGACGAGGATTTTCATAATCTTCCACTACTTGACGATCTCCGTGATGCGGATTCCGTATTGGCCGTCGATCTCCACCACTTCTCCGCGGGCGATGGCTTTGTTGTTGACCAGGATATCCACCGGTTCGCCGATCTCCTTGTCGAGTTCGATGACGGCCCCCACCTGCAGGCGAAGAATATCCCGAACCAGGCGACGAGTCTTGCCTAACTCAGCCTGGACCGTCAAAGCAACATCTTTGAGAAGGTCGATCGTGCTGGCGTTGCCCTCGATCGGAGTCCCTTCGAGTTGGCCGAATTGAACGGCTCGAGGCCCCTGGTCACTCATCGTATTCTTCGTCTCCTTCTTGCAACACCCGATTGACCTTGGCAGCCAAGCGGCCGTCTTTGATACCGGGTTGACCTAGAAATTTCGTTTTATTGTTGACCTTGATCCGCAAAGGGTCGCGAATTTCGGAGTCAAGGCGGATGGTGTCGCCGACTTCGATGGTCAAGAGTTCCTGAAAGAGCAACTCGGCCCGACCCAAGCTGACCGAAATCGGCACTTTGGCGTTGTGAATATGCTCGGGAAAGATGATTTTGTCATCTTTCGGGGCCTGGAAGGTGGTGGTCAGCATGAACTCATCAAAGGAACGCTTGGGAATCAGCTCTTTCAGGTAACGAAAAGGGAGACACAGGTCGATCGGTCCTTGAGCCTGGGCCACTTCCACCTGGAAGGCAGTCACGACCATCGACTCCGAGGGGGCGCAGACATAGACCGCATTGGGATTAAATTCAAGGCTCTGGAACTGGGCCTCAACCTGACTGACATCTTTCCAAGCCTGGCCGTAGGCCGCTAGCATTCGGGTAAAGGGTACTCGAAGAATTGCCTTCTCGAGGTCTGTGAAGTAGGACCGGAGCTCGTCTCGGGAGGGAGCGCCCCGGCCGCCCATCAACCGTTCAAAGATGGCAAACGAAAGGTCAAAGTCGATGTCGAGGAAGCCAGAGGTCGAATCGTTGAGCCGAAAGACGAGCACAGGAGTAGGATCCGGCAAAGCGTTGAGGTGGGTGTGGTAAGTTCTCGTCTTAATGCTGATCAGCTCCATATGGAACCGAGATTGCAGCATCGGGGCCAGTCGGGTCGTCACAGCCTCAGCGAAGCCTGTGAAGATCTTCTCGAGAAAACGATTCTGATCGGAAGTGAACTTATCAGTCTGGCGAAAATCGTAGGCACTAGCCCCCTGATATCGTTGCCGCTGGGCTGCTCTCATCTTTCGGTCGAATCTTCCGCCATTTCCCAAATCTGACCCTCCGTCGTGGCCGCCTGCACTCCCCCTGAGTTGTCGATTCGATGGGAGGGCGCTAACCCCTACTGCCGGGACCGAGAGTAAAACACGAGAAGGCCATCCAAGCAGGATGGCCGTCCCGAGAGTCTCTTAGTGAGCCTAACGCACCAAGCCTAGGGCTGACTGGGTCAGCTTGTCCATCGCTCGGAAAGAGGCCATATTCGCTTCAAAATTCTGTTTTGTCATTCCGATCGCCGCACCTTCTTGCATGAAGTCGACGTTGGAAAGCTCAAGACTCCCGGCCGCGATGCTACCCAGAGCCCCCTGACCGGCCACACCGACGACCGCCCCGCCCGAATCTTCCGACTCCACAAAACTGGTCGTTCCGGAACGGTCCAGAGCCCCGGCGTTGGCGAAGGAGGCCACCGCCACCTGATAGATGGGCGTGGTGGTGGTGATCTGTTGACCGGTGACAGGGTCGGTAATGTTGGCTTCCCCGTAGAGCTTACCGGTGTCGTCGAAGTGGAACCCGGTGTACTTTCCGCCATAGAGGTTGGTAGTGGGGTCAAGGCTCAAGTCGATCGGTTTTTGCTCGCCGGTGATGTTGCCTTGACTGTCGAGGGGGAAACCGACCACTGATTTGCCCAGAGCGTCTTTGAGGGTTCCGTCCTGCCAGGTGAAGCGACCGTCGCGGGTAAAGTGGTTTTGAAACCCGTCGTTGACAATAAAAAAGCCTTGCCCGTTGATGGCCAGGTTGGTATCGACTTTGGTCTTGAAGATCTGGCCCTGTTCAAAAGAAATGTTGTTCTTACGAACCTTAGCCCCCCCTTTCAGGGTTGAACTCATGATGTCGTTGAACTGAACTGCCTCGGCCTTGTAGCCCGGGGTGAACTGGTTCTTGATGTTCTCGAACCGGCTCTGCAGAATCTCTTGGTTCTGCTCCATATTGTTGGCAGCATAATTGAAATCAAACATTCGGAATGGTCCTCCTCTATTTCGCCCTTCACCGACGGTTCCACGGTCTGTCACTCTCAGACTACTGAAAGCCCATTACATCGGCGTTACCGCCCTGTTAACAAGAAGTTAACCTAATCGACTCAAACAACCTCCTCAACCAGGCGGACGCTGACCTGTTGGAGGTCCACTCCTTTGGCCTGGACCTGGCTGACCAGGTCGTCCTCGTGGTCCTCCAACAACTCTCGGGTGAGTTTGGAGCTGGTCTCGAAACCAGCTTTGATGCCGTCCTCACCCTGGCTGAGCCGAATCTTCAGCTCTCCCAGATATTCAGGATTGAGCTTCAGATTGATCTCGGTCTGGTTGGCCAGATTTCGCACCTCGATATGCTGGAGAATCTGATCCATCAAATTCTGACGCGCTTCGGCACGCTGACTCTGACCGGTTTTGGACGCTTCTTTGAGTTGCATCGACTCCTCAGCCATCAAGGCCTCAAGACGGTTCTGGCTGTTGCTAGAAGCCGAGGCCACCATCTGTTCCGTGCTGGTCCTGGTCTCGGGTCGATCGAGCTGGTCGCGCACCATCTGGTCGAGCAGACGAGCCAGCCGACTCTGATCGCCGCCCTGAGTCAAATTGGTGAGTTGATTGTAAGAAAGATCTCGGATATTTAAGCCACGGTCGAGCAACATGCGCTGGAGTTCGTTGAGTCCGACCTTCTCTTTGGCGAACTCGCCGACTTGAAGCGCTTGCCTCTCGGCGATAGAAAGCTTGGCCGGGTCCTTGAGAGCCAGGGTGTTCAAATAGGTTTGAAGTTTCGCCCCACCCTTGGTGGACTGGCTCTTGGCCTGAGCCTTAGTCTCAACCTTGGCCTCCTTCTTCTTCTCTTTCTGGCTCTCTTGGTCGGACTTGGCTGCCTTCTCGTCGACCATGGCCTCCTTCTTTGCCTTGCCTTTCCCTTCAACGGCTTCGTTCATAGCCGAGGAAAAGGCGCCAGGATCGCCTTGATCAGTTTTCTTGGTCTCGGCCGGCTTGGCCGTTCCCATCAAAGACCCGATAGCGGGATTTTCCACGAGTGCCTCCTAGATGCTCTGCTTGTTGGTGGTGTAGTAACGATAGTTGTCGAGCACCTTGGCCACGTAGTCCTGGGTCTCTTGGTAAGGCGGAACTCCGTCGTACTTCTGGACCGCACCGGGCCCGGCATTGTAGCCGGCGATCACGTTGGTCAGATTTCCATCAAACATCTGCATCAGCTGAGAAAGATACTTGGTGCCGCCCATGATGTTCTGATACGGGTCGTAAGCGTCGTTAACGCCCAGGTCGGAAGCCGTCTCCGGCATCAGCTGCATCAGCCCCATCGCCCCCACGTAAGAAGTCGCTTTGGGGTCGTAGGCGGACTCTTGCTTGATGACGGCTCGGATCAGGGACTGGTCTACCCCATGTTTCTTGGAAGCTTCGGCGATCATACCGTCATAGTCTTTGGGATCGCCGCTCCAGCGGTTGGTCGCCTGAGTGGCGGCCGTTTTGGGCTCGAACTGCTGGTCTTCGGCCAGGCTGTTGACCAGATTCTCGAAGGTCACGGCCTCGTGACTGCCGGGCCTTCCACTGGTTGAAGCGGGGTTACCCGGGGCACTCTGAAGGTCGGCTGCCCCCCCGTCGAGCTTGGCCTCTAACATATTGATCTTTCGTTCGATGGCGGCCATCCGGTTATAAATCGACACTTCGTTCCTCCCTTAGATGCGCTCTCAAGACTGCAGGTCGCGGGCAAATTTGATGGTCGCCAATTCGTCGATCAAACGGGCTTCCTCGGCGTCCATCTCTTTTTGCCACTCTTCCTGAGCATTTTCTCTATGTTTCTCGTAGACTTTTTTCTCTTGCGCCGCTTTCAAAAGAGCCTTTCTCTGCTCTATGATTCTAATCGCTAGTTCTTGGAGGCGCAACTCTTGATTCTTGATCTTGTTCTCAAGATTCTTGATATGACCAGGATAGAAGCGAAGTTCTTCCATATTGAGACTGCCGCTCAAATGCTTGGTCTTCAGGGTGGTGCGGACATTCAGCAACTCCTGCTTCAACTGAGCCAACCGGGCCTTCTCCTGGGCCTCCTGCTCGAGCAGTTTGGCCAGCTTCTCTTTTTCCTCTTCTTCTTTCTTCTCTTTGAATTCGAGGACTTTGGCCAGGCGATATTTGAATTTCTTAGGAGGCAAAGATCCTCCTCAAATGGTTCATCATGTCATCGAAGGTGGACTGCTCAAAGATGCCTTGCTTGAGAAAATCCATGATTTCGTCAATTTTGCTGATGGCGTAGTCGACTTTAGGGTTAGAGCCCCTTTGATAGGCTCCGATGTTGATCAAATCTTCGTTCTCTCGATAGGTGGCCAGGCAGTTCCGGAGTTTTCCGGCCAGCTCTTGGTGCTCCTTGCTGGCGACCTCGGTAAAGACACGAGAGACCGACTGAAGGACGTCGACTGCCGGATAACAGTTCTTGTGGGCGATCTTACGGGACAGGACGATATGGCCGTCGAGGATACCTCGAACGGCGTCAGCGATAGGCTCGTTCATGTCGTCGCCGTCGACGAGCACGGTATAGACCGCCGTGATCGAACCGTCCGGCGAGGTACCAGCCCGCTCCATAAGCTTGGGCAGGAGCGCGAAACAAGAAGGCGTGTAACCTTTGGTGGCGGGGGGCTCTCCGATGGCCAGGCCAACTTCGCGCTGAGCCATAGCGAAACGCGTGACTGAGTCCATCATCAGCATCACTCTGTAGCCCTGGTCTCGAAAATATTCGGCAATAGCGGTGCCGGTGTAGGAGGCCTTGAGCCTCACCAGGGCTGGGGTGTCTGAGGTGGCCACCGTGACCACCGACCGCTTCATCCCCTCTTCTCCGAGGTCGCGCTCGAGAAAGTCTCGCAACTCACGACCACGCTCACCGATCAAGGCTAGAATGTTAATGTCAGCCGAGGCAAAACGAGCTATCATCGAGAGGGTGGTCGACTTACCCACACCAGAACCTGCGAAGATTCCCACGCGCTGGCCTTTTCCGAAGGTTAGAGTCGAATCGAGAACTCGGATTCCCATATCCATTCGTTCTTCGATACGGGGGCGTGTGATCGGATTGGGGGGAGTGTTGTAGATCGGATACTCTGTGTCGCAGTCGAGGGGGCCCAAACCGTCGATCGGCTCTCCCAACCCGTCTAAAACCCGCCCCAAAAGGTTCCAACCCACTTTGACAGACAGAGGCTTACCGGTAGAGCGCACCTCGCAGCCTGGACCAATACCGCCCATTTCGCCCAGAGGCATCAGCAGAACCCGACTGGCTTTAAAGCCGACCACCTCGGCTCGAATCGGGTTCCCCTGGTGATCGTAAATGTAGCACAACTCGCCCAGGCGAGCAGCCGGCCCTTCAGATTCGATGGTTAGGCCGACCACCTGGACCACCCGGCCGTGCTGCTTGACCGTTTGGATGCGCGGCAAAAGTTTCTCGTAGCGAGCGAAATCGACTGCTGGTTCAGCCATTCTAACTTCCTTCCTGTGGCGGTGGCGCCTGGGCTGGTGGCGGGGCTACCGCAGGGGCTTGTTGAGCCTCCGCAGGGACCTGCTGGGGTGGGGCCGGCTGAGGAGGAGGAGCTGCTGGCTGAGCCGCCTCGGGAGCTGGCGCCTGCTCGCCCTGCGTCTGAGGACGGCCCCGTGCTTCCGGACCCTCCTCAACGGGCGGAGGTGCTTCTTTTGAGCGTTCCTCCAGGGGTACAAAGTCGGGGTCGCCCGGAACCTCGACCGGTTCGCTAGCGGCTTGCTGAGCCAACTCTTCTTCGCGCAGCTTGGCCATCTCTTCCATGCCTTTTCGAATCGCTTCAAGCTGGGTTTTCAGGCGAGCATCGATGTTTCCGAGGTTCGTCTCGATAATACAACTGCCGGGATCGATAGAAGCGTCGGCGCGAACTTCGAACTTTTTCAAGCCTTCGATCATCTTCTCGAAGGTGGTGCGGTTCTCCCGAACCATCTCAACATCTTGAGGATTGACCCGAATCGAAACCTCTTCTCGGTCGGTTACGCCGGCCAGCGCTGCTTTCACGATCGAGGCGATCAGGTCGGGTTCGACTTTGACGGCCTCGAGAAGAATCCGTTCCGCAATTTTGGTAGCCAGACGGGCCAGCTCTGGTTCAACCGTAGCCACGACCGTTCTCCTGGCGCGGACCGCCTGGACGTACATATCTTTCGCTTGCTCGATCCTTTGGACGAACTCAGCCACCGAGGCTTGATACCCCTCCTGGTGCCCAGCCTTCAAGCCCTCCTCATATCCCTGCTGCTTGGCCGCTGCAAACGATTCTTGGGCCGCTTTCTGAGTCTGGGCCGAAATCTGTTCCACCATCTGCTTGGCTTGCTGCTGAGCCTGTTGCAGAATTTGTTGGGCTTTGCGGCGAGCTTCTTCGAGAATCTGTTCGTCGATGGGGGGAGGCGCTGGAGCGGCTGGCTCCGCCGGCTCTTCCTCTTCGTCGAGACCGACATCGAGTTCTTCTGGCTCGGGCTCCGGCTCAGGACCTTTCTCGCCGATCAGCACGGTTTTGGTCAAAGGAGGCAGGGTACCCCGGTCGGC
>CAYRFU010000121.1:0-18215 GCA_964423525.1 uncultured Burkholderiales bacterium | reverse complement strand
CGCCCGTCCCCTCATCTGTGCTACCGCCGCAGGCTACGAAAGCCCAGGTGAGCATGATGGAGACGAGTATGATAAAAAATCGATTGCTCTTCAAGGCACCTCTCCTCTTCTTAAGACTATTCCTCAGCTTTTGAAGCCGCGACTACTGCTTCGACGACGGGCGGAGGTGCCTGCTCGTAGTGGGAAAATTCCATCGAGAAAGTTCCTCGTCCCTGGGTCATCGACCGCAGGTCGATAGAGTATTTCATCATTTCTGACATAGGAGCTTGAGCTTTAATCAACTGCAAGCCGCCCACAAGGGGTTCCATCCCGAGCACTTTACCCCTCTTTGAATTCATATCTCCTATGACATCGCCCATAAAGGCTGCAGGGACAGTGATGTCGACAGTGCAGAACGGCTCGAGCAGGGCCGGTGAAGCGTCGGCTGCTGCCGATTTAAAGGCCATACCTCCGGCTATCTGAAAAGCCATATCGGAGGAGTCGACCGGGTGGTAGGAGCCGTCGTAGAGGTTGACTTTCACGTCGAGTACTTCGTAGCCGGCCAGAACCCCCTCGGTGATCGCTTTGCGGACGCCTTTTTCGACTCCAGGAATGTAGTTTTTGGGCACCACCCCGCCCACAATGGAGTCGACAAATTCGAATCCAGAACCCTCGGGCAAAGGCGAAACTTCCAGCCAGACATCGGCGAATTGGCCTCGGCCTCCACTCTGTTTTTTATGGCGCCCTTGTTTCTTGACCGATTTTCGAATGGTCTCCTTATAGGGTACTTTCGGGTCGGCCAACTCAACTTCCACTCCGTTTCGCTTGAGGCGGTCCACCGTTAAGGTGAGCATGACATCTCCTAGGGCTGTCAAAATGGTTTGGCGGACCTCGGAGTCCCGGCGCACGGTCATAGTAGGCACCTCTTGGAGGACTCGGCCGAGAGCACTGGAGAGTTTGTCTTCATCGCCTTTCGATTTAGGATAGATGGCGCGAGCATAGTAAGGAGTCGGAAAAGCGATCTCCCTCAATTTGACCGGTTTGTCTTCACTGCAAAGCGTGTCGCCGGTCTCGGTCTCTGCCAACTTGGGAACGGTCACGATGTCTCCGCAGGCGGCCTCGCTCAGATTGCTTTGCTTCTTTCCTTGCATCACCATCAGGCCGCCGACTTTCTCGCTTTGATCTTTTTGAAAGTTGAACAGCGTCCCCTCATTGGTCAGGGAGCCGGAGTAGATGCGACAGTAGGAAAGTTTGCCGACATAGGGGTCGGTGGTGGTCTTGAAGACCAGAGCGGCCAGAGGGGACGAGCTTTCTGTCTTAAGCTCTTGGCTGTCGCCTTTGGCTGCGGTGACCTCCACCTCTCCGGTCAGGCCGGGATGAGGAACATATTGAATGACGGCATCCATCAGGAAGCTTGTGCCCCATTCTTTGACCGCCGAGCCACAAAGAGCGGGAACCACCTGACCGGCTTGAATCCGCTGGTTGAGTCCGTCGCGAATCTCCTGGTCACTCAGTTCCAGGGTCTCGAAATACTTTTCCATCATTTCTTCCGAGGCTTCGGCGGCTTCTTCGGTCAGCTTCTCATACCAGCTCTCGACTTGGTCGGACATTTCGGCCGGGATCTCGATCTCTTCGAATTGGCCTTGGTCGCCAAACTTGTAAGCCGTTCTGGTGACCAGGTTCACCACCCCCTGGAAGGCGTCAGCGCTTCCGATCGGGAGTTGCAAAGGCACCACCCGGCTGCCGCGCAGTTTGTCGGCGCATTCATCGAGAAGCCTCTGAAGATCAGCGTTATCTTTGTCCATCTTGTTGACGAACAGAATTCGGGGCATCGATCGCTCTTCGGCCATATCCCAAACTTTTTCCAGGCCGACTTCGATGCCGGCGTTGGCGGAGGCCACCAGGACTGCGCCTTCGGCTACCCTGAGGGAGGCAACGACGTCGCCTTCAAAGTCGAAGAACCCCGGCGTATCGAGACAGTTCAGCTTATGATTTTTGTATTCACAGGGCGCCAAGGCGGCGTAAATGCTCATGCCCCGGTTGATTTCGTCTTCATCGAAATCCATCTGAGTGTTTCCGTCTTCGACCCGACCCAGGCGGTCGGTTTGTCCACAGCTGTGGAGAAGTGCTTCGGCGACGGAAGTCTTGCCACTACCCTGGTGACCGAACAAGCCGAAGTTTCTGATTTTTTCCGTGGAGTATTTTTTCACAGATTGTCCTCCGAAAGGGAAATGCCGCTGGTAGGCACTTCTGCCCCCGAAATCCAGGTGCCAAGAAAACGTCCAGCGGGCGGTGCGCAGTGGCCTTTGAAGACAGCTAGCGCAAGTTGGCAAAAGTTCTGAAATCGGAAACAAAATCCTTCCTGGTTAAAAGGCTAGGGACGCTCGCTCCAGAAGAGCCACCCTCCGTGACCAAAAGATCTCAGGTCGAAGGCCGGGATGGGACTTGGCCGTTTCCAAGACTCTACCAGCCCCCCCGACCGAGGTCGGGCCGTCCCATTTCACGGGTCCCAACCTCGGCCAGGACTGCGAACAGGCCCAAATGGTCTCCGGGCGCCTCCAATCGACTCTGAAGTCGCGCTTTGTCCCCCTCTGGGGCTTCTTCAGTACGGCTCTCTAGGAGACTGTGGATACGCTCTTTCAGGTGGGGTTGTTCCAGTCCGAAGCGAGCTAGCTCCGACACTCCTTCGGAGACTGGTTGTCCAAAGGTTTGGCTGACTCGAGCGAGCTGTTGGTCACTCAAAGCTTCCGGCGCAGAGGCTTCGAGGCCAAAGGAGAGCAGGTCGTCGGGCTTTGGTAGCGCAGGGATTGAAAGCTTGAAGGCTGCCATCGTGCCGGGCAGCTTAGCGAGAGCCGAGATGCAGTCGGTGACCAGCCCAGCGGCCTTTTGGAAGATCGGTGGCCATTCTCGGCTCGGTGGTGGTCCAAGCAGCAAGCGTAAGTTTAAAACCGGCTCGTGGAGGTTCTGGCTTTGGGAGTGGAAGGATAGGAGACCATCAGCCGTCTCGGTGACAGAACGAAAACGGCTGTAGCTAGAGTCGTCTGGAGTCTTCCCAGCGATCCTGTCCCCAGCCAAGCGGAGGTCATAGGAAGGACCGCTATAGGTGATGACACGACTATCACCATCGCTGTGGGAGATCGAGAAGGGTTGCCCTGGGGATGTCTCGCCTTTGATTTCGAACTTCCCCACCCCGGTGACGGTCAGGCTGCCGGGCAACAAAGTAGCCTTCGGAGTAGGTACAGGTGCTGGTTACCGGGCAAAAGGGGAGCTCTTTGAGATACTAGGGAGAGAGTTGCTGAAGTCGTTCAGGCAGTTGTCCCGTCTCGGCCTGGCAACTCTCAAGGGCTTTACTAATCTGGCGCAAGTTCGAGGCGCACTGTGTCAACTGCGCCTGGCGACGACTGCTCCAGTATCCTGTCACGAACATCACCAGCATTAGGAGACCGAGAAGCGTCCCTAGGACCCCGGCCAAAATCGTTAAAATCCGCTCAATCAATTTCATCGTTACCCTCCAAGCGGACTACGCTGAGTCTTCGCGTCGAGTTCAAACTGTAGCTGAACTCATCCACCCGAGGGTCACGACGTGGCTGCGGGTTTATCGCGGTACCTGATCGATTCGGACGGGACCGAGCCGCCCCTCGTGCAGAGAAACGCGCAAGAGCCTTCCGGCAGCCCAGGGGCCGGGGTTGGCCAACCTGGAGGTGCCCAGTTCGTCGGTTCCGATCGACTCGTGAATATGACCACTGAGGACTAGATCGGGCTGAGCCTTCAAAATATAGTCTCGAATGGCTCTGGAGCCGACGTGCTGTCCACGGGTGCAGTCACAGGCGGTGTTGAAAGGTGGTTGGTGAGAGACCAGAATCGAGGGATTTGGATAACTCGAGGGTAGATGCCGGCAGGCCTCCAAATACTCGTTCTCGGTGCGTTCGTAAGGACAGCCCCCGAAGGGTAGGCCGGCCGAGAGTCCGGCCACCGTGAGGCCATCGAGCTCCACGGCCTTTTGATCCAGGCCGATGCCGGCCTGGGCCAGGTAAGCCTCTGATTCAGGAAGGTCACAGTTGCCGCAAACCGCCAGCACTCGCGGGCCCTTCTTCTGGATCTGGTCTACCACTTGACGCACCACTCTGGGCCCTCTGAAGTGGGCGATGTCACCCCCCAGCAGAACCAGGTGGACCCTCGTCAAGTCGGGGAGTTGAAGCGGTTGCCGTCCGGTCCAATGCAGGTCTACCATAAAGACGATTTCCACAGGGGCTGGTTGCGTTTCTAGAGCGGTTTTCCCTTCGTCTTGACCTGGCCCAGGTCCGGCAGGCCACTGCGCCCAGCCAGACGATGAAGAAAAACAGGACAGGCTTCGGTATGCACCCCCCAGCTGAACAGACCGGCCATCCATCTCGGGAGGCCTTCCAGCTCCAGAGGATGAGAAATGGTGACCAAAGAGAAGGTCGCTTCTCATGGTAGGATACCTTGCTCTGGTCCTGGGTCTATTCGCCCTGGCTCTCGTTATCTATCGCAGCCCCTCGGATTTTGTTGCCTGGGATAGTCAGCCTCTCGAGGACTGGGCCAAACGCCACGCCGCTGGCAAGTTCATAGAACTCGACGGGGGGTTGACCCGTTATGTTGAGGCCGGAGACGGAGAGAACGTTGCCATTTTGCTGCACGGGTTCTTCTACGACTCCAACCTCTGGGAAGCTAATCTCGACGAGCTTGCCCGCCACTATACCAGAAGGTGACGAAGTCCCACAAAGTCGAGGGGAGCATCGAGGTTCAGATGAGGATCATGCGTCGAGATTTTTTGGGCTCACTCCGTTCCGAGATCGAAACCCTGGGGGAGCTGGGTATCCCCACTCTGTTGGCCTGGGGTCGCTACGATGCGGCCGTCGGGTTAGAACTCGGCCAAGAGATGCACCAGCTTCTTCCCGGGTCACAGCTAGAAGTCTATGACCAAGCCGGCCACCTGGCCAACTATGAGTGTGCCGACGAGTTCAATCGGTTGGCTCTCGAATTTCTCGCCCAGTAGGGCTATCGTCGCCCGCCTATGGGAAGCTTACCGAACGGGCCGGCGAAGTCCTTGTCGATGATGTTGCCTTAGGTCGCCAGCGGTTTGGGGGCAAGCTTCGGGGCTCTGCAGCCGTGCTTGAGGAAGGCCTGCCGGGGTCTAAGCTCGCGAGAGGTGCCCGGTGCGGGAATCTGGGCAAAGAAAAAGAACCGCACGGTTGTGCGGTCCTTTTGTGGTGGGTCGTGTAGGATTTGAACCTACGACCACCTGATTAAAAGTCAGATGCTCTACCCCTGAGCTAACGACCCGTGTTAAGCACGCCCGGAGGGACTCGAACCCCCAACCCACAGTTCCGAAGACTGTTGCTCTATCCGTTGAGCTACGGACGCCCGCGTACGGAGGTTTTCCCCCGGATGGTTATTGGGGTGAGAGAGGGGACTTGAACCCCCGACCTCTGGTTCCACAGACCAGCGCTCTAACCGACTGAGCTACACTCACCGTATGTTTTGGCACGCCCAGGAGGACTCGAACCTCCGACCCACTGCTTAGAAGGCAGTTGCTCTATCCGCTGAGCTATGGGCGCAGGATGAACCGCGCAAGCTTGGTGGTCGGAGCGGCCGGATTCGAACCGGCGACCCCTTGCTCCCAAAGCAAGTGCGCTGACCAGACTGCGCCACGCTCCGTCACTAGCTCCCGGGCTCTGACAGTATACAAAGTCTTTCTGTGGTCGTCAACAAGGAAGTTCAAGTCTTCGCCCCCCTTGCCCGGGAGGGCCGGTTCGAGTGAACTTGCGGCGGGGCGGCGCCTAGACATGCACCCCGCTCAGGGAGGCCCGGTTCAAGTTAACTTGCGGCTCGGGTAGGGGGGATGCCGAGGCTAGCCATCAAAGCGACAAAGGCACGGCCCCGGTGGCTGATGACGTTCTTCTCAGCTTGAGCAATCTCGGCCATGGTGCAAGCCCGGCTGGGGAGGTAGAAGATCGGGTCGTAACCAAAACCGCCTTCGCCGCAGGGCGTGTCCGCAATGGTCCCTTCGCAAACACCTTCGGCAGAGTCCTCGCGCCCGTCGGTGTAGACAATCGAGGCGACACAGCGAAAACGGGCTCCCCGTTGGGGTTGACCCTGGAGAAGCTCGAGAATCTTGAGAATCTTTCCGGAGTGAGGAGTCTCAGGGCCAGCGAAACGGGCGGAGTGAAGCCCTGGTTGGCCATCGAGGGCGTCGACTTCCAGCCCGGAATCGTCGGCCAAGCAATCTGCCCCCGTGGCTTGGCAATAATGACGGGCTTTGATGAGCGAATTCTCCAGGTAAGTGCGCCCGTTCTCTTCAGGAGTGGTGCAGGGAGGAAAGTCGGCCAGACTTTTGAGTTCGACGGGATAGTCTTGAAGAATCTCCCGAATTTCCTCGACTTTGTGAGGATTGCCGGTAGCGACAACAAAGGTGTGCATCAAGTCTTGTTGAGGTGGTTGATCTCGGTCCAGCTTTCGTCGATCTGCCATTGGAGAGTCTTGACGTCCTGGCACATGGCCAAAAGCTCAGGGTCGGTCAGTTTGTTCTTAGCGTAGAGCTCATAGACCTTATGAGCCAGAGCTTGCATCTTGCGCTCTTTCTCTTCCCGTTTCTCCTGAACGTCCATTTTGAGGCGCTGAATGCGGAGCATCTTCTCGGAGCCACGAATGGCGGCTTCTTTGCCCTTTTGGACACTTTTGGAAGCCCCTTTAAACGACTCCCCCAGCATGTCAAATAGTCCCATATCGCTGGTGATTTCTTTACTAAGTGGGATGAGTCCTCCGCGAAGCCCCGTTATTCCAGGCTTTGGCGGCTCGTCGGAGTACTTCTTCGATATCCTTTTGGGTATGGGCCGACGAGACGCAGGCGGCATCGAAGGTCGAGGGAGGTAGATAAACCCCCTCCTCCAGGAGGGCGTGGAAGAAGGCGCTAAACCTTTTGGTGTCAAACTTTTGAGCATCTTGATGATGGCTCATCTGAGTCACTCCGAAACCCACCGAGAACATCCCTCCGAGATAGGGGGCGTAAAGGTCGGGAAAGAGTCTTTCCAAGCCTTCACAGAGCTGTTTGCTCAGGGCGCCCAGGTCTTCGTAGAAACCAGGCTGGTGATATTCTTGCAGAGCCGCGATGCCGGCTCGCATAGTGACGGGATTTCCGCAGAAGGTTCCCGCTTGATAGATCGACCCGAGGGGTGAGAGCTGTTCCATCAACTCGCCCCGTCCGCCATAGGCTCCGATCGGGAGGCCCCCTCCCAGGGCCTTGCCCAGGCAGGTCAGGTCGGGTTGAACATCATAAAGCGCCTGGGCGCCTCCCAGGGCCACTCGAAAACCGGTTAGAACTTCATCGAAAATCAGCAAAGCTCCATGGCGGTGGCACAAGCCCTTCAGTTCTTGAAGAAAGTCTGGCTGGGGTTTGATGACGCCCATACTACCGGTGATGGGTTCGAGGATGACCGCCGCCACCTCGTCAGGGTGTTGGCGAAAGAGGGCTGCTACGCTGTCGACATTGTTGAAAGTCGCAAGCAGGGTGTCTCGGGCTACCGACCGGGGTGCGCCTAGGGCCAGGCATCCTCCCGCCTCGTCAGCTTCTCTGCCGACAGCGTCGAGACAAGCTACGTGACCGTGGTAGCAGCCCTCGAACTTGACGATTTTTTCTCTTTGGGTGAACCCGCGAGCCACTCGTACGGCGCTCATAACAGCCTCGGCGCCGGAGTTCACGAAGCGCAGCATCTCTAGCGAAGGCATCGCTCTCTGGACCAGCCGGGCCATTTCGAGTTCCCAAGGGTTGGGAGCGCCAAAGATAGCGCCGGATTTGGCTGCCTCCGTCACCGCCTGAGTGACTTTGGGATGAGCGTGGCCCAGTACTAGAGGGCCCCAGGCACAGCAGAGGTCAATGTATTCGCGGCCTTCCGTGTCCCACACTCGACAGCCTTCGCCTCGGACCAGAACCCGGGGGGTGCCTCCTACCAAGTCGAAGGCGCGAAAGGGGCTGTTCACCCCGCCAGGAAAGACTTGCCGGAGTTGCTGGTAGACCTTGCCACAGGGAACTGTTTCCGTAATACTCATGGGAAGGGCCGTTCCACGGCAGGGAGGGCCCACCTGCAGGTCGGAAGTTCTGGCCAAGCGAACTGTGCCCGCTAGGAGGTAACCACCTCGGTTCATGCCGATATTTGTCTATGAGGCCCTCGACTATAAGGGCCGAGTTATTCAGGGTGAAGTTACCGCTCCCGATATGGAGACGGTGGTTGCCGACCTCCAGAAGATCCGTTACACCGTCACCAACGTTCGCGAGAAGAGCGAAGTGGTGGCCCGCATCGGAAACGTGCTGGGCAGTTTCCGGCGAGTGTCTTTTTACGCCTTGGCCGTCTTTACACGTCAGTTGGCTACTCTGTTAGAGGCCGGAATTCCCATGCTTCGCAGCATCGAGGGGCTCTCTCGCCAGAATATCAATGACCGCCTGACTCAGGCTGTTGAAGGGTTGCATAAGGATCTCAAAGAGGGGTTCGCTCTTTCCCGGGCCCTCTCGCGTCAACCCGACGTGTTCGGCACCATCTATGTGGCTATGGTTCGGGCTGGCGAAATGTCGGGCGCCATGGATGAGATGTTGACTCGGCTGGCCAATTTGTTGGAAAGAGAGTTTCGTCTTCGCAAACAAGTTCAGGCGGCGACCACCTACCCGCTGGTGGTGTTTGGCATCTGCCTGATCGTCACGTTTCTTCTTGTCAATCATATTTTTCCGACCTTCATCGGTCTCTTTCGGGGGCTCAGCGTCGAACTACCTCCGGCCACTCGAGCCCTGATAACGATCACCGAGACTCTCAACAACCCTATGGTGATTGTTCCGACCGTCATCGGGGCCCTGGCCGGGATTTTCTTGTTGACTCGCTACTTTAAGACCCCTATCGGAAGGCGTCAGTGGGGCTGGTTGATGCTAGAGCTTCCCTGGATCGGAGAAGTCAACCGGAAGGTGGCGATGACCCGGATGTGTCGCACTTTGGGGACTTTGATCGATAGTGGTATTCCGATGCTCCACTCCCTCCAGATCGTAGCCTTTTCGGCCGGCAATGCGGTTCTTAGCGATATCATCGAAGAGATCCAGGGGAGCATGAAGGCTGGGATGCATCTGTCTTCCAGAATG
The DNA here is from genome assembly GCA_964423525.1 of uncultured Burkholderiales bacterium. Lineage (GTDB taxonomy): Bacteria > Vulcanimicrobiota > Xenobia > Xenobiales > JADMJV01 > CAYRFU01. The sequence goes on along the minus strand of CAYRFU010000121.1, from coordinate 9,097 downwards.
ATGGAATACCGGATTTTCCCGCCCATGCTGGTGCATATGACCAAGGTTGGCGAGGAGACCGGAAATCTATCCAAGATGTTGGCCAAGTTGGCCGACTTCTTCGATGAAGAGGTGGAGTACGCGCTCGAGGCCTTCACTTCCCTGATCGAGCCTCTGATGATTCTGTTGATGGGTTTGCTGGTGATGTTTGTGCTGGTGGCGGTCTTCCAGCCGATTTACGCCCTAATGGGTCAGTTCTGAGGCTTCGAAAGTCAAACCAGCGTGTTCGACGAGCGGCTTAAATAGGCGTGAACCCAAAGCCGAGGCGGGAGTCCAGAAGCCTCCACCCACCTCTTCTCTGGGGAGAGAGACTAGCCCGATCGCCCCCTCGGCGATCTGCTTGGCGGTCGAGCCGTAGCCGGGACCAGCATCGCCCGTGACTCGTGCTTGAATCTGGCGCTGGTCGCGGGTCGTTCCGCGGAACAGAAGGTTGAAATGACCTTGCTCGCGGGCAGCCTTGTCGGGCCCTTGCCCCGGTTGAGGAAAGACAAATCGAGTCAGCAAAGAGCGCAGCCAGGGAAGGGCCATGGCCACCATAGTCGCCTGGACTAGGAACTCGAACAGTACGGCACCCCATCGACTGCGGCTAACTTGACGCTCGCAGTAGCGGAAGTCCCTGCCGTAGGGGTAATCGAGAAGGGCGTTGGTGGCGTGCACGATTTTGGTATTAACCGAAGCCATAACAAAGTGATGAAGCCACTGGCCATCCTGGCTCGGCTGAACACCAAAGAGTCCGGGTTGTTCCACGCCTGACCTTTGCCCGGCCGGACAGATGGCATAGGGGTCGCGCAACAGTTTGGCGATGGCCGGGTCTTGTTGAGCTTGGGTGAAGAACTCGGCGAAACTCGCGGCCGTTCCTCCGCTCACTCCGCCCCGGATAGAGCGGACCTCCATAGCCACCGATTCTAGACTGGTGGCCAGTGTTGTCTGGGCGAATTGATGAAGATAGAGCACGCCTAGATCGGACGGAAGCGAGTCAAATCCGGAACAGTGGACGATCCGGGCTCCAGTCTTTTGGGCCTGCTCGTGGTGGCGATCTAAGCCGGCTCGGATGAAAGGCACTTCGCCGGTGAGATCGCAGTAATCGGTCCCGTTGGCCACACAGGCCGCCAGTAGGGGCTCTCCATATCTCAGGTAGGGACCCACCGTGGTCAAGACTACCTGAGTGCGAGAGGTCAGGTCGTCCAGGAACTCTTCATCGAAGGCATCCCCAATTAGGACGGGCAGATTCAGGGCCTCTCGGCCAAGAGATCCTTGAAGGTCTTCAAGCTTCTGCCGGTTGCGGGCGGCCAGGGCCCAGCGGGTCGTTCCGTCGAGTCTGTGGTAGAGATACTCGGTCACTAGTTTTCCGACAAAGCTGGTGGCGCCCCACACCACGATGTCGAAGTCGCGTTGAGTGTTCACGAGTATCCTTTGTCGGCAAAAGAGCCGGTCTCCTTTACAGACAGAGTTTGACCTTGTATGATCTAGAAGATGATTCGTCGTTGTTTTTTTCCTCTCGTTGTTTTTCTCCTGACCGGTTTCGCCCTGGCGGGGGTGGTCGAGAACCCCGAAGACGCACCTCGTGCCTTCGAAGACGGGCCTCCGACCGGCATTTATAAGAAGGAAAGGGCCCGACCGAAGGTCACCTCTCAAACGAGCAGCAACGGAAGTTTGAAAGCGGCGGCCGAGGCTAATGCTCCCGTGATGACCAAGGCGACCGCTCTCTCGCAGCAGGGCAAGACAAGCCTTCCAGCAGGGGAAGACAAGCCCGAAGAGCTGGTGACCAATCAAGAGGCGACTAATCCGAAAACCTTTCCGGCCGTGCCTGGCGGCGGCGAGACCTGGCCTTTGCTCGCCATTGCCGTGCTTCTTCTGGTTTTTGCGGGCCTCGGGGGTTACTACTTCTACGCTCGACAGGAAGAGTGAGTTATTGTCCCGAGTGCCTCCAGGAGTGGGAAGGAACTCGGTGCCCCCTAGACCGAGCTTTTTTGGTCGAGGCCTTCTGTCAGCATTGTGATGCTGAACTCTTACCTCGGGAGAACTACTGTCTCCAGTGCGGTGAGCCAGTCCGGCTAGAACCTGAAGTCGTTTCCTGTCTGGCGGCGGCCAAGCTTCCCCGCCGGGCGCTATCCCTGGTTATCGACGTCCTGGCGATGACTCTTGTCTATGGCGCTCTTCTTGAGGCCGGTTGGCCCCAAGGCTGGGTGGGGGGGCGGCTATCTGGGCTGCCTATTTTACCTGCTTCCAAAGTGGGGGTCGCCAAACGGTGGGTCAGGCGTTGCTGTCCTTGATTGTCCTTGACCACCAGCGAAAGCCGTTGGGCTGGGCTCGCAGTCTTCATCGCACCCTGGTGAGTCCTTTGGAGTTCCTGGTGTCTCAGCCTGGTTTAGAATATCGACTTAAGTGATGGCGAGCGCTGTCTTGCTCAGTCTGGTCCCGGCGGCTTTCTGGCTCTGGTATCTGAGTCAGCTCGGCCCTTTCAAAGGGCGTCTAGCGCTGGTCTCGGCCTTTGGGCTGGGGTTGTTGTCGCCGCTTTTTGTTTTCGGGCTGGAAGCTCTGGGCCTGAGTTTTCCGATGCCGCCAACGGCCTTTGGAAGGTTGGTTTTCTTCGTTTTTCAAGTGGGCTTGGTGGAGGAGGCTGGTAAGCTGTTGGTGGCCGGCTTGATCGTTTGGGCCTTCGGCCGTCGGGAGCCCCTCCAGTCGCTTTTTTTGGCGGGGGGGGGTCGCCCTTGGTTTCGCGACCACCGAAAACGTCCTCTATGTCCAACGTTTTGGGGAGGAGGTTCTTCTTGGACGGTCGCTCTTGACCACTTTTGGACATGTTCTGATGTCGGGTTTCTGGGGCTACGCTCTGGGTTCCGGGTGGCGCAGGTGGCTTCCAGCTTTGGGCCTTTCCGCTCTAGCTCATGGTTTTTATGATTGGCTTTTAATCGTGGGTTGGGGCTGGGCCGCGGTGGGCTGTCTGCTGTTGATGTGGAAAGCTTTAAAAAGCAACGTCCTACGGGGCGCTCTGAGTCTTTCGAGCAGAACATTCTTTAGTCGTCGGGTCTGTGAGTGTGCTGGCTGTGGAACCCTCTACCGGGCAGAAGCCCAGTTTTGCACCCAGTGTGGGGAGCCGGTGGCGCAAGAGCGGTCGGTTCACTGTCGAAACTGTTTGGCCTCGGTCAGTTCCGCCGACCGTGCCTGTCCCGGTTGTCACTGCCGCTTTATCGAGGCAGGACTTCCTGATGAACCGGATTCTTCTGGCGTTCTTCCAGGGGAGGAGAAGCTGTGACTCGGTTACGACCCCCCCGTTTGGACATATAGAGGGCGTCATCGGCAGCTTTGGCCAGGTCTTTCTTGGTGACTGCGTCGTTAGGGAAGCAAGCCATACCGATAGAGGCTGTGACCACGACATTGTTGCTGCCAAAGCGGAGTTGGAACGCTTCTCTGATTCTTTCGCACATCTTCATGGCGTCGTCTTTGAGAGTTTCGCGCAACAGCAGAGCGAACTCGTCGCCGCCGTAACGGCAGACGATGTCGGTGCTGCGACACTTGTCTTTAAGAAGAACGGCGATCTCTTTGAGGAGAGCGTCACCCTCGGGGTGGCCCAGGGTGTCGTTGTAAGTTTTGAAGTTGTCGGTGTCGACCATAACCAGGCAGAAAGGCCGGTTGTGACGTTCGGACCACTCGATTTCGTCAGACAGCTTCTCTTGAAAGAGTCGGTGGGTGTAGAGTCCGGTGAGACCGTCTGTTAGAGCCATTTGCTGAGTCTGCTCGTAAAGTCGGGCATTCTTAAGGGCCATCGCGGTTTGATAGGACACCGTCTCGATCAAGTTGCGGTGCTCCTCGCTGAAGGCTCTCTCGATGCTCGCGCCCACGTAGAGGCAGCCCAAAACCTCGTCTTCGCCGCTTTCGTCTTTGGCTAGAAGGGGGGCCACGCAAACGGACTTTTCCCCCTCGATCAGATTTTGAATCTCGTACTGTTGGGTGTCGGTGATGAGAACGGTGCTTCGATTCCTCTTGGCCGTGCCGAGCATCCCTTCGTCGTCTCGAAGAGCGAGGTTTTTGACGAAGTGGGCGTAGGGAGTGAGGGAGAATTCCGCCTTCATAGCGTGCTTGTCTTGTTTGTCCTGGGTGAAGACGATCACGCTCTGGGCGTCTGGGATCATCTGTTTAAGACTGCTGGCCACGACTTGGAGGGTCTTGGTCGGATTGAGAGTCTCGCCCATCTGTTGACCCATCTTCTGGAGACCGGCTAGCTGGCGGTTTTTAGCCTCGACTGCTTCGCGGATGCGTCGTTCCCGGCCCACTTCGTCTTCTTTCTCTTCAAAGAGGATGGCCGTCTTGACCGAGGGAGCGGCAAAGGCAGCCAGCATCTTGAGGATGGCCAAGTGTTCTTCTTTATGGGTTCCCTTGCGAACCGAGCCGACGTAGATGACTCCGACGATTTCGGTGCCGAGCGTCAAAGGGACACACATCACCGAGCGTTCGTCTTTAAAGATTCGGCTCTCGGAAGAAGCACTCATCTCGCTGACGAGTTTGGGCTTTTGGGACACCACCACTTCTTGAATGAGGTCTTCTTCGAGCTTCAGAAGGTGAGACATCGCCAACAGCTCGCGGTAAGGTGTCTCCATCAGCGCTGGTGCCAACTGGCCCTCGCGGTAGAGTAAAATGACGCAGGACTGATAGGGGACTCTGAGCCGTTTGATCATCGAGTGGATGACGCTGAGGGTCTCTTCGAGTTTGGTCGAGGCGCCGAGGGAGGAGGCCATGTTATAGACGGACTCCAGCTCAGAACTCCTGGATTTCAATTCTACCTCAAGTTTCTCGATATTCTGTTGGTGAGTGCGAGCCAGGTGTTCGGCTGATTTCAGCTTGATTTCGATCTCTTGCTGCTCTTGGACGATCAGTTCGTCAATGGCGTATTTGATGGCTCCTTTGAGGGCCAGACCGAGAGTCGAGGCGATGGCGATGCCGCCCACACCAAGACTGAATTGGGAGCCGACTAGAGCGATGACGATCAAGAGCGGCAGGTGGAAGCGATTGCGCGCCAGTACATTGTGCCAAAGGGCCAGATCGTGGGGGTCTTCAACCATGGCTACCACGGGTGAAACAGCGATCTGGTCGAGGGCCAACCAGACCCCGAATCCGACGATCGAGGCCAGGGCCAGGGCGCCAGCAGATGAACCTACAGGTTCGAGCAAGACCGATTTCAGGAGCACCACGACCCCGCCGACTAAGGCGACGCGGATAACGTTGATACCGAAATAGGAGGCTCGAGTTGCGAATTCGGTTTGAGGCGGGAGAGCCAGCCGGACCAGCAAAGGCACAGCAGCAACCAGCAGCCCGTAGCAAACGGCTTCAAGGGGCGATGCTTCGTGAGTGAAAACAGCGTAGAGGTAAGTGGGGATCGCCAGTGAGATATAGCCGTAATTGACGAGCTGCGTGGAGAGGAGTTCGAAGCCTATGCCGAGGGCAACGAGCCAGATAAACTTGCCCTGCAAAGAGATAGCGGACCCCGCGGTGATCACAGCGAGGATCATAAGAGCTGCAGCGAGGATACAGAGTCCAGTGGCTGCGGCCCGGGCCTTTGAATTTTCAGATTGGCTCACGAGATCCACTACGCTCCCGACCGAATGTCAGGCTCTTTGAAGACTTCCCTGACTCTTGTAAACTTCCCTTCAATTCCGCCGAAGGGGCCGACAGGATCAGTCGAACCGGGTAACTCGAGGCCCCCTCGGGTAGAGTTAAGAGGTCGAGGCGGTGGGTTCCGGGCGGAATCATCCATTGACCCAGCTTGACCTTGGCATAGGCCTTGGTGACCGGGATCTCTAAGAGTTCGCCTTTCACCCAGAAAGTGCCCGTGGCCGCTCCGCCTCTAGGGTTGAATTCGATGAGCAACGGTCGAGCCACGGAGTGTGGGTTGTGAATGGAGAGTTCCATCGTGTAAACCACACCGTAATCGCCCCGTAGTTCCTTTTCTTCCCAGATGTTGGCCTGGTGGACCGCCCCGAAAGCCACGTTTTGGGGCGGGTTCCCCAGCTTGTAGGAACGTCGGACGGTCTGGTCGGCTACTGGGTAGACGCCTCGAGCGTGAACATCGGCCGGGTCGGACAGCAGAGTGAGAGCGATCGGCTCCTCGGGATAGGCTTGGGCGAAAAGGCCGAACTGGAGAGGGGGACCTTCCACGAGCGTCATTTGGGCGGTCCCGCTAACCACCTTTCCGTCGGGCAGAGCGTGGCTGTCGATTTCGACCCATTGTCCCGGTGGAACTTCGAATTCGCTGCCTTCAAACCGGGCTAGGCGAGGAAGAAAGTGGGTGTTATTAGTATGGCCTGCTCGAAAGTAGTCGCCCGAGGGCCCTCCGGCGGCCAAAATCGCATGGATTCGAGCCGTTTGGGGGCCAGGGTTGAAAAGCCTTAATGAGAGCACCGCGGGCGAGGGCATTTGACCGAGGTGATAATACTGAAAGCGGACAGGTTTCATCCTGACTAGGCCGGCCGAGTAGAGCAGGCCTCGCTCCTTAACCTTTTCGGGGTGGTCGCTAAAGAGCAAGACGGCTGCAGGCAGTTCGGGAAGAGGCCGATTCACCAGCCGGTGCCCGTCGGCTAAGGCCTGTTGCTGACCGGGCTGCAGGCTGGTGACCTGACCGCTCCAGCCGCGTCGTTGTAGTTCGCTCTCGAGGAAGGGAGGCGAAGCCGGGTTGCCAGTGACAAAGAGAGTGTCCGCCTGGGCCGTGAACACGAGGCACCAGGCGATGAGGGTGCTAACCTTTAGGTTGAATTTGACCAAGTTTGTCGACCGCCTCCTGCAGACTGTCGACTTCCAGGATGGTGACAGGAATTCCCGTCGCTCGGACCTCTTCCCCGTTCTCGCGAGGACAGAGAAAACATTGAGCTCCTGCTCGATAAGCGGCCACCACTTTCAGGTCGGCCCCACTGACCGGACCCACTTGGCCTTGAGGGCCGATCGTGCCCGTTCCGGCGATGCGATAGCCTCCGGTAAAATCGGATTGGGTCAGACGGTTGTAGATTTCCAGGCTAAACATTAAGCCCGCCGAAGCTCCACTGATTCGTCCCGGCTCGATATGGATGTCGAGAGGCAGGTCGGGTGAGTTGAGTTCTGTTCTGATCTGTACTCCTAAGAGACGTCGACCCTCGGCACGGTAGGTTTCGACAGCCGTTTCAGCTCTTTCGCCGTCACGGACAATGGCCAGTCGGACCCGGTCCGGGGTCTGCCCGTCTTGAATGATCTGAATGAGTTCTTCGGCGGTGGCGATCGCCTCTCCGCCAGCCGAGACGATAATATCGCCCGCCTCCAGACGGCCCTGGGCGGGGCTATCTGGTAGAACTCTCAGGATTCGAGCGCCCGAGGGTCGAGCTTTGAGGCGATGGCCGGCCAGTCTTAGGGCGGCCGCTTTGGCGAGATACTGGCTGGCTGCCATCTGTCGGTCGGAACTGTCCGCGCGCTCGCGAGGGCCCTGCTCGGCCGGTAAAAGTTCTGCGAAAGGGTCGAGGGCTGCGTAGAGGCAGTAGAGAACACTGGCCCGGTCATAAATGACGGTGGTGAGGAGAAAAGATCCCCGAGCAGGGTGGTTTTGGCCAACCACCATCTTGACCATGGGAGCCACTTCACTGGCTCGGCCAGGGGCTCGCAGAGTGTAGGGGGTTTGGATGAAATGACCAGCGCAACCCAAAATCGTGGCCAGGATCAGGGCGTGGAGAATGCGGGTCGGGATCGACCTCTTCTTTAAAAACTCCATAGGTGCTGCTATCAAGTTCGACGGCAGCCCCTAAACACCTATGACGCTTTAGCGTGTTGGTCGGAGTCGGAAAGGGATTCTTGACCCTGCTTGACGATCGAGAGGATCTTAAAAAGCTCAGACTCCATTCCTCCCAGAACTTTCAAGGCGTATTGATCGGCGTCTTGGCGCGTTTTTCGGGAGTAATCGGTGGCCGCTGAGCGGGTGGCTTCGGCGTAGCGGTCGGCCTCCTGGCGGGTCTTGCGGGAATACTCATCGGCGTTGTTGCGAATGCGCTCGGCTTCGTCTTTGGCTTTCTCGAGCAGGCTCTCCGCCTCTCGTTGAGCCTGCACGAAGATCTCTTCCTTCTTGATGCGCCTTTGCGTTTCGACTTCAGCTTCTTTGAGGATGTCTTGGGCCTGGACTTGGGCGTCTTTGAGGACTCGCTCAGCTTTGCTGGTGGATTCCCGGGCGATTCTTTTGGTTTCACGAGAAATCCAACGGGCCTGGTGGACTTCCTCGGGGATCGTTTCTCGTGTTCTTTGGAGCAGGTTTTGAAGTTGCTCTTTGTCGATCACAGACTTGGCCTGCAGGGGCCAGGGAAGACTTTTACTGTCGTTGATCGCGTCTTGAAGACTGTCGAGTACCGCAAAGACGTTCTGGAGCTTTTCTCCCTGCTGGGGGACTTTTTTATTTGCCATATTTGTGCATCAACCTTTCGTGAACCACAGGTGGTACCATGTCGCTGACGTTGCCGCCCAGTTTGGCGATCTCCCGGACGGAGCTCGAACTCAAGAAAGCGTGCTCCACCGAAGTCATAAGAAACATCGTGTCGACCTCAGGGGCCATATTGCGATTGAGCATGGCCATCTGAAATTCGAATTCGAAATCCGAGAGAGCTCTGAGGCCTTTGATGATCAGCTGAGCTTCATGGTCACGCAAGAAGTCGACTAGCAGCTTGGTGAAGCTTTCGATTCGTACTCCGGCCAAGTCACCTACCGACCGTTGAATCATCTGCTTGCGTTCTTCAATGGTGAAGAGCGGGTTTTTGTTAGGGTTTCGGACAACGGCCACGATCAGCTCATCCACCAGACGAGAGGCTCGCTGGATAACGTCGAGATGACCGTTGGTGATCGGGTCGAAACTCCCTGGATAAACCGCTCTGCGCAATTGAATTTCCTTCACTCCAGCTTGAAGCATATTCTACACAGGATACCGATCTCCTGCGGGGGCTGGGCCTTGGTTCCTCTGGGGTTGTTCGGCGCCTCGACGCCGGTGGTTCACTAGAGGAACCAAGGAAGGCCAACAGTTTAGAGACCGCCCCAAATGACAGCGCTGGCGATCAGGATGAAA
>CAYRFU010000120.1:1903-18257 GCA_964423525.1 uncultured Burkholderiales bacterium | reverse complement strand
AGGACCAATCACGGTTGCTTGAGCTGGTGGCTGGCGGCCCGGGCCTGAATCAGAGTCAGGCCAAGGCCATGGTGACGCTTTTCGATGCCCCTTATCAGTCCCAGCTGCTGGCGGTGGCTCAGAACCCCGACTTCGGGGCCGACCATCTCGAACTGTTTTCCAAGGTCCTGGACCAGGCCCCCTTCGGAAGCGGTCCCGGCTCTTCAAGGGCTCTCGAAATGGTGGTTTCCGGCCCCAGCTTCGACCAGGAGCAGAAGGGACTGGCGCTCTCTATTGCCGAGACCAGCCAGGAGCATGACTTGGGGCAGACAGGGCTGGACCTCTTTGGTGAGGTTCTCAACAGCTCGGTAACCGCTCAGCAAAGAGGTCTCGCTGAGGTCTTCCTCGGTGCGGTCAACCCCCTACCTCAAAGCGTGGCTGAAAGCGTCAGGCACATTCTAGCGGCTGACCAGATCACCCCCGTTCAGGAGAACCTGCTAGATCAACTCGGAAGGGCCGGCCAGCGGGTGGAATGGAAACAGGACCTGGCCGTCGGGACTCTCCTTGGGGCTGACTCTATCACTCCTTCCCAGCAAGCATTCATCGAACAAATTATTGAAGGCATCGACCTGGATGACGAGTTCAAGAGTTCCGTGGCTATCATTGATGTCTTGACAGGTGACCTTCAGACCGAGACTCAAAGCCAGGCCATCAGTCAGCTACTGGACTCCGCGATGGGGAGCGACCTCGAAGGAGCCAACGCGACTTTGAGTGTCCTGGCCTCGAGTCCGGGGGTCAGCGCCGAAAGTGCCCGGAACATCTTGGAGTTGGCACCCCAGTTTGAAACGGAGACCGCGACCAAGCTGGCCACCGCCCTGGTCGAGAATCCAAACATCACAGAGAACCATAAACGAGTGGTCACGAGCCTTCTCTCGGCGACTCCCGAATGGAGAGCCGACCAGGGTGACGACCTGGCTTTACAAATTCTGTCCGGGGAACTGACGACAACCCAGGCCGATATGATGGTCTCGGTGATTGAGGAGTATAGCGGACAGGACGACTGGCATCACGCTGTCGAGATCATCGGGACCCTGGCTGGCAATGGAGACTTCTCTGAGGGACAGCTCACGGTCGGACGGGCTCTATTGGAAAAGATGCAGGGCGGAGATGAATTTTCTTCCACCGCCGCCCTGAAGAGTCTGGCCAGCGCCACCTCTTTTGATGGCCACCGCCAACAGCTTCTACTGACCATTAACGACCTGGCCCATGCCCATCGGACTTGGGATGCCAATCCTCTTTTCGACTCCGTGCTAGCCAACGACGGGCTTGACCAGGAAACTGTTGAGGAAGCGACTCGCCTTCTCGGTCAGAACCCGGCAGCTGGGGAAGTGACCGCCCGGATGGTGGCGGGCCAACCTCTCAATCAGGCCCAGAGGGGCATGATGGACCGCATCAACCAGAAGTCGGTGGCCGAAGGGGGATGGGATGATGCTCAAGGCCTCTTGGACGGTCTCGCTGCCAACCCTTACTTTAGCGACAATCACCTGGCCGTGGGACAGGTGCTCCTTGAGAAGATGGCGGGAGGCGACCAGTTTAAGTCGACCGCTAGCCTCGCCGCGTCGGACGGGTCGTGGGCGACCCTCATTCCCTTGCCGCCGCCCCTCGACAAGTTGATGACTGCTCCCTCCGTCACCGACCAGCAGCGAGATGTGCTGATAGCCCTTGCCGATGCGGCCGTTGCTGACGTGCAGTTCGACGCCAATGCTCTTTTCGAGGACGTCCTGGCCAATATCAACCTGAATTCGGCTCGCTCCGAGCTTGCCGTAGAACTGCTTGACACGGGTTCCCGTTTGGCTGAGCCTGCAGTCAGGGTCGCCCTCCGCTACGACCTGACCGAGTCTCAGGCGAGCATGGTCGGGGCCATCGCTCGCAAGACGGTGGAGCTTGGCGGATGGAACGGAGTGACCCAGATTCTTGAGGACCTGGCTGCGAACCAGGAGTTCGGGCCCAACAACCTCGCCGTCGGAGAGGTTCTTATCGACAAAATGGCCGTCCAGGACCAGTTCAGTTCAAGCGATTCCCTGGCCCAGCTCGTCAAGGTTGCTGAGGTCACCGACCAGCAGCGCGACGTCCTGATCGGGATTGCTGATGCGGCTTACGCCGATAGGACTTTCAACGCCGACGCCCTTTTCTCGGAGGTGATGGCCAATCGGGGGGTCACTTCAACGGCCGCAGAAGGCGCGGTCTCATTGCTGACCAAAGGCTCATCTTACGTCGAGAGCGCGGTTCGGACGTTGATGAACAACGAACTGACCGATTCCCAGGCTGCTATGGTGGTCAGTCTCGGTGAAACGGAGGTCCGCTTCGAATGGGATAACCCGACCGACTATTTGAATCGGGTGGCTTCCAACGCGGAGTTTGGACCCAACAACCTGGCGGTTGGTCGAGCGCTGACTGAGAAGATGGCTCGCGACGACGCTTTTGATTCGAGTGAAGCCCTGGGAGTCTTGTTCTCCAGTCCTGAGATGAACGACCATCAACGGGACGTGTTGCTGGAGGTGGTGGACCTGGCCGCAAGAGACACCTCCTTTGCCGGAAACGACCTTTTCAAGCAGATTCTCGAGGCCCGAGATCTGGATGAATCCAGGGCCGCTCTGGCTCTTCGAGACCTCAAAGAGGGCGGCGCCCAAGCCGAGGCCTCGGTTAAGCTAACGATCTCGAGTGAGACTTCCGAGCTCGATACAGACCAGCTCGAAAAGCTTGGTGATCTTCTGGAGACGCCTAACTATGCTGTCGGCCAAAGCACCCTCCACGACCACATCACTTCCACGTTTATGGCTCACCCCGAGGTGGCCGACACCAATCTCCAGGCTGTTCGAGCCTTGCTCGAAGCCCGCCAAACCGACTCGGCTCTGGCACTCCTGGCGGGAGAGCCCATTACGCCCCTTCAAGTGGGTTTCATCGAGGCGATTCCCTCGCTTGCGGCGGACATTCTGGCCAACGATCACCTTGGGGTTGAGCACCAGCAGATGCTGGAGCAGATCGCTCACCATGGTGATAATACCGCTTTCAAGACGGAAGAAGCGAGACAGCTGGTCCTCCAGACCGAAACTGTGACCGAGGGTCACAGAAGTCTCTTGACCGGAATGTTAGAACTGTCTGCTCAATATGCGCATTGGGACGGGGCCACGGAGTTCTTGGAAATAGGCCTGGTCAATCCAGACTTGAACGAAACCCAAGCTGAGGTGGCCAAGGAGTTGGTGGAGACGAGATCTTCTACCTCTTCCAGTGCGGCCAAGAGGCTCCTGGCCGCCACCGGTTTCAACGAGCACCAAGCTGAAGTTGTGTCGGCCCTTGGACACGTGATGGACGACCACTACTTCTGGACTGGTGGAGGAACGGTGGTGGATATGACTCTCAACGCCGAGCACTTCGGACCGATCCATGCCCAGCTGGGCAAAGCCTTGGTGGCTGAACTGGCTGGAGGCAGCAATTCCTTCGCTGCGACCTACAAGCAGATCGTGCAGACCGAGGAGTTAAACGAGTCCCACGTCGAGCTGTATCAGGCTTTGGTCGATTATTCGGTGAAACACGCTCAATATGGGGGAGGAGACGAAGCCTTTAACGTGGCTGTCAAGAACCCCAACTTGTCGCCCGAGCACGTGCGGGCCGGCCTGGCTCTAATTCAGAATAACTCGAGTCACTCAGAGCAAGCCGCTTTGGAGCTGCTGGCGGCCCCCCAGGTGAGTGCGGCTCAGGCCGATATGGCCGAAGCTTTGGCCAGCACGTTGTCGGAACACTCCCTTTGGGAGGGGGGAAAGATGGCCGTCGAGCAAGTCCTGGCTAACCCCGACTACAGCCCTGAGCACGTTCAACTTGGAGAATACCTTTTGAACAAAGGCAACCTCGGTTCTCTCGACCTGGAAGATGCTTTGCGGGCCCTGGCTCAAACGCCGAGTCTTGAGAGTAGCCAGGTCTTTGAGCTGAGTAATATCATCGACCGCGCTGCTCGGGAGTCCGGTTGGAGTGACGCTCATAGTGAGTTCGAAAGGCTTCTGGTTGAAGGCTCTCAACAGGCCACGGGCGGTGAATCCCTGGCGGGTGCGGCCCATCAGGATACTTTGATAGGTAGCGAGGGGCCTGTGACTTTCGATCCTAGGCCTACCGTGGAGGCTGCAGCCTCTGTTGAAGAGCGGCTAGACGCCTACGTTGAAAGGCTCCGAGCCGACGATGGGGAGGCTTCAGGTCTAGCTGCGGCGGACGACCCTCAGCCGGCTGAGGTGGTTGATACCCGGACCGCCATCGAGAGAATGGCAGAGATTGTAGACCGGATGGCTGAGGGCGAATTGGCCGCTGATGCACCCCAGGTGGACTTCCCGAGTGCAAACATCGAGGTGATGGATGGGACCGCGACCGATAGCGAATTGTCCGGAGAGGAGCTTCGGGCTTTGCTTGAGCGTGGGCAGGACTAAGGTTCCTCAGGCGAGTCATCAGGGAAAGCCAGGTCCGCTCCCGAACCTGGCAACGGTGGTGAACAAGCGCGCCTTCGAAGAGATCCACAAGGTCGAGTCCCGGAAGGTTCTGGCCACTCTGATTCGGCTGCTAGGCGATTTTGACTTGGCAGAGGAAGCCATGCAAGAGGCCTTTTCCAAAGCTTGGCCGCTGTGGTCGGAGTCAGAAGTGCCAACCAACCCGGCTTCCTGGCTTATTTCCACGGGACGGTTCCACGCTATCGATCAGCTGAGGCGACGTAGAAAGTACCGGGAACTCGAACCGGTCTTGGCGAGCCAATGGCAAGAGACTCAACGTTGCAACTGCGAACAGGCTGAGCCTGAGGTCCAAGATGACCGGCTTCGTCTGATTTTTATTTGTTGCCATCCGGCCATCGACCCCAAGATTCAACTCCCCCTAACGCTGCGTGAGGTCTGTGGGCTGAGCACTCAGGAGGTCGCTCGTGCCTTTCTGACCAGTCCCACTGCAATGGCGCAGCGATGGAGCATCTTGATGAGGCTTTAGACTTTGCCGCCAAGCTTCCACCTGCAGCTAAGGGGACAGTGGAGATACGGCCGCTAGAACTGTTACCAAAGAGCCCCGCGAAGAGTGGTCTAGTCATCAGTCGTCTGGTTGACGTGCCAGCCCACCACCTTTTCCGAGGTTGGACCGAGAACTGCTCAAGCGGTGGTTTTGTCCTCCCCCTTGGAAAGTCATTGAGGCCGACTTGTCTCTCCATCCCGGTGGTCGATTTTTTACCGTCATGGAGGGTCCGAACGGTGAGAAACACGAGAGTCCGGGGGTCTATCTGGAGGTCGGCAGGGGTCATCTGAAGCAACTCAGCCCGGCTGGGCGACCAGACGTCTCTGATAGCTACACCGTATTCATTGAGCCCTCCGTTGGCCAGGGGCCACGGTAGCCCCTTGTAGTCTGAGTAGTTCATGGTGAGATACCGAAAAGTGATGGGCACCTGAGAGATCTCACTCAAGATGCCACACGAATGAGGGGTCTAACGGCCTCTCGTGGAAGCGGTAGCTATGAGCTTGCCGCCAGCTGCCGAGGACAGGCTTTACGAGAACGCCCTGGAGCGACTGGTAGGCATCTTAAGACCGTCCCGGGCCGTCGTCCTGGTGGGCGACTGTGAGCCCCAGGAGATGCAGGTTGGGGCTGTCCACGGTCTCGATGCGCGAAAACTCTGGAGCAGTGAGCAGATCAGCCAGGAGCTTTTTCGAGTAGTCCATCGTTCCGGCGAGCCGATGCTCATCAGTGACGTTCAGGCCGATCCTGTCTATGGGGAGCGTCTCAGTGTCATCTTGTCGGAGCTTCGTTCGGTGGTCTGTGTGCCCATCCGGGGTCTCTCCAGCCGGGTGCAGGGAATCCTCTACGCGGATAACCGAGACGGCGAAGGTGAGCAGTCCTACCGACTCAGCCGGAAATCCCTCGGGACGGTAGCGAAGCACCTCTCCTCCAGGGGTCTTGCCAAACTCCTCATCGGCCAGAAGTCGAGCCAGGGCTTGATGGATCGCTGACACCGCCAGGTTGCGGGCCTGGTCGGTATTCTCTTGATGAGTGTTCAGCTGGAGATGGCTGATGGTCGTTGAAGCCAGGGCGAAAACTAGGACCACGATCACGAGGGTGAGCAGAAGAGTCGACCCCAGACTAAACCCTCTTGCTTTCATAACCCAACTATAGCAGGGTCTGACCTGGCGCGGCCAAGTCCTCTCACAGATTGATGGTCTCGATGGCCCGGCGGCCAGGAACGGAAACATAGAGGCGATTAAGAACCGGGTCGTGGGCGAGCCCTCCGATGACGTCCCAGAACACCCCATCCTCGTTGCGAAAGGCCCCCTTCTCCTCTTGGAGCAAGACCTGAAGCGTCCCGTCCAGGCCGACCTTGACCACCCGGTCCCGACCGGCCTCGACCACCGCAAGACTTCGGTCCGCAAGGGCCACGACGGCGACGGGTCTTAGCAGGTCACGGACCACAACTCGGGGGGGCTGACTGCCGACCAGGAGCACCACGCCATCCTTACGGTCCACGATGGCGATGCCCTGGTCCGCTACCAAAGCCAGGTCGACCGGTTCCTGCAGGCCCGTCAGGATCGGGACTGTTGCTCCCCCCGGTAGGATAGCGACCAGCCGGGACCGCCCCGCCTCGGCCACCAGGACCGGCCCCTCGTCGAGCACGACCAGACCAGCAGGACGGATAAGACCCTCGGCAACCACACGAGTTCGGGTGCCCCACCCCGTCACGATACGTCCTGCCCGTGTCAGGGAGTAGTAGACTGTGCCGTCTCGGCCCAGGGCTGAAGCGACCACGCCAGCGAACTGCTCGCGCCGACCGAAGAAACTTCCCAGAATGGGGGCGTGGACCACCTGTTGGCGAGCATCCAGTTCGACAGCTGTGAATCCGCCGGCGAAAATGCGACTCTCTAGCTCAAATCGCAGAGCCCCCGGGGGAAAGACTCCGGCCGAGTGGAGTTCCTGCGAGGTGGTCAGTTCTCGCACTGAGCCATCCAAAAGATTGGTGGCCCAAACCTGGTCCCCATGGACTAGCAAGCCGCACACACCAGGGGCGGCTTCTGCCACCAGGCGACGACCAGGGTATTCCCAGACGGAGCCAGTAAAAGACTCGGCCACCAGGACCGCCTCGCCCCGACAGGCCAGACCAAGAGGGAAAGCCAGGCCCTCCACCAACACCTCCCGGCTTCGGTCAAGCAAATGGATTCGGTCGACCTGACCCTGCTGGGGGAAGCTCAAATAGAGTTGGCGACCGTTGCAAGCGAGGTCCCCAACCCCTTCCAGACCTACCGCAAGCACCTGGACGACCGAGCCGTCTTGAGGCGACAGCTCCAAAAGCCGGCCGAATTTCTCGGCCAGAAAGAGGCGACCCTGGCAATAGGCAAGGGCCGCCGGAGCCCTCACCTGCAGGTCGAATTCGTGCCAGATTCCATCGGGACCTAAGCTTGCCACTCGGTCGGTCAGAGGATCGGCCATCCAGTAGCGACCTCGACCGTCACCTTCCAGACTCCAAGCTCTCAAATCGTTGGGTGGGGCTTGCACCCCCACCAGGCGGCCGGTGGCGAATTCCGAGATCACAATCCCCGAGGGGCCGGGGGCTAAATCAGAGGGGTTCCCCAGTGGGGAGGCCCAGGCTAGTGTGACCAACCACAAGTAGGGGAGGAGGGGCCAGACCCGATTCACTCCTTCACCAGGATGATTTGGACGAAGCGTCTTCCGCATTTCAGGATCGGGTCGTTTTGAAGGTCGACATCGACGGGTTGGTTCACCTTCTCCCCGTCGAGCGAGACGCTATTTTGTTCGATCAAACGACGAGATTCTTTATTGGAGCTAGCCAAACCCGTCCGCACCAACAGCTTGGGCAGGAAGAACTTGCCTTTCACGGTCTCGGCGTATGGGATTTGGGCCTCTTCCATATCGGTGGGAGTGCCTCCCTGGGAGAAGACCTTGATGAACTCGTCCTGAGCTCTTTGGGCGGCGGCCCGATCATGATAGATGGCAATAATTTCGCGGGCCAACCACATCTTGGTGTCGCGAGGATGATCGTTTTTGAGTCGCTGGTCAACTTGGTCCATCGGCACCAGTGTGCAAAGCTCGAAGTAGCGCCGCATAATGTCGTCAGGGATCGACATGAGCTTGCCAAACATCTCTTCAGCCGGTTCGGTGATGCCCACGTAATTGCCCAAACTCTTGCTCATCTTCTCTTTGCCGTCCGTGCCTTCCAGGATGGGGGTCAAAAAGACGATCTGAGGGTCCTGGTCATATTCTTTTTGAAGGGTGCGACCAACCAGGCAGTTGAACTTTTGGTCGGTTCCTCCCATTTCGACATCACTCTTGAGAGCCACCGAGTCGAAACCTTGCATCAGCGGGTAGAGCAATTCATGGAGGCCGATGGGAGTGCCGCTTTGAAAGCGGGTCTCAAAATCGTCTCGCTCCATGATCCGGGCCACAGTGTAGCGCGAACTCAAGGTCACGACGTCTTGGAAAGTCATAGGGCCCAACCATTCAGAGTTGAAACGGACTTCCGTCTTGTCGGGGTCGAGGATCAGCGAAAATTGGTCGCGATAGGTGCGGGCGTTCTCTTCGATCTGGTCGGTGGTCAACACTTTGCGCGTCTTGGAGCGACCGGTAGGGTCGCCCACCCGAGCTGTGAAGTCGCCGATCAGAAGGACGACCTGATGACCCAGGTCCTGGAACTGCCGGAGTTTCCTGAGAACCACCGCGAAGCCTAAATGAATATGCGGAGCGGTCGGGTCAAGGCCAAGCTTGATGCGCATCGGCCGTTTCTGCTCGGCGGACTGTTTGAGGCGGGCCTGCAGGTCGGCCTCGGAGATGATCTCAGCCGCCCCGCGCTGGAGCAGTTGGAACTGTTCCTCTACCGGTAAAAATTCGGTGGTTATTCCCATTCGATGGTGCCGGGAGGTTTGGGCGTCACGTCATAGACCACCCGGTTGACTCCTTCCACTTCGTTGACGATTCTGGTGGCGATGCGGTCAAGCAGCTCCCAGTCGAGGCGAGCCACATCGGCCGTCATCGCATCTTCCGAGTGCACAGCCCGAACGGCCACCACGTCGGCGTAGGTACGCGCATCGCCCATCACTCCTACGCTTTGGACTGGTAAGAGGGCCGCATAATACTGCCAGGGCTGCTTTTTTAGCGGCCAGCTTTCAATCTCGGTGCGAGCGATCCAGTCTGCTTTTCGAGCTGTATCGAGACGGTCTTTGCTGACGGGTCCCAAGACCCTCACGGCCATGCCTGGGCCAGGAAAAGGCTGACGAGCCAGGATTGGGGCGGGGACTCCCAACTCGGCTCCAACTCGTCTCACCTCGTCTTTGAACAGGGTTGTCAGCGGCTCGACCAGCTCCAACTCCATGTCGTCGGGTAGCCCTCCCACGTTGTGGTGAGTTTTGATGGTGGCCGCTTTGCCCTGGCCCCCGTGGCCGCTCTCGACGATGTCGGGATAGAGGGTGCCCTGGACGAGAAATCTGATGTCGCCCTCTATCTTGAGAGCCTCTTCGAAAACTCTGATGAAAGTCTCGCCGATCGCTTTGCGTTTTTTTTCGGGCTCACTCACTCCGGCCAATTTTTCTAGAAACCGGTTTTCCGCGTCCAGTTTCTTGACGTTCAAACCGGTCTCGCGCAAGCTCTCCATCACCTGGTCTGCTTCCTGGTAGCGGAGCAGTCCGTTGTCGACGAAAAAGCAGATCAACCGGTCTCCGATGGCTTTGGCCACCAGGGCGGCCGCCACGGTTGAATCCACTCCCCCCGAGAGGGCGCAAGCTACCCGAGCCTCGCCGACCTGTTGACGGATCTCCTGAACAGCCGCTTCCACAAAACATCCGGCGTTCCACTCGAAGCGACACCCCGCCATTTTCAGAAAGTTGTTGAGCAGAGCTGTGCCGCCCGGGGTGTGACTGACCTCAGGGTGGAACTGAAGACCGTAGTAGCCACGCTCAGGGTCGCCGATGGCGGCCACGGCGCTGTCGGTGACGGCCAGCTTCACAAAGCCGGGAGGCAGACGGTCGACTCGATCGCCGTGACTCATCCAGCAGTGCTGCTCTCCGTCGAGTCCCGCGAACAAAGGGTGGTGGTTAAGGGTGCGAAAGCGAGCCGGGCCATACTCTCGAACCTCTCCTCGCACGACCTCCCCACCCAGGTGACGGGTCAAAAGTTGCATTCCGTAGCAGATCCCCAAAACGGGAAGCCCACTTTCGAGGAGGCCGTCGGGAAGCTGAGGAGCTCCCTGGTCATAGACGCTGTTGGGTCCTCCCGAGAGAACGACGGCCCGGGGCGAAGGGTTGGCCAATTCTGGCCAGGGGCGATCGGGGTCGACCAGTTCGGCAAACACTCCACACTCCCGAATGCGACGGGTGATCAAAAGGTTATACTGGGAGCCGTAATCCAGCACCAGAACTCGCTCTTGCGGCTGCATGGGCGGTGCTTCGAAGCCTTACGAAGGCCTTCCCCCTCGATCGCCGAAAACGCCCTCAGAATGCGCATTTTGGTGGTCGGTGATAAGGAGTCCGAGAGGGCTGTTTTGATGGCCGCCGTGGCACGCCTGGGCCACGAAGCCGTTGAGGCTTGTGACGGAGACGAGGGCTGGAAAGCCTATCTAGAGCTGGCCCCTGAGTTCATTCTAAGCGACTTCATTATGCCCGGAAAAAACGGGCTTGAGCTGTGCCGAGCCGTGCGTCAGAGGCCTTTCGGGCATTACACTATCTTTCTTCTCCTCTCCACACTCAGCGAACCTCGATTCTTACGATCGCTACGGCCACAATTACTGCCTGGCTATGGCGGATATCGACTACTTCAAGCATTATAATGACACCTACGGCCACCTCGAAGGCGACAAGATTCTCAAGCAGGTCGCTCAGCTCCTCGAACGGGGCACCCGAGGCAGTGACCGGGTCTATCGTTTCGGTGGCGAAGAATTCTTGCTCGTGTTTTGTGAACAGTCTCTGGAGCAATCGCGGGTGGCTTGCGAAAGACTGAGGGTCGACCTCGAGCAACGGGAGTTGACCCACGCCCAACACCCCCTCGGTCGCGTCACCATAACCTTCGGTTTGGCTGTTCTCGAGGGTTCTACTCCCGAAGCTCTCCAAACGGCTCTGAATCAGGCCGACGAGGCTCTCTACGTGGGCAAGAACGAGGGGCGAAACCGGGTCGTTCTAGCTTCTTCCTCGCCCTTACCTGGCTGATGTGCTATACTACTGAGGAATGGCGTGGCCCCGCGTCGCAGGAGCCTGGGAGAGCTGCGGAAAAGAAACAGCCCAACGGCTCAGACGCGATGGGAGGCTAATCGATGGCAGTCGGCACACAGTCCGTCCAGAATCTGGGGGGACGTTTGAAACCGACCTTTCAAAAGGATGTCCGCAGTGAGGCGAGTCGGGTTTTTCGACCTTCGTCTGAAGCCCGTGTCGTCTTTTTTCGCTCTCTGGCGGTCATGTTCCGCGCCGGAGTTCCGGTTGAGCGGTCCCTGACGTTGCTGGCCGAGCAACTCGACGACCCTGAGATGTCGGCCGTGGCCGAGCTCGTCTCCAGTCGAGTCCGAAACGGCCACTACCTTTCCAACTCGATGGCCGCCTGCAAAGGCGCCTTCACTGGCCTCCAGCTTCGCCTGGTCCACATCGCCGAAGCCTCTGGGACGATGGACGAAACCCTCCTCCAGCTAAGCCATTATGAAGAGCGCCACCGAGCCATGGTGATGAAGGTCAAAAGCGCCATCACTTATCCCGCCTTCACCTTTGGGGTGGCCATGCTGATGATGATTACCATCCCTCCCTACCTGATGGAAGGGATCTTCAATATGGTCACCGGGTTGGGCCAGGAGTTGCCTCTGTTGACCAAAATCGTTATGGCCGGCTGTTCTATCCTGAGGAGTGGTTGGTTCTACTTGCTCGGCTCGTTGGCCTTGGTGGCGGCCTGGTTCGGCCTTCCCAAACTGTTCGAGAATGAAAAGTTCGCCCTTCGCTACACTCGCTTCGTGCTGAGGATACCTTGCTTGGGCGAGACGATGCGGACCGTCGCTGTAGCTCGTTTCGTGCGAGCCCTGGCCGTGCAACTCTCGGTAGGAATTTCGCCTATCGTAGCTCTGAGTCTGGCTGGCAAAGCCTCTGATAACCCCGTCCTGGAGCAGGAAGCGAAAGCCTCCATCGAGGCACTCAAGGACGGGTGCACTCTGGAAGAGTCGATGTCTGCTTCGGGCTTCTTTCCGACCATGGTGCTTCAAATGGTGAGGGCCGGAGAAGAGTCTGGTCAGGTCGCCGATATGCTAGACCGATTGGCCGAGATCTACGAAGTGGAGCTGGAAAACACTCTCGACATCCTGACGGCTCTGCTTGAGCCGATGGTGATGGTCTTTATGGGTGTGGTGGTCGGGGTTTTGGTGGTCTCGACGATGTCGCCTCTGATGAAGGTGATTCAGACTTTGTAGGTGCTCTTCCTGGGGGGAGCGAACGGGGCGATTCCGAATAGCTACAGCAGCTCGCGAGTTCCCAGCCCAAAACGTGTTCACCCTCATCGTTGACGATATTAAGATCCCTCTGCCAAAGGATGACCTCCATCTTTCGCTGGGTCGCTCCCCAGAGAACAACATCATCTGCCACGATAAGGCCGCTAGCCGGCGCCACGTCGAGCTTCGCCAGGTGAACGGAGTGCTGGAGATCCGCGATCTGAACTCCACTAACGGCACTCGCGTCAACCGTATCAAGCTTCCTCCAATGGTGTGGCAGCGGCTGGCCCCAGGCCAGGAGATCCGGGTTGGTGACTATATTATGCGGGTTGAGTTGACCCTGGAAAAATCTCCGGTCCGGCCCCGTAGCCGTCGTGGCACGCGCCCGGGAGCGGCGGCCCCCGCCCCTAGGCCGGTGATTCCGTCGCTACGACCATCGGAATCCACCAGCGGACGCGTCACCAACTCGCGACCCCAGGAAGGCACCAGCGGAGGAACGGGTCAGCCAGCTCCTCGACCTACTGAGGGCACGGCCGGCAAGAGCGACCAACCAGAGCTCACTCCGTTGCCTGATATCGAAGCCCCTTTGGAGCCGGAACCCCTTCAAGCCGGGACTCCCGGGCCGCCGCCCGACACAGAGTCCCAGGGCGAACCGGGTATCGATTTCCTGCCGGCTCCCAAGATGGCCAGCACTCCCGAGCCCAAACTGTTCGTGGCCAATACCCTCTTGGACAACGGTATGATGGCTCGAGTCGAGCATCTGCCCGACGGCTCTGTGGAACTGGCCCAGGTGCTCAAGCGAGTTCCCTGGAGTCAGGGCGATATGGGGCTTGAGTTGCTGGGCATCGACACCAACGGTCGAAGAATGTTGGGCAAAGTGCAGCGCTTCTCTCAGACCGAGTATGAGAACTTTCTTGAGAGCTTGACCCCACCCTGATATGAAGGTTGCCCAATCTCAGCTCGAGGTGATCAGGCGGGTGGTTCGCCGATTGGGGCGGCCCCGCCATCTTCAGATACTTGGGCTGGCAGCTGACCATCTCGGTCCTCAACTTGAGCACGAGTTCCATTCGTTCTTGGGCCCAGAGATTGGGCCAGAACATCAAGTTCCTGTGGTGGTGAGCTGCGCCGAACCAAACTGGGGGGAGCTTTCTTCTCGACTCGTGCCGGGCGGGTTGGCCATTGTTTTAGGTCTCACCGGTAAAGTCGACGGCTACAGAGAACAACTTTCAGTAGCGGGTCTCGAACTCGAAACCTTCGGGCCGTTTGGGTTTCTACCCTCAGTTTGGAGCCGGTTCGAGCGCCTTTTCGAGGACACTGATTGGGGCCGTTCTCGCTTCCTGGTGGCGCGCAAGCCTGGCCCGACAGACGGTCCTCTCACTTGGGCCCAGGAGGAAGAGCCCGAGCTAGACCTGTCGTTGGTGATTCCCTTCTTCAATGAAGAGGAAGGAGCGGAGTCGACCCTGGTCAATCTTCTCGAAGGTCTGAGGGAGATGAACTTCGCGTTCGAACTGGTCGCGGTGGACAATGGGTCCCTCGACCAGACCTCTCAGCTGCTGACTCGATTGGCCGAGTCCCATCCCGAGCTTCGGCCCGTAACAGTCTTTCCTAACCGCGGCTACGGGTGGGGAATCTTGCGGGGCTTGGAGACCGCTCGAGGTGAACACGTTGGTTTCATGGATGGCGACGGCCAGGTCGCTCCCGCTGATGTGGTAAGGACTTTTATCCACTATCGCCAAACCGGTGTCGACCTGTGTAAGACTCGACGCGTGACCAGAGGGGACGGGACTGTCCGAGCTTTGGTCTCTGTGGCCTACAATCTCCTCTTCTCAATGTGCACCGGTTACTGGGAGAACGACGCTAACGCGACCCCGAAGTTCTTCGCTCGTCGTCATCTTCTTGAGCTTCAACTGAGCTCCAGGGATTGGTTCATCGACGCCGAGTTGCTAATGAAGGCTCGCCAGCGGGGTTGGCAGTTGGCGGCCGTCTCGATCGATTTCATTACCCGGGAGAAGGGTCGATCCTACATCTCTATGGGGTCGGTGTGGGAGTTTCTCAAGAATCTAGCCCGGGCCACTCCCGAATATTGGAAAGGACGGATGCGGTGAAGGTTGTGATTTTATGCGGCGGTCTTGGAATGAGGCTGCGAGAAGAAACTGAGTTTCGTCCTAAACCGTTGGTCCAGGTAGGGGAACGACCCATTCTTTGGCACATCATGAAGCACTACGCAGCTTTCGGCCAGAAGCATTTTGTCCTTTGCCTGGGCTACAGAGGCGATCAGATCAAACACTATTTTCTCAACTACTTCGTCACCCACCAAGCCCTCACCGTGCGTTTGACCAATCCCCCTCAAGTCGACCTTCACGGTGAGCCCGAGGAGCGAGATTGGCGTATCACGCTCGCTGACACAGGCCATGCCGCCCAAACGGGGGCCCGCCTAAAGAAGATTGAGCCCTACATCCAGGAGGAGGACTTCTTTTTAACCTACGGGGACGGTGTCTCGGACGTGTCCATCTCGGAGCTGTTGACCTTTCATCAAAGCCACGGCAAGATTGCCACCGTCACCGGTGTTCGCCCCCCGGCTCGCTTCGGCGAACTGCTCAGCGAGGGGAATCAGGTTCGTCAATTTCGCGAGAAACCTCTGGCCCAAGAAGGTCGCATCAGCGGCGGCTTTATGGTGTTGAATCGACGGGTTTTCGACTACCTTGACGAACGAGATAGCTGCAGCTTTGAACACGGACCTTTGGCCCAATTGGCCGACGACGGTCAGTTGATGGTCCACCATCATGACGGCTTCTGGCAGTGCATGGATACCTATAGAGATCTGCAACTGCTCAACCAGATGTGGGATTCTCAGGAACGTCCCTGGGTGACTTGGTGAACTATCGCGACGCGTCAGTCCTGATCACGGGAGGACGGGGGTTCTTGGGTCGTCACCTTCGTCAAGCCCTGGAAGCCCGTCAGGCCCGTGTGCTGGCTCCTAGCCGGACCGAGATGGATGTGACGCGCATCGATACGTGCCAGGAGGTGATCGGTCACTTCCGTCCTGATGTGGTCTTCCACCTGGCTGGTCACATCGGGGGGCGAGACGAGCCTGACGCGCTTCAGACGTTCCATAGCAACGTCGCTGGGAGTGTTTACGTCCTGGAGGCGTGTCGGACTCATCAGGTCCGCACCACCATTCTTATGGGCACTGCTGATGAACTCGATGGGGGGGTCAACCTCTACGGCGTGTCGCGGGCTTGCTCGACGCTCTGGGCCCGAGGGTTCGCACGCTACACCGGACTTAACGTCGGAGTTGCGCGGGTCTACTTGGCTTACGGGCCGGGTCAGAAGCGCTCGATGTTCTTGCCCGCTTTGATCGACGCTTTCCGAGAAGGCCGTAAACTCGACGTCTCACCGGGTCATCAAACTCGCGACTTCGTCTGGATTGAGGATGTTGTGGAAGCCCTCTTGAGGCTAGCCACCAGCCAAGACCTGGCTGGGGCAGAGGTTGAGATCTGCACCGGAACCGAGACGTCACTGCGCACCGTAGTGGCTTTGATGGAAGAGTTAACGGGCCGCCGTGACCTGGTCAACTTTGGCGCCCGTCCCTATCGAGTGGGAGAGCCGTTTCGCCTGGTGGGGGATCCGACGAATCTGGAGAAATGGACTGGCTTTCGGCCCACGACCACTCTTCACGAAGGCCTCTCTCGGCTCGTTTAGCTGCACTGCATAATGCAGACAGGGTAGGGAATCCAGAGCATTCCCCGCCTGGAAACGACTTTCACCGTCTCGAAGTGGGGAGCCACCAGGTGGCGATATTCCTCGGCAGTACGGATATACTCGCCTCGGTCCATCTTCAGGATCCGAGTCTCCAAAGCCGTGACCCCATCGATGAAACAGCCATCTAGACTGACAAACAGGCCGTCTGGA